>JAAVYM010000008.1 GCA_022791135.1 Oscillibacter sp.
GCCCCGACATGATGGGCGTGGTGGGCCGCCTCGGTAAGGTGCTGGGTCCCAAGGGCCTGATGCCCTCCCCCAAGGCCGGCACCGTCACCCCGGACGTCGCCAAGGCCGTCACCGAGGTGAAGGCCGGTAAGATCGAGTACCGCCTGGACAAGACCAACATCATCCACTGCCCCATCGGCAAGGTCTCCTTCGGCCCCGAGAAGCTGACGGAGAACTATAACACTCTGATGGGTGCTATTGTGAAGGCCAAGCCCGCAGCTGCTAAAGGCCAGTATATCCGCAGCTGCGTCGCCGCCGCCACCATGGGGCCGGGCGTGCGCATGAACACCGCAAAGCTCGTTTGAGTTGAAGGGGGGGACATTTGTGTCTCCCCCTTTGTCTTCTTACCCGTTGCCCAGGGCACTCCAGGAAGCTGGAGACGCTATTTTCAGGTACGCATGCGCTGGCCATTGATTTCCCTGCTTTCAGCAAGGACGCGCCGGGAACTGCTAGTCTCCTTTATTCCGGTTTCACATCTTTTTCACATTGCGCAAGGAGGCGCCCTATGAACTATACTGTGAGGCCCTTCCGCCCCGGCGAGGAAAATTACGTAGCCGGCGCGCATAGGCGCATATACTCAGAAGAGTACCGCTGAGGTCCCGCTCTCGCCCACTACGCCTCAAAAATCGCGCTGGACTTCGCCTCGCGAGAGAAAAAACCCGGCGAGGAGCTTTGGGTCGCCGAGGCGGAGGGAAAGCTGATCGGCTGCATCATGCTCTGTCAAAGCGACGAACCGCTGACCGGACAGCTCCGGCTGTTTCTGGTGGAAAAAGCGTACCGACAGTTCGGCGTAGGTACGGCCTTGACACAAGCATTACTTCAAAAGGCCCGATAGGCCCTCGGCGGCTGATCCTTTGGACGGCTGCTCCCCTCACCTCAAGGTGAAGATGCTTTTGGAGTTGGCATCACCCGGTTGAAAAATCTGGGCATTTTGTCAAATTGCTATTGACAACCGATACCTAATCTCATATAATACTAGTTGCGTTCCAAAGACAGCAGGTGGGTTTCTACCCGTAAATCCTGCCGAGGGCGGCAAATGTGACATTTGCTTTGCGTCCTTGTGCCTTTATGGATACAGGGGCGTTGCTTTTTTTCGAACGCGCATTCCTATTCCTATGGAGGTGAAAACAAGTCATGCCTAATGCGAAAGTCTTATCCGAAAAGCAGGCCATCGTCGCCGAACTGACCGAGAAGATTCAGAAGGCCACCGCCGGAGTCATCGTCGACTACAAGGGCATTACCGTCGAGGAGGACACCGCCCTGCGCCGGGAGTGCCGTGAGAACGCAGTGGACTACGCCGTCGTCAAGAATACGCTGCTCCGCTTTGCTTTCAACAACACCGGCCTCAGCGATCTGGATGATCTGCTCAATGGCACCACTTCCCTGGCGCTGTGTGAAGATCCTGTGGCTCCCGCCCGGATCATGAACGATTATGCCAAGAAGCTGGACGGCAAATTCGAGATCAAGGGCGGCTTCATGGACGGCAAGCCCGTGGACCTGAACACCATCAAGTCCCTGGCCTCCATCCCCGCGCTGCCCGTGCTGCAGGCCCAGGTGCTCGGAACCATGCTGGCCCCCATCACCGGTCTGGCCGTGGTTTTGAAGCAGATTGCCGAAAAGCAGGGCGCACCCGCCGAGGAAGCCCCCGCCGCCGAATAAGCGGTCCGTCACCCTACTATAAAAATTTACTATCAGGAGGTTCCATACAATGTCTGAGAAAATTACCGCCATGATCGAAGAGATCAAGGGCCTGACCGTTCTGGAGCTGAGTGAGCTTGTTCACGCTCTGGAGGAAGAGTTTGGTGTTTCCGCCGCCGCTATGGCTGCTCCCGCTGCCGGCGCCGCTGCCCCCGCTGCCGAGGAGAAGGACTCCTTTGACGTGGTCCTGACCGGCTTCGACGCCGCTGCCAAGATCAAGGTCATCAAGGTCGTCCGCGAGATCACCGGCCAGGGCCTGGCCGAGGCCAAGGCTACCGTCGAGGGCGCTCCCGCCACCCTGAAGGAGGGCGCTTCCAAGGAGGACGCCGAGGCCCTGAAGAAGCAGATCGAGGATGTCGGCGGCAAGGTCGAGCTGAAATAATCTGCTTTCCTCTTTATACAGCAAAAGACCCGCAGCAGTTTATCCCTGCTGCGGGTTTTTTGTGATCTTTTCAAATTTTTACTCTTGAAATTGCGTGCGGGCTGAATCAGCCCGCACGCAACTCGTTTCTATTACTGACTAACGTGGGCCTTATGAATCAGCGCAGGCCGTCCTCGCACTTGGCCTCAGACTTCTGCAGACCGCCAATCCGGCCAGCGCCGTTCACCGTCGCATGGGGACGACCGCCGTCGCTCAGCACTACGGCCATGACAATCTCATCCGCCTTGGGGGCGTCGGGCACGCGGACCTCAATGGAGCCGTAATGCGTACGCACGAACGCGGCATCCTTAAAGTGGATGGAGACGTCCAGGGAAGCACCGACGCCGGCAACCTTCTCGTTGGAGGGGATGATGGACTTGCCGCCGCCGATGGCGCCGCGGATGGTCTTGCCGGCCTTGGGATGCAGCATGGCGGAGGAATGCTCCAGCTCGCCGTCCACGCCCACCAGGCAGCCCTTGCCATAGGTCTCCACGTTCTCCACACCCAGCAGCTCCGCGCCCTTGCGGGTCAACAAATCGCCCAGGTACTCGCCATACTCGGTCAGCTCGCTCAGATCCTCCTGCCATTTGCCGGCATAGGGGTTCTTGATGACAGCCGCCACGGAAACCGTCTTCAGGCACTTCTTGTCGCCGTTCTCGACAGGCATGCCCGCGCCACCTTCAATGTAAATTTCTTCCAGGTTGGTGACGATCTTACGAATGACAGGCTCTTTCATGATAATTCCTCCTATTTAAAATATGATCGGTTTTCGCTGCTTTTCAGCGGAAACAACATGGGAAAACTCAGCAGGGCTTCCGGCTGGCGGGGGGCGTGTTGCTGCTCTTCTTGACGTTGATCTTGCCGTCAATGATGACATAGCTCAGGCCCGGAATGTCGCCGGCAGCGAAGGCACCCAAGGCGTCCTTGGCCACAGAACCCATGGGGGTGTCCATAATCAACAAGTCGGCCTCCTTGCCCACGGCGATGGTGCCGCGGTTCAGGCGGTCATAGACCTTGGCGGGGTTGCCGGTAGCCATCGCCACGGCCACAGCCGGGTCGATGCCGGACATGGAGGCGGCAAAGGAGATATTGCGCAGGATGCCCAGCGGGATAATGCCGGTGCCGGAGGGGGCGTCGTTGCCGAAGACCACACGGCCCAGCTGGCCCTTCTCAGCAGCGCGGCGCAGGACGTAGTCCGCAATCTTGGGGTTGCCGCACTGGACAATCTCCATGGCAAAGCCCGTCTCATCCATGATCCGGTCCACCTCGTGGGCGGGGATGGCGGTGGGGCCGCCATTGATATGGGAGACCACATCGGGCTTGGTCTTGATGACATCGTCCGCCGTCACCGTGGAGCTGCCGGGGATGGAGGTGCCGCCGGTGTGCATCTGCACCTTGAAGCCGTTCTTGTGAGCCCACTCCACCATAGGAGCCGCCAGCTCCGGATTGTTGACGGAACCCAGGCCGATCTCGCCCACAATCCAAACGCCTTCCTTGGCCAGATCCTCGAAGTCCTTCTCCACCAGGCCCTTCTCCATAATCAGCGCGCCGCCTTCAACTTTCACGCCGCCGGGATGGGCATTGGCAAAGCTCTTGTGGCCCACAATGGCCAGAGCCTTGGTGCCGGAGGGATCCTTGGGCCGGCCGGGCGTATGACACTCACCGGCGGAAATCATGGTGGTCACGCCGCCGTTCTTCGCGCTTTCAATATAGCCCACCGTCTTCTGCCGCGTGCCGTAGTCGCCGGAGGTGACGTGGACATGGGTATCCCACAGGCCGGGGGTGACCGTCGTGTTGTTGGCATCCACCACCGTCGCGTCCCCAATGTTAGCGAGGAGCTCTTCGCCGCCGATCGCAGAGATCAGGTTGTCTTCGACAACAATGACGCTGCCCTCGAGAATAGGCTTGTTAATGTCACCGGAAACAATGGTACCAATGTTCTTGATTACTAAAGTCGCCATAATTGACTCCCTTCCGCCGCAGCATAGGCGGCAGTGTTTATTTGCGGATCCCCCGCCAGGCGATTCCCGGCGGAAGCACTCGCCGAAAGATTATGCGGCGCTGACATCTGTCCTTTAACGCCGGAAACACTTAATTTCCCTAAGTTTCGGCTGTCTCGCTCCGGCGGACAGCACCGGAGCGGGAAACCGTTGGATAACTCAAATTTGTGCGCAACACTCCGCGGACCACGCCGGAGAACAGCAGGCCTCCCAGGAGGCCCGCTGTATCCGAAGCACGTCATTATTCCGGAAGCTTATAATCATTCTCCTTGATCAGGCCCTGCTTGCGCATAAGCTCGGAGGTGACCCATGCCACTGCGGCGGGAATCACGACAGAAATCAGAATCAGGCCAATCCAGTCCATTGCGCCGGCGGAAATCGCAACCTCACCCTGGGCAACCGCTCCCTCGGAGGGGCTGAGCCAGCCGGTGATAACGCCGATGGGTCCCACCAGGCCGCAGGTACCCATGCCAGAGGAAATAGCCGCGCCATTCATCTTCATCTTAAAGATACAAGTAGCAATGGGACCGTTTACCACAGAGGCCACCACGGCGGGAAGCCAAAGGATCGGCTTGCGGATCAGGTTGGGAACTTGAAGCATGGAGGTGCCCAGGCCCTGGGACACCAGGCCGCCTACCTTGTTCTCTTTGAAGGAGGCCACAGCGAAGCCTACCATATGAGCGCAGCAACCGGCTACAGCAGCACCACCGGCCAGGCCCACCAGGCCCAGCGCGGCGCAGATGGCGGCAGAGCTGATAGGCAGAGTCAGGACCACGCCCATGATGGCGGAAACCAGGATGCCCATCAGGAACGGCTGCTGATTGGTAGCCCACATGATGATATTACCGAGCCAGCTGGCCGCTGCGCCGATAGGCGGCGCGATGAGAGACGCCACAAGGACGCCGCCCAGGATGGTGACGGTGGGGGTGACCAGCAGATCCACCGGGGTGCGCTTCGAAACCAGCTTGCCCAAGAACACCGCCACCAGGGTGACGAAGAACACGGCCAAGGGGCCGCCAGCGCCGCCCAGGGAGTTGGCCGCGTAGCCAACCGTCAGGCAGGAATAGATGACGAAGGGGGGCGCTTTCAGGGAGTAGGCAATCGCGCCGGCCATAGCCGCGCCCTGCACCGCGTAGGCAAAGGTCTTGGAACCCACGAACAGCGCGAATTCCTGGCCCCAAAGAGTGTAGTTCAGGTCAAACAGGTATACGCCGATGGTATTGAAAATCGTACCAATCAGCAGGGAGGCAAAGAGTCCGTGTGCCATGCCGCCCAGGCCGTCAATCAGAATGCGCTGCATAGTGAAGGAGATGTTCTGCTCCGCGCAATACTTTTTGAAGCCGGTCAATTCCTTAGTATCGTTCATATTTTCCCTCCTATTAAACTCTCCAGTCAATTGGTATGTACGGGGGGTATTCTTGAGCGGGTACGCGCGCTGGCTCCGCCGGAGCCGTGAGTTATGCTAAAGGCCCCCTTAGGGTGGGGCGTTTAACCTTAGTCCTTGGCTGCCGCCTGAACCTCTTGCCACGCCTTTACAATGTCAGCGGGGAAAATCGGCGTGGAGGTAAAGCTACTGCCGATGGCGTCGTTGATAGCCGCAATCGTCGCAGGAATGCTGGGAATCAGCGCCGGCTCGCCGACCCCCTTAGCCCCAAAGGGTCCCGCCGTGCCCTCGCTGCTGACGACGATGGGATAAATCTTGGGAACATCCATGCTGGTAGCGATGATATACTTGGACAACATGGGATTCTTGATGGCCAGCGTTTTGGGGTCCACGTCGATCTTCTCGGTAACCACGAAACCCGTTCCCATGGCGGTACCGCCCTCGATCTGACCCTCCACCATCTTGATTCCCACGGGCGTGCCCACATCATGGGCGGAAACCACCGACAGCAGCGTCACCTCGCCGGTGTCCGTGTCCACTTCCACCTCCAGAATCGTGGTGGCATAGGAGTACAGCTCATAGGGAACACCGGACATGTCCTTTGGGTCCAGGTAGGTAGTTTTGGGATTATAGTAGCCCGCGCCCACCGCTAGGCGGCCCTTCTTCCCCATGGCCCCCATCAGCTCCGGATAGGTCATGCGGACGTTCTCATCCTTGCAGCTGTAAATCTCCCGGTTCCGGAAGATCAGATCCTCCTCCGGAACGTTCAGCTCCTCGGAGGCCGTGCGCTTCAACTCGCCCATGGCCGTTTCACAGGCGTTCTTCACCGCGTTGCCGGTAATGAAGGTCTGCCGGCTGGCAGAGGTCGCGCCGCCCTCCGGTGCGAACATGGTGTCCGCCCAGGACACCTGGATGTTTTCATAATCCAGACCCAGGGTCTCCGCGGCCACAGATGCCGCCATGGTGGAAGAACCCTGCCCAATGTCCGCCGCACCCACCGTCACATGGACGCTGGTATCCGGCAGGACCTGCACAAACGCCGCGGCGGGATTGGGGAGGCCGGTGTTGCCGACGCCGTAGAACATGCAGCCGACGCCTGTTCCTCTTCTTTTCATTTCACTAGCCCTCCCTCAAACCTTTGTCAAGCGGTCCAGCGCCTCAGGCATGACCTCCGCAGCCTTGTCCCGAGCCTGAATCAGGGTATCCAGGAAGCCGACGCTCTCGGTCAGCTTCTGCCCGGTGGGGATCACGGAACCCACCTTCTGCGCATTGATCATCCGGATCTCCAGCGGACTCATGTGCAGCGCCTTTGCCAGGGCGTTCATCTGCCCCTCGTGGCACACCGCCGCCTGAGGCACGCCAAAGCCGCGAAACGCGCCGCACATGGGGTTATTCGTATAGACAAACACCGCGTCGCAACGGACATTGGGGCACTCATAAGGCCCGACGATGTGCACCGGGGCCCGGCCGATAACTGCCGGCGCGTAAGAGCTGTAAGCGCCTGCGTCGCAGGTCATCACACAGTCCACGGCCACCAGTTTTCCGTCTTTTGTGGCGCCGGTCTTGCACTTCATGGTCAAAGGGTGGCGCTTAGAAGAGACCATGGTGGACTCCGACCGGGAGCGGACCATCTTCACCGGGCGCTTGGTATACAGTGCCATTAAGGCACAGTGTAACTGCACACTGATGTCCAGCTTCCCGCCAAAGCCGCCGCCGGTAACCGCCTGCTTCACCCGGACCCGATTCTGGGGCACACTCAGCATTGCTGCCACCTCGTTGCGGTCATAGTGGGCATTCTGGGTAGACACGATCACATTCATGATCCCCTGCTCATCCAGATAGGCCAAGCCTGCATCCGGCTCAATGAACATATGGGAGAGAATATGAGTGGAGTAGGTATTCTCCACAATCACATCGCACTTAGCCCAGGCCTCATCCACGTTGCCGTACTCCAGGTGCTTGCGTACATTGACGTTTGTATCGCCGTGGACCTTGGGGGAATCCTCCTCCATGGCCCGCTCAAAACTGGAAACAGCCTCCAGCTCCTCGTACTCCACCTCAATCAGGTCCAAGGCCTCGTCCACCAGTTCCGGCGTCTCCGCCGCAACCACTGCGATGGCGTCACCATAACGGCGGACCTTGTCGTCCACCAGACACGGCTCGTCCTTGAAAATGATGCCGAAGCGGTTTTTGCCGGGAATCGCGGTATGGTCCAGCACGCAGGCCACGCCCGGCAGGGCGCGGGCCTTTTCCATGTCCAGCTTTTTCACGATGGCGTGGGGTACTTTGCTGCGGAACACGCCGCCGTAGAGCATGTTAGGCATCCTATAGTCCGCCGCGAACTTGGCGGTACCCATCACCTTCTCCAGGACATCTACTTTAATATGGTCTTTCGCGAGAACGGCGTACTCCTTCATGCCTGCGCCTCCTCTCTGCGCCGGGCCGCCGCCAGCAGGACGGCCTCCACAATTTTGGCGTAGCCGGTGCAGCGGCAGAGGTTGCCGCTCAGGGCCAGCTTAACCTCTTCCTCACTGGGGTCCGGGTTCTTCGCCAGCAAGGCCTCGGCAGTCAGGATCATGCCGGGCGTGCAGAAACCGCACTGAACCGCGCCGGACTCCATAAACGCCTGCTGCACCGCGTCGGGCTTTCCGTCGGGGCTGATGCCCTCCAGGGTGATGATCTCGGCGCCCTCCGCCTGTCCGGCCAGGACACAGCAGCTGGTAACCGGCTCCCCATTGAAGATTACAGTGCAAGCTCCGCACTCGCCCTCACCGCAACCCTCTTTCACACTGGTCAGGTTCAAATCCTCCCGGAGCATATCCAGCAGCCGCTTGTTCGGCGCGGTCTCCACGGCCACCGGCTTATGATTTACGGTGCAATGTACGATAATCTTGTTCATTCCCGCACCTCCTCGATTCCAAGCTGCCCGAGGATGTCCGCAAACAGCTTTTTATAGACGCCCTGCGCCCCTTCCTTCTTGTAAAACACGGACCATGGGCGGGATCGATTGGCCTCCAAAATCTGGTCGTGCATGATGGGCAGGGTTTCCAGCATGACGGCGTAGCTCAGTTTTTTCCCAATCAGGTACTCCTCGCAGGAGGCAAAGTGCATGGGATACCGGCCCAGCGCGCCAGCCCGCATGGAAACATGGGTGCAGACGCCATCATCGTCCACCGTAGCCGTCATGCAGCCGGCAATGACGCTGATGGCCAGGGCCTTACGCTTCCCCAGCTTGTAAAAGGCAGTGGCCGTGTGCTTCACGTCAGGAACAGGGAAGGAGATTTCAGTCAGCAGCTCATCTGCCGCCAGGCTGTTGCGCTTCTGGGCGCCCTCGCCCTCCAAAAAGTCCACGATGTTCATCGTGCGCTCGCCCCGGACACTCCGCAGCGTCAAATCTGCCCCCAAGGTCACGCAGGCCGCCAATCCGTCTCCCGCCACGGAAGACTGAGCAATGTTTCCGCCGATGGTACCCAGGTTTCGAATCTGCGGGGAACCCACCAGACGGGTCGCGTCGTGGAGCAGATGGGTCGTCTTTGCAATCGTCGGGTCCGCCGCCAGGGCGGCGTGGGTGGTCATGGCTCCAATCCGGAAGCGGCCGTCCTCCACACGGATGTAATTCAGCTCCGCAATGTGCTTCAGGTCCACAATCGCCGCCGGCGACGCTTTATGCTCGTTCAGTTCCAGGACCAAATCTGTCCCGCCCGCTACGACGGCCACGCTCTCCCGGTGGGAATGCAGCAGCTCCAGCGCTTCATCCACTGTCGTGGGGCTGTAAAAGTCAAATGGTTTCATAGGAATTCCTTTCATTTTATTTTGCCGGGCACCCCCGGCCGCCGCAGGGCGGTCCTCCGAATCTAAGGGCGCTCCTTAATAGAAAGGGGCAGTCTCCTCCGCCGTCTGCCTCCGCGCCTTTTCCTGGCGCCGGAAGCGCTCCCTCTCGGAGAGGGACTCAGTCCTTCCTCGGCGCGCGGATCTCCACGCCGCACAGCCGCTCCCAAACCTTAATGACGGCGGACATATCCTCGCCGCCCAGGCCCGCGGCCCTGGCCTGCTCATAGATGGCCACACAGGCGTTGGACATGGGAATGGGTACGCGCAGAGTGTGGCTGGCCTCCTGCGCCAACATCAGGTCCTTATACTGCACATCCATGGCAAAGCCGGGTTCAAAGGCATCCGCCATAATGAACTTCTGCATCTTCGCCGTCAGCGCATAGCTGTTGCCGGAGGAGGTGCTGATGATCTCGTACATGGTGTCGGGGTCCAAGCCACACTTGGCGCCCAGGACCAGCGCCTCGGCCAGGGAAGCCATGTTGGCACCCAGCAGCATGTTATTCACAATCTTCATGGCGTCGCCCATGCCTACGCCGCCAACATGGTGAATGCGCTTGCCGATGGCCTTCAGGACCGGCTCCACCTTGGCAAAGGTCTCGTCGTCCGCGCCCACCATGATGGTCAACGTTCCGGCCTCCGCCCCCGCAGTGCCGCCGCTGACAGGGGCGTCAATGTACTTCACACCCTTCTCCGCGGCAATCTTCGCCATCTTCTGGCTGGTCTCCGGGGCCACGGAGGACATGTCCACCAGAATCGTCCCAGGCTTGCACGCGGCGAACACACCCTCCGGCCCGCACATCACGCTCTCCACAATCGCCCCGTTGGGCAGCATGGTAAAGGCCACGTCCACCTCGGCGGCGAGACTCTGGTTCGTAGGGCAGTGCTTCGCGCCCAGGGCGGTCAGCTGATCCACCAGTGCGGGAACCAGATCGTTTACATACGTCTCAAAACCGGCCTTGACCACGTTAGCCGCCATATGCTTGCCCATTCGGCCAAGACCGATAAATCCAACTTTCATAATCGCAATATCCTCCTTCACGAAAACCGTCCTGCATGTGAGGACGCCGCTTCTTCTTGTTTCGCCTCCGGGACCCAGAGCCGCCGGCCCTGGATATCCGCCGCCGCAAAAAGCAGGTTCCCCCGCTCCAGCTGACGCAGAGCCTCCTGGCGGATTTGCTCCAAACCCTGCCGGATCTCTCCCTCTTCCAAGGGGTCCGTCCAACGCACAATCTCCAGCCCAGCAATGTCACTCTCCGGCTCCACCTCCCCTGCCAAGCACGTGTGCACCCGGGGAGAACTCACATAGGAACAATTGGCGATATGGGTGGCGCAGGCGTCGGCCACGGCACAGCGGCGGGAGAAAACCGTCACCGCGCTGGCAATGCCCCTGGTCAGGCTCCGTCCGCCCAGGCCGCTGGTGCACACGCCGCCGACGCCGTCCTTCTCCCGGAGGGTGATCACCTGGGAGATGCCGCCCTCCAGCTCCGGCAGGATGCCCATCCGCAGCTCCTGCCCGTTTCCCAGGCGCACCGCTACGTCGCCGCCGTTGTTGACGGCTACCAGGTCCGCCCCCCGGGCAAAAATCCAATCTGCTACTGCGTCGGCCACCGTCCCGGCCACCGCCGCCATGGGAGTCAGGGTCTCCTCCCCAGCGGCCAGCACCGCTTCCGCCATAACCCGGGGAAACCCCTCCAGCCGGGAACAGTCCTTCATAGGCCTGCGCAGCGCGGGCAGCTCCCGGGATATCTCCGCCAGGGCCGCCTCAATCATGGGAAAGGCGGCTTCGGCCAGTTCCGGTAAGGGAGAGTCCTGACGGCGGGCCGTGATCACCATGGACGTCGGGCCATAGTCCACGAATACCCGGCCGTCAGGAAGAGTGTGCACATATTCGCTCACGGCTTCTTCTGGTACTCCGGAAAGTCCTTGACATGTTTGATCTGATCCATGTGCCCGCCAATCTTCTCATAGTCGGCCTTGGTCATGGTGTACTCCACCGGCGCTACCGTTGCGGGCGTGGGCACCCAAGTAAAGGCTTTGTTCACCACCTTGGCGGTGTCCACAATGAAGTTCAGCCCGCCGCCGGGATATACAAAGGCGGGAGCACCGCCGATGGTCAGCTGCGCCCGGCCGTCGTGGACGGCCTCCGTAATGGCTACCGGGTGCTTGCAAACGCCGCCCCGGGCGGAACCGCCGGTGCCGCCGCAATACATCACACTCGTCATGGAGGTCTGGCAGTTGTCGTGGATACTCTTAACCACCTTTTCCGCCTTCTCGGTCATGGGGATCTCCTTGACGTTCCCGTCCTCCTGGACCTCAAACAGCGCGGCAATCTCGCCGGTGGTATTCGTTACCAGAATGGTCATTCCCGCGTGGGCCACCGACATATCCACGCTCTTGATCGCATCCCTGGGCGTTTGCAGCACCGTGCCTCCAATGCCGTCGCCGTGGCCGCCGAAATAGCGCCCCACTGTGCTCTTGGTGGCGTTGGGGATGACGCCGGACCACTTCATGCCCACCTCGCGGCCGGCCAAGTGCTCGCTGAACAGGCCCGTGACGTGATGGTCGATGACAATGCACTCATCCACTGCCTCCTTCATCACGTCGGCCAGCAAGCCGATGGTGGCGCTGCCGCAGCCGATACGCATGGTCTGCTCTTCCACACCGTTAATCACGGGAGCCTTACCCTGCTGGCAGCGGATTTTGATCTTCTTCTCCACGGACAGCTCCACCTCTTCACCGTTGGCCAGGGCGCAGACGGCCCGGGCCGTGGCAAAACCGCCGTCCTTGGCGGTCAGGCGGTTCGCACCGCCTACGTAAATCATCTTGGAGCCGTACTCCTCCGTCTGGACCATACCCACGGGCTTGCCCTCGTAATAGACGGTGGCGCCCTCTTCGCCAATGTATGTATTCGTGTCCAGCTTCACCAGCACGCCGCTGTAGCTCAGGGGCGCCTCGGTGACGGTGGTGACTACGTCCACACCGTCCCGGTTCTCGCAGACGATGTGGGGCGCGGGGCGGATGCAGGGATAATTCGTGCCGGCGCCCACGGCGGTGATGATGGGCTTGCGGATCTTCTCGTCCACCTCGGTCTGCGGCAGGGCCTCCACCACCAAGGCACGGTTGCGCACCAGCTTTCCGCCCTCGTTGGTATAGCGCTTGCAGGCCCCGGTAGAACCCACGGGAATCTTGCACTGAACGGAGCAGGAGGAACACTGCACCACGCCTGCTGTCTGTTCGTCGTTGTCAATCGCGCCGAAGGGGCATACCCGGCGGCAGATATTGCACTCCACGCACTTGTCCGTAATGCGCACGAACTTCTGTCCGTTTTCCTCTCCGGCGGTAATCGCCTCAATGGGGCAGTTCTTCATGCAGATGCGGCATTTCTTGCAGACATCTTCTTTAATCCTCAGCATAGTCCTCATTTCTCCTTTTCACAGCAATGATTCCAGAGGCGTTTGTAGTAATACCTATCATAAGAACAGCATACCGCAGTTTCCAAAGGCTGACAAATACAAAAACGATAAGGTCCCCAGGTACAGCCATATAAAAATTATAAGCAATCGACAAATCCCCAAAATATATCCACTATATTTTGGACTATTTGCACAAATACTTCCCTTGAATCCAGTTTTCTGCAATCAGCGCTTTCTGCCCACGCAGAGCAGCTGTGTGCAGCGCTGGATGCCGTACCGGCGGCAGCGCTCCTGAATGTCCAGCGCCTCCTTCTTCAACGCATCATACTCCGGACGCCCGGCAATCTTTTCCACCTCATCCGCCAGCTTGCGGTTCTTGACCTCCAGCTTTGCGTCGTAAAGCGCTTCCTCCTGGAAATCCGTAAAGGACACCTCCACCAGCGGCAGCTTCCGAAAAATCTCTACAATCTCCGCCCGGGTCCAGGTCTCCCGCTGGTAGTCCCCCAGCAGGCAGTCCAGCTTCGCCTCCAGGGTGTGCTGAGCGGCATGGACCTGCTGGGCGGCATTCTGGTTGTCCTGGTACATCTCGTTGAGGATGAAATACCCGCCGGGCTTCAGCACTCGCAGCATCTCTGAGAGTACCGCTTCATAGTTTTCGATATGATGCAGGGTGTTGGACAGGGACACCGCCTCAAAAATCCCGTCGGGAAACTCCATCGCGGCCCCGTTCATCACCTGAAATTGCAGGCCCTTTTTCGCGAAGATCTCCCGGGCCTTCTCTCCGGCGGCGGGATCTTTGTCAATGCCGATGACCTCCGACCCCTCCGGCATGGCCTCCGCCAGGCGGAAGGCAAACTCCCCCAGCCTGGTGCCGACGTCCAGTGCCTTTCCCCGCTTCGCGCCCTGGAGGGCTTCCTGCAGTACCAACATCTTCGTTCCACCTCCACTTTGGATATCTGCGTGGCCTTTTTCTGCGCGCGTTATCTTTTTGAAAGGAAAACGCCGGTCCGCCTGACTTCGCGGCGGACCGGCGCAGCTCGTATGGTCTTTACTGGACGACGACGATGCCGAGCCGCTTTGCCGCCTCCTGCGCCAGCTCCAGGCTGGGAACCGCGTCCCGCAGGACGACGCGCCCTCCACCCCGGTTCAGCGTATCCACTTGAACGGTGCGGCCCCTGTCCGTGAGGAGGGTGACCTTCTGGATGCCGTGCTCCTGGCCCTCCACAATCTCGACCTCCACGCCGTCGGCCTTCACCATATCCACAGATTTTTCATACATTTCATGGTCTGCGGTGGATGCGCCGTAGACCGCGCCCATCAGCACGCCGGGAATATTGATGGTCCGCCGGGCGAACAGCTCCGGATACAGCTCTACGGTGATCTTCTTCACCTTTTCGCCGTCCTCCAGCAGCTCGTGGGCAATGCGGGCGCAGTTGGTGGGGCTGCCCACCGCCTGGCTGCTGCCGCCGACCACCGCCTCCCCGAAGGTACTCAGCACGGTACCCGCGCCTTCCGCCAGCTTCTTGGAGATCTCCGCCGCCTTGGACAGCGTCTGCTGGATCTGCTTTCGCTCCGCCTCCCGGACCTCCGGACGGACCAGGGACTCCACATTGGCGGTGCGCTGGAAGAAGGGTTCCATATACTCCACCACGGTGGGCACGATATTCTTCGCCGATGTCACGTGGACCAGGGACGCCATGGCGATCATGACGTCAAAGGGCACGTTCACGTTCATGTCCACTGCCATGCAGATGCGGGCGGAGTACATACCAATCAATATGGCGCCGCCCACATGGGTGGTGCACAGAGCCGGGACCAACACCCGGGGCGTGCAGGGAACACCGATGGTGGGAGACATGGCCAGGACCATGGCCTTTTCCATCTGCTCCGGCGTGCCATTTTCCAGGGCCACCGTCGCCGCGGCCACACAGGCCGCCCCCGCGCCGAAGCCCTCCATATTGCATCCGGTGGTCACCTTGCCCACCCGGAACAGCCCGCCGATCTTCAACATCAGCGCCGCAATCTCCGCCACGGTCTTCGCATCCACACCGGTGTCCATCATCGCCCGTACGAAACCGGCGTAGGGGCAGGAATCCCCCGTCCCCGCGCAGGGCCGGACGCCGATGCAGTGGTTGCCGATCTCTGCGCCCACGGTGTACATCAAGGCCTTATCCAAAAACTCATCCCGGAAGCAGACGCAGGGTCCTTTCTCCCGCAGCTGGGCGGCAGCATTGCCCAGAAGGAAACTGTTTCCCTCGGTGACGCCCAACTCCACAGCCTTCAAATTGTGCGCGTATTCGTCCATCACGCGGTTCAGCAATTCCTCACGGCCCAGCCCGGTGCTGATCTCATTCTCCGTCAGCACCACGTCCACCACGCGGGCGTCATACTCCTTGGCCAGGGCGATGGCCTCGCCCATGGTCAGGGGCATTTTCGCCTGAACGGCGCTTCTTAAATCCGACATCCCCTCACCTGCCTTTGCCGGTCAATGGCCTTCAACCACCCGGCCGGTGGAGTAATTGGCTTCAACCTCGCGAATCCGAGGCAGCCCGATGATCTCATTGAATTTGGCGAAGGGGATCATCTGGTCCATCATAGTAGCGGTGGTGCCATCCCTCTTCAGGCCCTCCCACAGGTCCACCATGGCCTTAGTGGTGACATAGGTGGAGGCGGTAGGATAGATGACCAGGTTGTAGCCCAGGGACTCCAGCTCGTCGTTTTTCAAAAGCGGCGTCCGGCCGCCCTCCACCATGTTGGCCAGGGTCAGGCCGTTCACCCTCTCGTTGATCAGGCGCATCTCCTCCTTCGTCTCGGGGGACTCAATGAACACGATGTCCGCGCCGGCCTCCTTATAGGCAACGCCCCGCTCAATGGCCTCCTCAATGCCGAACACCGTCCGGGCGTCGGTCCGGGCCATGATCATCATGTCACCCTGACGGGTATCCACGGCGGCCTTGATCTTGCCCAGCATCTCCTCCTTGGAGATGACCTCCCGGCCCACCATGTGGCCGCACTTCTTGGGCATAACCTGGTCCTCCAGCTGGATGACCGCCACGCCAGCCTTCTCATACTCCCGCACGGTCCGCATGACGTTGACAGCATTGCCGAAACCGGTGTCCGCGTCGGCGATGACAGGGATCTCAGCGGCCTCCACCATGTTGGCGGCCCGGGCCACCATCTCGCTCATGGTCATCAGGCCCACGTCGGGCTTGCCCAGATGGCTGGCGGACTGGCCGTAGCCGGTCATATAGACCGCGTCAAAGCCCAGGGTGGCGATGATCTTCCCGGTCAGCATGTCATGCGCTCCGGGAGCAACGACAAACTTGCCCGCGGCAAACAGCTCTCTGATTTTCTTGGCTCCATTCATGACAAATCTCTCCTTATGCTTTATTCATGTAATGCTGCTTCATAAAATCCAGCACCATATCCGGCTCGTGCTTCCCCAGCACGCCCAGGGCGTAAAATATGTAGTCCTGATCCAGCAGGATCTCCGGCTCCTCCAGGGGCAGCAGAGAGATGCCCGGGTCCTCAAAGCAGCGCCGGACCAGCTCCCTGCCCTTGTCCGCCTCCGTGTGGACGAAAATGCCGCCCACGCACAGTACCCGCTTCACGTTCCGCAAATCCCGGCCCATGGCCGTTCCGGCCATTATGCCCATCACTGGGTCCGCCTCCTGGGCGTAGACCCCCGCGTGGCGGCGCAGGGCCACCCGGATGGCACAGGAGGCCAGGGCCCGGTCCAGCGACATCTCCTTATCGCTATTGGGGATGTGGTCGGTGTGCCGCTCCAGGTCCTCCGTGTAATCCAGCACGTCGTCCGGCTCCACGCCGAAATCCCCGTCCATGGCTCGGACGACAGCCTTTGGCCCTACCGCGTCCGGGATGCCCATGGCACTGACCCGAAGCCCCAGGTTTCCCTCTACTGTCCGGTAGGAAAACTGCTTTTCGTTGTTGATAACCAGCCCCCGCTCCTCAATGGACAAGTTCTCCAGCTCCGGGATGGCGGAGTGGATATCCGTGGTTGCACCTCCGATGTCCACCAGAATCAATGCCCCGCTGCCCTCCTGCTCATAGCTGCCCTTAGCCAACAGCTCACTGGCCAGCAGCACCGCGCCGGGGGTCGGAACCACCACCTTGTCCTCTAAGCCCTCCTGAAACTCCCGCAGCCCCTTGGCCCGGGTGATCTGGCGAATAAACTGCTCATGAATGGCCGTTCGGGCGGGCGCCACCTTCAGCTCGTGAATTGTGGGCATGATGTTGGGCACCCGAACGCATTCAATGCCGGCGGTTCGAAGCTTTTCCGCCACGGCCCGCTGGGCAAATCGGTTACAGCCCAAAATCACGGTGGCCTTGCTCTTCAGCTCGCAGATCATCTCCGCATTCTCCAGCACGCAGCCCTCGTCTCCCCCGTCCGTTCCGCCGGAGAGGAGGATAATGTCCGGGTCGATCTCCCGCAGCACCTCCCTCCGGAAAGAGAGGGGTTCATCGGCGGAAACTACCTGCATGACTCTGGCTCCAGCGGTCATGGCCACTTCCTTGGCGGCCTTCACCGTCACCCGGGGCATATAGCCCAGAGCTACCATCCGCAGCCCACCTGCGGCACTGCAGGAACTGTACCGCCGCAGGTTTGGAGCAAACATAATCCCTTGGCCCCGGAGGGCCTCCTCCGCCCCCCGGGTTCCCTCCAGTACATTCGCCAGGGTCGTAGGGGACTGTCCCCGGCCCAGATAAGCCAACTTCCCCCCCGCATCCGAGAAGGCGGCGGCTTTTGTATATGTGCTGCCGATATCATAAACCAGAATGTTCGCCAGCATACGCTTCCTCCTTCAGCGGCGGTCAGTCCTTGTCCGGCACCAGGGCATAGCCTTCCATCAGGCGGCGGGCGGTGCGAACCAAGGCAGTCTTCTTCACCTCGGAACCCTCCACTGCGGCCACCACAGGAATCACCCCCGCAGGATGGCCAATACGGATGGTGTCAATGCTGTCGATGTGGGGGATGACCTGATTGACGATGGTCCCCTTAATCTTGGCGGCGGCACCGGTGCAGGCCGTGGCTGTCCCGGCATAGGTCTTGTGGAGCTTCTGCATGAACATCAGGCGGGAGACAAAGTCCACGTCCTCTTTTTTGATGGTATTTCCCGTGGTAAAGTCGGTGTAGTCCGCCGCCTCGGTGACAAAGGCCACCATGGGGAAGGCGGGAGAGTTCTTTGTCGCGTCGGCGGGGTCCTTCGCCATGCCGATCATGGCGCAGCACTTGGAGCGGATCTCCTCCAGCAGCGCCAGCAGTTCGGGATTGCCGTCGATCTCGGCGGGGGTCTCGGTGCCCTTCATACCCACGTCCTTGGCCCGGACAAACACACAGGGGTTCGCCACGTCCACGATGGACGCCTCGATCGCGCCCCGGCTAGTCTCCAGCACGTCCACAACGTTACCCGTGGGCAGGACTTTGCCCGTCGCCGCGCCGGCAGTCCCGGCAAAGTCCAGCTGGATGGGAGATCCGGTTCCCGGAACGCCCGCGATGGCGCAATCGCCCTTCACCCGGGCTTTGCCGTCCTTCACCTCGACCTCGGCGTAGAGCATTTTGTCTGTGTTCGTGTTGCGGATGCGGACCCGAGTCACCGGCTCCACCGCCGCCACCATGGACTCATCAATGGCAAACGGTCCCACGCCGGAGGAGATGTTGCCACAGTTACCGCCGTAGTCCACCACTCGCTCCTTCAGGGAGATTTGAGCGAAGGTGTAGTCCACGTCCGCATCAGGGCTGTCCGAGGGACCGATGATGGCCAGCTTGCTGGTTAACGCGTCCGCGCCGCCCAAGCCATCGATCTGCCGGATGTCCGGACTCCCGAACAGTCGCAAAATCAGCTCATCCCGCTCCTTCGGATCCTTGGGAAGGTCATTGGCCTTAATGTACAGGCCCTTGCTGGTGCCGCCCCGCATAATCACAAGAGGGACTCTTTTCTGTTCCATAATAGCGCTTCCTCCTTTTTGTTGTCGGCGCAGGGTCAGTTCCCCCGCTTTTCCTCCAGCAGACGGGTGATTGTCTCCACGCACTGCTCCGGCGTGCTGTCCGGGCCAAAGAACGCGTCCACACCCATGAAGCCCACGCCTTCGCTGCGGATTTTCTCCTCGTAGTAACGATGCTCCTCTTCCTTCTCGGCAATGCGCCCGCCTGCCCAGACCACCGTCTTGTCCCGCAGGCCCAGCTCTTTCAGACGGGCCTCCACCCGGGGAAACAGCGTCACACCCAGGCCCAGCAGGTTGCTCACGCCCACGGCGTCGGCCTTCACTTCGGCGGCAACCTCCGCCACCGTCTCCGGCAAGTTCATGCCCCGCAGGTACACCACGTCGAAGCCCGCCTCCTGGAAGGCCTCCCGCACCACGTTCACGCCGTTCACATGGGCATCCGCGCCCACGGTAGCCAGGACGATCTTCTCCTTCCGCGTGGGGGGCTTTTCCAGGTGCACCGTCACGTGCTCCTGAGTGATGGGACAGCGGGAGGCGTCCACGCCCAGGGGCGTATAGCCCTCCACATAGCGGGTGATACCGTCAGGGTCCCGATTGGTCTTCACATAGCGCTTGAGATCCCAGCCGCCGGCCCGAGGAGTATCCATCATGCCGCTCTTACCGCCCTCGACAATCAGGTCGATCAGCTCCATATCGCTCCACTGCTTCCAGAACTCCTCCGTCAGGCAGCCGGGCTTGAGACTGCGGGCGGGCAGATGGAGCACCGCCTCCAGCACGGCGAAGGCCTCATCCATCATCATGTTTTCATACTCGTCGATCTTCGGGGACTCAATGCCGGGGTTATAGGTCCGGCGGAACACATCTTCGCTGGCCCAAACGGCCTGGCCCATGGAATCGCCGGTGGGAATGCCCACGGACTCGGCCGCCTTGGGCCGGTAGAAGTTGGCCCCGCCCAGCTTGGCGGCAATGGCCATGCGGGCAAAGTGGGCCTGCTCGGCAATCAGGTTGCCCGGCGGGTTCTGGAAGGTCTCGGGCACCACGATCAGGCTCTTGGAGAGCATATTGTGGCGGAAGGCCCGCATGATAGCCAGATCCCGGTAGAGGTTGTTGCCGCCCACGTTCATCTGGATGCCGCTCAGCTCCCAAGGCAGTCCGCCGTGCGCCGCCAGACCCTCGGCCAGCAGGCACATGGCGATGGCCATACCGTCGGTGCCGCCGATGTTGTTGATGTGCTTATGAGTGTCCAGCTGGGCGAAAATGTTGTTCTCGCCGCAGATCTGGATAGATTTATAGCCGTTGATCACCTTGGTGCGGAAATCGTGGATGCCGCGCCCGCCGAAGTGAACGTGGATCACCGGCCCGATATCCGTCCCATCAAAGCCGGCAATCAGGGCGTTGAGGATGTTGATATGGGCCGTGTCGCCGGTAGCGTTGATGCGGACGGGGTGCTTCGCGCCGCCGCCCATCTGGATAAACTCCCGCTCCCCCTTGGGGGTGATGCCGCCCTTGCCCCGGGACTGCTCGATCAGCTCCCGGCCCTTCAGGGGATCGATGTGCCGGGTGGCCTCCGAGTGGACAAACTGGAAAATAGTATCGTTGTACATGTCCGCGTACTTATAGATGTCGCAGGACTCCTTCCAGGTCTCCTCCGCGCTATTCCGGCCCAGGATCGGGTTCAGGCAGGGCACGCCGGACTCCAGGGCCTTCTGGCCCAGCTCGTAGATACGGTAGCCGCTGCGGACCACGCCCGCCACCTCCCGGGGATAAGGCCCGGGCAGACCGACCACCTCGCCGTTCTCATCCAGGTCTGGCATCTCCACGCCGAAGCAGTCCGCGTAGGCGCGTATGGTTTCAATATCCTCTTTGATGATCTGTTTCGTCTTCTCCTGCATCGTGATTCCTCCTTCAGTTCTGACGCTTGCTTACCGGCGGGTCCGTCAAACCGCCGCAGACGGAAGGGCAGACAAACTGATCTGTTCCCTTCCGGAAAAATTAGGAAAAACCCCGGTCCTCCGCCGCCTCTTTCCGAAGGCGGGCGCTTCAGCCGGCGTCCCCGGTAATGCCCAGCTCCGCCCGGACCCGGGGAATCAGGCCCCCGTAAGACAGGGTCTTCACCACGTTCTCCGCCATGGGCTGGAACTGCTTTGCTTCGCCTCCAACCGTCACAGTCCCCTTTTCCAAATCCACCTCGATCCCGTCTCCGGTCTTCAGTCCGTCCGCCACATCTGCCACCCAAACCGGCAGGCCGATGTTGATGGAATTCCGCCGGAAAATCCGGGCGAAGCCCTTGGCGATAATCAGGGCAACCTGGGCCTGCTTTAGGGCAATGGGGGCCTGCTCCCGGGAGGAGCCGCAGCCGAAGTTCCGTCCCGCCACCAAAATGCAGCCGGGTTCATAGACCGTCTTGAAATCCAGGCCTGCCAGGCCTGCCATGGCAAATTTCCCAAGCTGGTCATAAGGCTCCGCCATGGCGTAGCCGGGAAGAATCTGGTCGGTATCCACATCGTCCCCCAGGACGATCACCTTTCCTTTGATCGTGTCCATTGCTGTCTACCTCCTCCGCTCACACTTCCGGAACAACAATCTTTCCCGCCAGGGCTGAGGCCGCGGCCGTCGCCGGAGACGCCAAATAGATATTGGCCTGCATGCTTCCCATCCGTCCGGGGAAGTTCCGGTTTGTGGTGGACACCACCACGTCCCGCGCACTGGCAAGGCCCTCATGGGCGCCGAAGCAGGAGCCGCAGCCGGGATTGAGCACGGTAGCTCCGGCATCCCGGATAATCTTGCACCAGCCCCGCTCCTCCATCTGATCCAGAATCTCCTTGGAGGCGGGAACCACCAGCGTGTTCACCTCCGGGCTGACCTTCTTACCCCGGAAAGCGTTGACCACCTGCTCCATATCCGACAAACGGCCGTTGGTGCAGCTGCCCACCACTACCTGGGTAATCGGTGTCCCCTCCACCTCCCGCACCGGCACCACGTTGGCCGGGGAGAAGGGACGGGCAATCTGAGGCTCCAGCGTGCTTAAATCCAGCTCCAGGTCCTCCGCTGTATCCACCTCCCGGACGGCGGTGCCGAAGAGGGTGATCATGCTACCCAGCTCAATACCCATGTTGCAGATCGTCATTCGCTCCGCCACGCTTAGCTCCTCGATACCAGGGCCGGTAAAGAGTAGCGCACGGTCCACCAGGTGGTCCGTGCCGAACTTGCTGCCTAAGTACAAAATGACGTCCTTGCCAAAGACGTTAGCGGGGCGCTTGCCGGTAAGATAGACCTGTACCACCTCCGGAACCTCCAAGTCCAGCTTTCCAGTGGCCATGGCCGCCGCCAGCTCCGTGGATCCTACGCCCACGCCCACCGCGCCATAGCCGCCGCAGGTGCCGGTGTGGGAATCCGCGATCACCACCAGCTCGCCGGGCTTGGCCCGGTGCTTTTCATACATCAGCTGGTGAATGACCCCCTCGCCCCTCTGATAAAGGTGAACGCCAAACTCCTTTGCAAAGTCGTCCATAATCCAGACGTTGTCCCGGGCCTTTTCCGAAGAGGCCGGATAGATGTGGTCCACAATCAGCGCCACCCGGTCCGGGTCAAACACCTTCTTCACGCCAATCTGACGGAACATCTTGATGGCAATGGGAGCTGTCACATCATGGGCCGCTACATAGCTCACCTTGCAGCTCAGGTCCATGCCCGGAGACACGGTCTCCCTGCCAGCGGCTTTCGCCAGGTATTCCTCTACAAGATTCACGGCTTTCACTCCATTTCAATTCATTTTCCGATGCGGCAGCAACAGCATTTCCGCACTATACTTTAATTTTGGAGGAAGGCGCTTGAAATAGCAAATACTTAAAACCTAAGCATATCCGGCCGGTCATATTTTTTTCATATCTTTTGGGAGAATCCGGGAAAACAGGAGTGCGCTTCCGGCCGGGAGCGCACTCCTTTCTTCTATTCCAGTCCGGGTCACAAGCAGCCCCGCCGCAGCGCACAGCCATCTGAAAAGCCGAAGCTCTCTTCACCGCCAGCCCCGGGCGGCGGGGTCCAGCGTGCCCGCGGCCCCATAAAGCAGGGCGTTGCAAATGGCGGCGGCCACGTTGCTGCCGCCCTTGCGGCCCATGGCGGCAATGGCCGGGACGCCGCAGGACTCACAGGCGGCGAAGAGCAGTTCCTTGCTCTCCACCACGTTGACAAAACCCACTGGAACACCGATGACCAGGGCCGGCCGCAGCCCCTCCTCCAGCAGCTCCGCGATGCGCAGCAGCGCCGTGGGGGCGTTACCCACCGCCAGGATGGCGCCAGGATATTCCCGGGCCGCTTTTTCCATGGACACCGCAGCCCGGGTGATTCCCCGCTCCTTTGCCAGCCTCGCCACCTCCGGCTCCGCCATGAAGCAGTGCAGCCCGCAACCCAGCTTCTCCAGGCTTGGGCGGCTGACGCCCGCCTTTGCCATGTTCGTATCCGTGACAATGGGCGTCCCTCGCCGCAGCGCCGCCTGGCCCAGCTCCACCGCCTGGGGGGTAAAACGGAGGGCCTCTGCGTAGTCAAAATCCGCCGTGGCGTGGATGACCCGCTTTACCACCGCCTCCCGCTCCGGTGGCAGGACCACGCCCCGCTGCGCCAGCTCCCCGGCGATGATGGCCATGCTGGAGCGCTCGATGTCCCCAGGAAGAGCATGCTTTATCTTCATGGTTCCTCCTTTGCCGCGTAGCGGTCCATGGCGGCGTAGACGGCGTCCATATCCAGGCTGGATCGCACCGCGTCCGCCAGCAGGTCATACTGCCGCTCCCGATAGTCCCGGCGGCTTTCCACCCCGGCCTCCGCCTCCACTGCAAGCCCCTTCCGCTCCAGCAGCCACGCCGCCAGACGTCCGGTCAGCTCCCCGCTGTCGAACAGGCCGTGGAGGTAGGTGCCGAATACCGTTCCGGAAACCGCGCCGTCCTCCCGCCCGTCCGCCAGACGGCAAAACGGCGCGCCCCCGCTACGCTGGGTCTTGCCCATATGAATCTCATAGCCCTCCACCGCCGCCCCGGCGAAGGGTTCCGCCGACACGGTCCCGGCGGCCTGGGTTCGGGTTTTTTGACGGGAAAACACCGTATCGCAGGGCAGCAGTCCCAGGCCCCGCAGCTCTCCGCCACCCTCCGCCCCTTCCGGGTCCGAGAGGGTCTTTCCCAACATCTGGTAGCCGCCGCAGACTCCCAGCACCGGAACCCCCGCCGCCGCTAGCTTCAGCACCGCCGATTCCAGTCCGATCTGCCGCAGCCACAAAAGGTCCGTCAGGGTGCTCTTGGTGCCCGGCAGGATGACGAGGTCCGGCTCACCCAGGGCAGCAGGCCGGTCCGCGTAGCGCATGCCAAGGGCTGGGTGGCTCTCCAAAGGGGCGAAGTCCGTAAAATTCGAAATCCGGGGCAGTCGGATTACCGCAATGTCCACCGCCCGGCGGACCCGGGCCTCCCCCAGTCGGGGGGATAAGCTGTCCTCGTCGTCCACGTCGGCGGCAGTGTAGGGAATCACCCCCAGCACCGGAAGGCCGGTCTTCTCCTCCAGCATGGCAAGACCCGGCTCCAGCAAGGAGGGATCCCCCCGGAATTTGTTAACCACCAGGCCGGCGATCCTGGCCCGCTCCCGCTCCTCCAGCAGCGCCGCGGTGCCGTACAGCTGAGCGAACACGCCTCCCCGGTCAATGTCCCCCACCAGCAGCACCGGGGCGTTCACCAGCTCCGCCAGGCCCATGTTCACGAAGATGTCGCTGCTTCGCAGGTTGATTTCAGCGGGGCTGCCCGCCCCCTCGATGACGAGGATGTCATACTCGGCGGCAAGGCCCTCAAAGGCCCCCAACACCTCCGGCGTCAGAGAGTGCTTCATGCGAAAATAGCGCGCGGCCTCGTACTGGCCCCGGACCTCCCCCAAGACGATGAGCTGGCTTCCTGTGTCGCTGGAAGGCTTGAGGAGCACGGGGTTCATCCGCACGTCCGGCTCAATCCCCGCCGCCTGGGCCTGGACCGCCTGAGCCCGCCCCATCTCCAGTCCGTCCCGGGTGACATAGCTGTTCAGAGCCATGTTCTGGCCCTTGAAGGGAGCGACCCGCCAGCCGTCCTGGCGGAAGATGCGGCAAAGCGCCGCCGCCAGCAGGCTCTTCCCTACGCCGGACATGGTGCCCTGCACCATGATGCACCTCGCCACTTACGTCACCTCCTTCAGTATGGTCAAAAACGCGGTATTTTCCGCCTCCGTGCGTACCGCCGCACGATACCAGCCGGGACCCAGGCCGTGATAGTTGGAACAGTCCCGCACCAGCACACCCCGCTTCCCCAGGCGCCCCGGCAGATCTGGCGCGCCGTGAAAAAAGAGCAGGTAGTTAGCCTCCCCGGGGCAAACCCGGCAGCCCAGGGCCGCCAGGCCCGCCGCCAGGCGAGGCCGCTCCCGACGGACCAGCTGCCGGAGTTCCTCCAGGCCCTTATCATCCCCCAGCGCCGCCAGGCCCGCCGCTTGAGCCGGGCCGGATACCGCCCAGGGCGGTCCGGAACGGGCCATGGCCTCCAGCAAAGGCCCGTTCCGGCTGAGGACATAGCCCAGCCGAAGCCCCGCCATCCCCCGGCTCTTTGTAAAGGCCCGCAGAATCAGCAGGTTTTCGAAATTGGAAAGTTCCGGCAGCAGCGTGTGGGCCGGAGGGTCGTCCAAAAATTCATGGAAGCACTCGTCCACAGCCAGCAGCGTGCCGCAAGCGGCACAGCGCTCCAGAATCTGGCTCAACAGGCAACGGTCCGTGGTGCGGCCCGTGGGGTTGTTGGGTTCGCAGAGGAAGAGAATATCCAGCCCCGGAACGATTGCCCCGAGGATATCCTCCTCAACGGAAAAGCCGTTCTCCTCCCGCAGGGGGAACCCGGAGACACGACAGCCCCAGAGGGCCAGGGCGTTCTCGTATTCGGAAAAGGTGGGGGCCGTCACCAGGGCAGCCCGGGGGCGCTTTGCCGCCGCCAGACGGTAGATGAGATCCGCCGCGCCGCCCCCACAGAGAATCCACTCCGCCGGGACGCCGTGGTACGCCGCCAGCCCCTCCCGCAGGGCGCGGCAATGGGGGTCTGGGTAACGCCCCGCCGCCGCCAAGGCCTCCGCCGCTGCCCGCCGGACCGGCTCCGTCAGCCCAAGGGGGCTGACATTGGCAGAAAAGTCCAGGGGCGGCGCGCCATATGCTCGTTCAAAACCGGCCCAATCGCCGCCGTGCTCTGTCATAAATTTCCTCCCATATACAATCCAATTACACGCAGCCCGCACAAAAGCGCCAAGCACGCAACACTGGCCGCGTGGAGCATCCGATTGGCCCGGAGAATATCTCCCGGCTCCGCCGGGCGCAGGGGATCTCCTAGAAACGGCTTTTTGTGGACCTGCCCGAAGTAGGACGCCGGTCCCCCCAACTGGATACCCAGCGCGCCGGCCACGGCGGACTCCGTCTGGGCGGAGTTGGGGCTGGCGTGGCGGCGCCGGTCCCTGCGCCAAATCCTCCACGCGCCGCCAGGGGACTCCCCTGTCAATCCAGCCGCCATCACCAGCAGCAGCGCCGCCAGGCGGGCCGGCAGGTAGTTGACCGCATCATCCAGCTTGGCGGCGGCCCGGCCAAAGTAAAGATAACGCTCGTTCCGATAGCCCACCATGCTGTCCATCGTGTTGACTGCCTTATAGCACAGCGCCAGAGGTGCGCCGCCCAGGAGCATGTATGCCATGGGGGCGGCCACGCCGTCGGAAAAATTCTCCGCCACCGTCTCCACCGCCGCCCGGACTACTCCCTCCAGGCTAAGGGCATCGGTGTCCCGGCCCACAATGCGGCCCACCGCCCAGCGGGCCGCGTCCAGTGTGCCGCCGGTCAGGCAGTGATAAACATTCCCGCTCTCCGTTGCCAGACCCCGGACCGCCAGCGCCTGCCAACACCAGACCACCTCCAGGGCTAGCGCCAAGGCCGGATGGACCCGACGAAGCAGCCATAGAAACCCCGCAGACAGGGCCAGCGTTCCCAAAGGCAGCGCCGCCGCCAAGACAGCTCCCGCCGCCCGCTCTCCAGCGGGCGTCTTGGGAAACGCCGCCCGGAGGCGGGGTTCCAAAAACGCGATGCACCGGCCCATGCCCACCACCGGATGAGGCATCCAGGCCGGATCTCCCAACAGGAGATCCAGGACAAAGCCGCCCAGGGCGGCGTACAAAATCTCCATGGCGTCAGTCCTTCGTATACCGGACTTCTTCCCGCAGCTCCAGCAATTGGCGGCTTCGCCAGAGTCCTGTGTCCAGAACATAGCCACCGCCGCAGGGGGCGTTCCATTCAAAATAGCCCCGGCGCGGCAGGGCATAGCGCTCCATCACCGCCATCTGTGTGCCCCCGTGGGCCACCACCGTCAAGCGCTCCTCACCCCGCTCCAGCGCCTTGTCCACCAGGCGGGAAAACGCCCGGCACACCCGGCTGGAAAAGTCTGCCCGGCTCTCGCCGCCGGGACAGCCCACCTCTCCGCCGCTGTCCACCCAGGCCCTATAATCCGAGTCCCGAGCCATCTCCTCGTAGGTACGCCCCTCAAAGACGCCAAAGCTCACCTCCTGCAAATCCTCTACCGGAATCAGCCGGGAAGCAGGGAACAGAATGGACGCAGTCTCCCTGGCACGGGCCAGCGGAGAGACGTACACCGCCTCCGGCGAAAAATCCGCCGGGCGAAGCAGCGCCCGGCCCGCCGGGGACAGGGGAATGTCCCGGCGGCCCTGGTAGCGGTGGTCCTCGTTATAGGACGTCAGGCTGTGGCGCAGCAAATCAATCAGCATGGCAGCTCTCCTTTCAAAACCTGGGGCAGCCCGCAGCACACCCGAATTACGATATCCGCCCGCTCCGCCAACAGGCAGCTGAGCCGCCCTGCGGCCTCCCGCTCCGCCCGCTCCGCCGGATCCAGGGGCACCACGCCGCCCCCCACCTCCGTGGCGATGACAATCTCCCGCCGGGCCAGGTCCTCCGCCAGGGCGCGCAGGTCCGGGGCAGAGCGCGCCAGATCCTGCACATCCCAAACCGCCCGCTCTGCCAGCTCTTCCCGGCTCAGGCCCAGGGCCTGGGCAATGTACGTCCGCTTGCCTGCGTACAGCGGGCCTGTGACAAAAATCATAGACATCTCCTTACCACTGGCTCCAGGTACTGCACAGCACAGCTCCCCCCAGCATCCACAGCTCCGCCGTCTGCAAAAACCAGCCCGACAAATCACCGGACAGCCCGCCGAAATCCCTTCGGGACACCCGCCACAGCCGGAAAAAAGCCCCCGCCGCCGCCAGGGCCATCGCCGCCCCCGCCGCCCCCCGGAGGCAAAGCCCCAAGGCCAGCAACGCCGCCAGCGTCCCCAACGCACCCGCCAGGCGGCGCCGGTCCGCCGCCTCGGCAAAACTCCGGGCCAGCCCAGAGCGGTTCGCCAGAGGAAACGATGCTACAGCCAGCCCGGAAAGGCATCGGGACAGGCAAAAGGCCATGACAAAGGCCGGGCCGTCGTATCGGGGCAGGGCCGTCCAAAGGGCGAAGTCCGCCAGCAAATAACAGCCCAGCCGGATGGCGGCAAAGGCCCCCAGATGAGGGTCTTTCAGGATCTCCTGCCTCCGCTCCGGCGGGGTGTGGCTGGCGAGGGCGTCCGAGACGTCGGCATAGCCGTCCAGGTGAACACCTCCGGTGATCACAACCGGCAGCAGGCACAGCCCGGCTCCCCGGAGAACGTCCGGCAGACGTAGGGCGGCGCACAGCGCCCACCAGCCCCAGCACGCGCCTCCCGCCGCCAGCCCCACCAGCGGAAAGGCCCCTAACATCCAGCGCATGTTCCGCTGGTTCCACGGGAACTGGGGAACCGGCAGGGCCGAGAACATGGAAAAGGCCACGGCCACGGTCTCTAAAAGGATTTTCACGGAAAAGCCCCCCCTTTCAGCACATTGGGCAATCCGCAGACCACCTCCGCCACCCGGTCCGCCCGGGCCGCCAGGGTCCGGTTTACCTTCGCCAAGGTCCAAAGATAGGCTCGGGTCCCCGCCTCCCAGCTGCCGCCGCCGGAAAAGACCTCATTGCTCACCACGGTCAGGTGTCCGCACCGGGCCAGCAGGGAATCCACGCCCCAGAGCACCGCCTCTACCCCGCCGCCCTCCGGGTCGTACAGCTCGTTGGCCGTCAGGTTGCTCAGGCACTCTAAAAGGAGGTTGGCTCCCTCCAGCCCCTGCAGACCCGCCAGGTCCGTATACCGCTCCACGGTCTCAAAGCCCTTGTGCCGCCGGGCGCGGCGGTGCTTTTCGATCCGCTCCCGGCACTCCTGGTCTACGGGCCGCATGGCCGCGAGGTACACCCGCCGCCCCGGCAGCCCCAGAACCACAGATTCGGCGTACTCGCTTTTCCCGCTGGCCGCGCCGCCGATGACAAATGTGAACATACGCCCTCCTCAAAACTGCGGGGTGTAGGCTTCCATGCCGATGTGATCAAAGGTCTGGCCGCTGTGGTAAACCGCCAGAGCCATGTCCAGCAGGGGCAGCGCCGCCACGGCGCCGCCGCCCTCGCCCAGGCGCATCCCCGCGGAGATTAAAGGCTCCAGCCCCAGCGCATCCAGCATCAGCCCCCCCGCTGGCTCCGCGGAGACGTGGCTTGGCAGCAGGGCAAGCGACGCCCTCGGGCACAGCCGCACCGCGCACAGCGCCGCCGCACCGCTGATAAACCCGTCCAGCAGCACCGGGACGCGGTACAGCGCGCCGCCCAGGAAGAGTCCGCAAAGACCCGCGATATCCAGACCACCCACCTTGGCCAGCACGTCGATGGGGTCCTCCGGGTCCGGCCGGTTGACGGCCACCGCCCGCTCAATGGCAGCGATTTTCCGGGCCAGGCCCGCGTCGGACAGTCCCGCTCCCCGACCGGTGACCTCCACCGGGGGCCGGCCCAGCAGCACCGATGCCAGGGCGCTGGAAGTGGTGGTGTTGCCGATACCCATCTCGCCGGCGGCTATGACGGAGGCTCCCGCCTCCTTGCACGTTCGCGCTAGCTCCGCCCCCAGCTCCAACGCCCGGATGCACTCCGCCCGGGTCATAGCCGGACCCTGGGTGATGTCCGCCGTGCCATTGCGCACCCGGCGGTCCCAGACCCCGGGGGAGGGCGGAAAATCCAGGATGCCCATATCCACGGGAATAACCTGGCACCGGGCTGTTCGGGCCATGTGGCAGACGGTGCTCTCCCCTGCCGCCAGAGCCTTCGCCACCAGGGCGGTGACCTCGCTGCCGCACTGGGTGACACCCTGGACCACCACGCCGTTGTCCGCGCACAGCACCAGCAGCGTCCGCCGCTCCAAAAAGACCTCCGCCGTCCCCGCCGCCGCCGCGATGCGGGCGACCGACGACTCCAGCCGCCCCAAACTGCCCAAGGGTTTGGCCAGGCCGTCCCAGCGGGCCAGGCAGGCCCGCCGCGCTTCCTCGTCCGGCCCGGTGATCCCCTGCAGGATTTCCCTCAGCGTTTTCATAACCGCTCCCTTCTCCAGCGGACCCCGGCCTTCACAAAGCGCCGCGCCAGCGGCAGCTCCCCGCCGAAATGCAGGTGCGCAAAGGCCGCGTACAGCGACGCTCCCGCTACGCCGCTGCGCCACGCTGCCTCTCCCCCCGCCTTCCGGGCCGCCAGGTCCGTCCCGTTTTCCGTGCAATCCCAATAGTGAAACTCGTGAGCCGGGACCGTCTCCCCCCGGCGCAGCAGCAGGCTGTCCCTCTCCGCGGTCAGCGTCAAATAGCCGAAGCGTTGCAGGCGGTCCGTCCGGACTCCCCTTCCCGTCAGCGCCCCGGCCATGGGCCAGGGCGTTCCGGACTCGTCCTCCAACGTTTGCTGGAGGTAGAGAAAGCCGCCGCACTCCGCCACGGTGGGTAGTCCCGCCAGGACGGCCCGGCGCACACTCTCCCGCATGGCTGTGTTCCGGCTCAGGGTCTCGGCGTGCAGCTCCGGGTATCCCCCGGGCAGGTACAACCCGTCCGCATCCCCAGGAAGCACGCCGTCCCTCAGGGGGCTGAAGAAAACCAGCTCCGCCCCCGCCTCCCGCAGGGCGTCCAGGTTGTCCTGGTAGAGGAAGCAAAACGCCTCGTCCCGGGCCACGGCAATCCGGCAGTAAGCCGGGGGCAGCGGGCCAGGCTGGGCCGACGGAGCCGCTGCCGTCCCCGTCAGAGCCAGCAAGCTGGGAATATCCGCCGTCTGCTCCAGCTGGGCGGCGACGGCCTCCACCCGGGCGGAGAGGTCCTGAATCTCCCCGGCGGTCAGAAGCCCCAGGTGGCGGCTCTTGATAACCGCCTCCTCCATGGGGGGCAGGAAGCCCAGGACCGGAAGGCCCGTCTCCCGCTCCAGGAGCGGGGCCAGGCGGGCGTAAAGGGCGGGCCGGCAATGGTTGAGCAGCAGCCCCGCCAGGCGGCTGGGGGTCCGGAAGGTCTGAAGCCCCCGGACCTGCGCTGCAAGGGTCAGGCTGCTTCCCTCAGGGCGCAGGACCAGCACCGCCGGGATATCCGCAGCCTCTGCTGTCCGCCAGGCGCTGGCCTGGTCCGTGCCGCCGCAACCGTCGTAAAAGCCCATGGCCCCCTCCACCAGGGCAACGTCCGCCCGCTGGCGATTCAGAGTCCGCCGGAGGCCCGCCTCCCCCTGCAAAAACAGGTCCAGGTTCCGGCTGGGCGTGCCCAGAACCCGCTCGTGGAACATGGGGTCGATATAGTCCGGCCCGCACTTGAAGCACTCCGCCGCCACGCCCCGCCTCCGTAGCGCCGCCAGCAGCCCGCAGGTGATCGTGGTCTTGCCGCTGCCGCTGGACACGGCGGTGAGCATCAGCCGTTTCATGGCCGCACCCCCGTCAGCAGGAACACCGGGTTCTGGGCCAGCAGCAGGTGAAGTCTCCCCGCCGACTTGGCCCGGCTGACGGCGATCTGTACAATCTCTGTCTCATACCCCAGGGCCGTCAGGCATTCCAAGGCGTCATGGGCCGTCTCCAGGGCAATGGCGGAGACGCAGACCCGCGCCATGGGATTCGCCCGGTGAATCGCCTGCAAAATGCCCGGCAGCTCCCCGCCGCTGCCACCCACAAAGACCGCGTCCGGCGCGGGTATGCCCGCCAGGGCCTCCGGCGCGCAGCCCTCCGCCACGCGTAGGTTCCAGGCACAAAAACGCGCCCGGTTGGCCCGGAGAAGGTCCAGCGCCTCCCCGTCCCGCTCCACGGCCCAGACGGCTTTCGCCTGCAGGGCCAGCTCCACGCTGACGCTGCCCGTACCCGCGCCCACGTCCCAGCAAATGTCCTCTGGCCTCACGGCCAGCTTCGCCAGGGCGGCGGCCCGGACCTCCTGCTTGGTCATAGGCACCCCGCCCCGGAGGAAATCTCCGTCGGGGATCCCAGGCGTGCGCCGGGGACAAACCGGCGCTGCCTCCGCCAGCAGCACGCTCAGTGGCGCAAAGCGCCGCTTCCCAAACTCCGCCGCCGTTCCTTTGGTAATGCGCTCCTCCGGATAGGAGAGGTTCTCTCCCACGGCCACGGGCAAATCCCCCAGCCCCGCCTCCTCCAGCCGGCGGCAAAGGGCCGCAGGGTCCAGCGCCCCACCGGTCAGGAAACACGCGGGGCGGCCCCGGCACACAGCCGCCACGGCGTCGCATTCCACCCCGTGGGCGGAACAGAGGGTCCAATCCTGCCAGGGGCGGCCCAGCCGGGCTGCCAGGCACTGCACACTGGACACTCCGGGGAGCACTTGGGCCTCAATCCCCTGCTCCTCCAGCAGCGGCAGCAGCAACCGCGCACCGGAGTAAAAGCCTGTGTCCCCGCTGTAGAGCACGCAGGCGCTCTCACACCGGGCCGCCAGCAGCCGTTCCAGAATCTCCCCAGGCCTGGCGGCGCTTTCCCTCCGGGGCGTCACGCCCTCCGGCAGACGCTCCAGCAGGCGGGCCGCGCCGATCACACAGTCCGCCCGGGCCAGGGCCTCCCGAACCTCCCCGGTGGCGCCGGACATTCCTCCGCAGCCCAGGCCCGCCAGCGTTACCCGCATGATAACCCCTCCTTAATCCAGGACAGCACGTCCTCCATATCCCCGCCGCAGTCAGCGGGTCGTTCCACCAGCACCAGCCTGGCGCCCATATTCCGCGCTGCAGCCGCCTTTTCCGCAAAGCCGCCTGGTTGCCCGCCGTCCTTTGTCACCAGCCAGGTGATGCGGTACTGCTCCAGCATGGCCTCGTTCATCTTTTGGGAAAATGGTCCCTGGAGGGCCAAAATGTTCCGGTGGGGCACCCCCAAGGCCTCACAGGCCGCGATGCCCTCCCGGGTTGGAAGAACCCGGACAAACAACCGGGTCGGATCCAGCCCCGCAAAAGCCACCAGCTCCTTGGCCCCCGTCGTCAGGAGGACGTTCCCCTCCCGCCCGGCCAGAAAAGCGGCGGCCTCACCGCAGCTTTCGACCCGCACCGCGCTCTTAGCGTCGCTGGCGGGCCGCAAAAGGCGGCGCAGAGGCGTTCCCGTGCACGCGCAGGATGCCCGGATCGCGGCGGTGGCGATTTTCGCGTAGGGGTGGGTCGCATCCACGCAGCGCTCGAAGCCTGTCAGCAGTACCTCCATGCCCGATTGGTCCAGACGACCAACCCGCGTGCAGACTCCCGGCAGCCCCTTCAGCTCCTCGGCTCCCAGGGGCGTGGCCACGCTAACAGTGACCTCAGCTCCCAGCACTGCCGCCCGCTCTGCCAGCACGCGGCCCTCGGTAGTCCCGCCAAAAATCAGCAGTCTCATGGCTTTCCCTCGTATCCCCGGGGGGTGACCATCCGCCCACAGACGGCCCGAGTAGCGCTGCTGCCCACAAATACGGTGGTGAACATGTCCACTGCCTCCTCTTGCAGCTCTCCCAGAGTCAGCAGGCGGCTCTCCTGCCCCTCCCGGCCGATGTTCCGCACCCAGCCGCAGACCGTCTCCGGTCCCTTCTCCCGCAAGAGGATACCGCAGGCCCGCCGCAGGTAGTCTGCCCGCTTTTTGGAGGAGGGATTGTAAAGGCAGATGGAGAAATCCCCCCTGGCGGCGCAGAGCAGGCGCTTCTCAATAGTCTCCCAGGGGGTGAGCAAATCCGACAGGGAGATGACACAGAAATCATGCATCAGCGGCGCGCCCAGCACCGCCGCGCCGGACAAGGCGGCGGTAATGCCGGGGACCACTTCCACCTCCACCTCCGGGAACTCCGGGCACAGCTGGAGAAGCGGCCCCGCCATGCCGTAGACCCCCGCGTCACCGCTGCACAGCATGGCCGCATTCCGCCCGGCCCGGGCGGCCTCCACCGCCCAGCGGCAACGCTCCCGTTCCTGGGTCATAGGGGTGGTATAGACCTCTTTCTCCGGGAACAAGGGCTGCACCAGGTCAATGTACACCGTATAGCCGCACAGCACATCCGCGCGGGCCATGGCCTCCCGGGCCTGAGGGGTGATCTGCTCCGCTCCTCCGGGTCCAATGCCCACCACATACACTTTACCCATCGTTCCACCTCCAGTCCAGGCGGACGGGAGCCAGCGCCGCCGCCATGGTGACGCCGCCGCCCGCCTGTCTCTTCACCAAAAGCGTTCCGCCGCTGCCCAGCACGGCGCTGCGCTCGCACACGTTGTCCACCCCCATGACACCCTGCACAAAATCCGAGGAGGAAAAACTTCCTTCCACGGCCTGGAGTTTCTGGGCGGAGTAAGTCTCCAGGGCGAAGCCATAGGCGGCGCAGAAGTCCAACAGCCCCGGCTCCTCCCGCTTGCGGTCAATGCTGCACACCTTGGCAAAGGCCAGGGGATGCAGCCCCCCGGCGTTCAGCAGCGCCACGAAAGCCGCCTCCAAGGCCGCCAGAGGCGCGCCCTTTTTGCAGCCCACTCCCAGCACGGCGGCGGCGGGAATCAGGCGGAGGCAGTCCCGCTCCGCCCGCCGGATAGTGAGCAACACGTCGCACGCCTCCTCCGGCACCGGGGCCGCGTGCTCCGGCGGCCGGCCCGCGATGGGCCAGGGGCTGAAAACCCCTATCGTCCCGCCGGAGAGCACCTTGGCGGAGACCCGCCGGATAGCCTCCGGGTTCTCCACCCGGCAGTTTTGCCGCTTGGCCCACTCGTCCACGGCAAAAACGCCCCGGACGTCCGTGGCGGTGGTAATCACCGGCTCCGCGCCGCAGAGGGCGGCGATTTTCCGGGCCAGATCGTTGGCCCCGCCCAGGTGTCCACTGAGGATGGGTACCGCAAAGCGCCCTCCTTCGTCCACCACCACCACCGCCGGATCGGCGGCCTTGCTGCGGACATGGGGCGCTATGGCCCGCACGGCGATGCCCGCCGCTCCCACGAAGACCAGCGCCTCCGACTCCTCCCAGGCGCGATCCGTCCACTCTGCCAATCCCAGAGGTGCGCCGCACCGGGCGGCCTTGCCTCTCAAGCCCTCTGCCAGACGCCGGGCCAGGGCGAAGCCCTCCTCCGTAAAGGAGAGCAGCCATACGCTCACTGGTCCGCCTCCCGGAATCCTGTGGAAAAAGCGGGATCATAGAGTTTGCTGCGCTCATAAGCCTCTCCTAGGAAATCTCCTACCAGCACCAGGGCGGTCTTGGAAATTCCGTGTTCCCGGCCCGCCGCCGCCAGGGCGCCCACCGTACAGCGAACCACCTTCTCCTCCGGCCAGGTGGCCTTGTACACCAACGCCGCTGGGGTGGAAGCCATATAGGCCCCCTTCAAAAGCTCTGATTGCAGCTGCTCCAGCATGCCCGCGGAGAGAAAGATCGCCATGCTGGCCCCGTGGGCCGCCCAGGAGGCGATCGCCTCCCTCTCCGGTACTGGGGTACGGCCTTCCATGCGGGTGATCACCACCGACTGACTCACCCCCGGCAGGGTGTACTCCGCCCGAACCGCCGCCGCCGCGCCGCATAAGCTGGACACCCCCGGCGTCTCGTCATAGGGGATTCCCAGCGCGTCCAGGGCGTCCATCTGTTCCCGGACAGCCCCGTAGAGGCAGGGGTCCCCGGTGTGCAGGCGGACGGTGTTTCTCCCCGCCGCCTCCGCTTCCTGCATCACGCCCAGCACTTGCTCCAGCGTCATCTCCGCGCTGTTGTAGACTGCGCACCCCTCCCGGCAGAGAGCCAGCAGCGCCGGGTTCACCAGGCTGCCCGCATAGACAACCACGTCCGCCTCCTTCAGCAGTTCCGCGCCCCGGAGGGTGATCAGGTCCGGGGCGCCAGGCCCCGCTCCCACAAAATGAACCATCCCATTACTCCTTTACGACGATGGTAGCAAAATACCCCGTGTCCTTCGGCGGACACCCCAGATCCCGGCAAACCCGCTCCGTGGGCAGGCCACAGTCCTGCACCATGGCGGCCTTTTCCAGCAGCCCCCGCCGCCACAAAAGCTCCGCAGCCTGGGGCAGCTGTTTTCCGGCCTTCATCAGCACCTTGGTCCCCGGCAAATCCAGCTGCTCCGCCAAGCTGCCCCCGGCCGGCAGGATATGGAGGGGGGACCCGGCGCCGGTGAGGCTGACACCCAGCCGCGCCGCCACGGCGCAAAAGCTGGGCACGCCCGGAATCATCACGGCCTCGTAGCCCCTCTCGGCGATCAAATCCATCAGATAGCCGAAGGTTGCATAAATGGACACATCTCCCAGGTTCAACATGGCCACGTCCCGCCCGGAGGACAAGTGCGCCTCAACGGCGTCCGCTGCCTTTTGCCGGGCCTCCCGGAGGACTTCCGGGTCCCGGGACATGGTAAACTCCAGGGGCAAAAGAATTTTTCCATCCAGGGAAACGGCCCGGCGGACGATGTCCAGGGCCAGTGCCCCACCGCTCTTCGTCCGGGGAGCCGCCACCACCGGGCAGCGCTCCAGCGTCCGGAGCGCTTTCATTGTCAAAAGCTCCGGATCTCCGGGGCCGACGCCCACGCCGTAAAATATGCCTTGCTTCACTTCCATCCCTCCATGATCTTCTCAACAGCTTCCGTCTGCCCAAGCGGGCCGTAGGCGTTGGAAAATACCACTGCGCCTACCTGGTACGCCCCCGCCGCCCGGCGGGTTAAATGCCGCTGAATCGCGTCCAGCATGTCCGCCAGCACCGCCTCCCGCAGACCCGCCCGGTCCAAAACGGCAATGCAGCCGTCGGCGGAGGCGGCATCCATCAGTTCACGGCACACCGACCCGGAAGCCCCGCAAACCGCCGCATGGGCGCAGAACAGCTCCGTCCGGCAGTCCGCATAGCGGCTGTGGGTATTCATAATGCCTCCGGCCAGCTTGCACATCTTCCCGATGTGGCCGGCCAGCAGCACCGATTCGACGGACTCTCCCCCGCAGGAATCCAAAGCCTCCCCGATGAAGTTGGAACATTTTATCACAGGGATTCCCCGGCCGTCCAGCCCCTGGGTGCGGAGGAACTCCAAGCCGTAGTTCCCCGGGGTCAAGATTACATGGCGGCTGCCCTGGGCCGCAGCCTGCCGGATCTCTAAAACCACGGTGTCGGCCAAGGCACGGAGGCTCATCGGTTCCACGATGCCGGAAGTACCCAAAATGGAAATGCCCCCCACGATGCCCAGCGGCCCGTTGAAGGTTCGCTCCGCCGCGGCCGCTCCGCCGGGGACAGAGACCACCACCCGCAGTCCGCCGGAATAGCCCGCCTCCCGGCACACAGCCAGAACAGCCTGACGGATCATCTGCCGGGGGACGCAATTGATAGCAGCCTCCCCCACCGGCTGATCCAGCCCCGGCCGCGTCACCCGTCCCACGCCTTCGCCGCCCTCAATGGAAACGCCGGGGGCTTCTATCCGCTCCACGCAGGCAAAAATCCGCAGCCCGGCGGTGGCGTCCACATCGTCCCCTCCGTCCTTCCGGACAGCGCAGGACGCCCGCCCCTCCTCCAGGGCGCACGCCTCCAGGGGGACCTCCACAGTCAGCCCCTTCGGCGTCTCCAGGGAAACCGAAGCTGGCGGGATGCCCGTCAGCAGCAATCGTGCCGCTCCCGCCGCCGCCAGGGCTGCACAGGTCCCGGTGGTGTAGCCGCAGCGCAACCGCCTGCCGCCGGAAAAAATGTAGTGTTCAAAGCCGGCGTCCATGCCCATCTCTCCGCCCCTTCCATCACTCCCCAGGTAGTCTGGTTTCAAAGGCCAGACCTCCTTAGCCCAGCTTATCCACTGCGGCCCGGGCATGAGACACCAGCAGCTCTTGAATGGACTGGTACTCGCCCAGGCCCTTTAAAACGCACTCCACCGAATAGCCCTCCCGGGCAAAAGCGGTCTTCCAAGCGTCCTCCCCATCCCCGGCCATGTCGTGGTTGGCGTGGTCGCCGGCGACGATCATCATGGGCTGAAGCACCACTCGGTCATAGTCTCCCGCCTTGACCATGGCCAACACCTCCTCCAGGCCCGGCGACGCCTCTACCGTGCCGATGAAGCAATTGGCACAGCCGGCCCCGGCCATAACCCGCTGCATTCTGGCATACACGGCGTTCGACGCCGCCTCGGTACCGTGTCCCATGAAGCAGACGGCGGTCCTTTTATCGCCGTACCGGGCGGCGGCCTCCGCCAGCACTCCGGCCACGACCCGGAAGTCCTCCTCCGAGTCCAGCAGCGGCGCGCCCACGGAGACGGCCTCAAAGGCCCCAGCGAACTGCGCCACCGCCGCAGCCACGTCATGATATTCCAATCCATTCATCAAATGGGTAGGTTGGATCACCAGGCGCTTCACTCCGTTTTCGGCAGCCCGCTCCAAGGCCTGCTCCACGCTGTCGATGCTCACGCCGTCCCGACGCCGTATCCGGTCAATGATGGTCCGGGAGGTAAAGGCCCGGCGGACGGACCAGCCCGGGAAAGCATGCTCCAGAGCGCACTCAATGGCTCCGATGGTCAGCCGGCGGCTGTCATTGAAGCTGGTGCCAAAGCTAACCGCCAGCAGCTCGTCCTCGCCGATGCCGTCCTGATTCCGGGGGTCATCCAGGGAGGCGTTCCCAGTGGTGTAATCCTCCCCGCCCAGTCCTCCGCAGACCGTGTTCAGGTCCGCCATCGCGGGCATCGCCTGTTCCATTTTCATTCTGCTCTCCTCTCTCCATGCCCGCTTCCCCGCCTCTCCCGCTGGAATCCGCAAAGCACGAGAGGGTGCAAGAAAAAATGGCCATCTGAACAGATGACCACACATCCCCGGAGGGGAAACGGTACAATCAAGTCCTCGTGATCCGGAATGCCGGGGCATTCCCGTACCTGCGGCCGGCAGGTCTCCTGACTCGTAAATCATCGCGCGCCGCCGCCTTCCCAGTCTTCGCCAGTGGCCGCCGTTTCCGGCACAGGTAGCGCGCTCCTTACATACAGTGACGAGATCGTACAGGCCTTTCACCTGTTTCCCTTTTGACCGGCCCTATGGAGAGGCCGGAACCAACCGCGTTTGCAATATCCACTTTTTCCCTAAGATAAACCAAAATACAGCATTATTCTATGAGAGGTTTTAGGGGAAATCAAATATAAAAAAACTATATATTCCCTCTGTCCTATATCTTTTTCAAATACTCTTGCGTTTCTTTCCGTTGAGGGCTATGATGAAACTGGATACCGATTCATTCAGGACCCGGAGGAACGCAGCATGTCTACAATGAAGGAAAACCTCATGGGCGGAAGACCCCTGCTGGGCACCATGGTCACCGCCTTTGACAGCCCAGAGCTTCTTCGCCTTGCCGCCAACGCCGGACTCGACTGGATTTTTATCGACACCGAGTCTGTCTGTCCTTCCCCGGACCGCCTGTCCGCCATGCTGGGTTACGCCCAATTCGTCGGCCTTCCCGCCATTGTGCGCATCCCGGAGCTTACCAAGGCTGAGACCGGCCGCATTCTGGACCTGGGCGCGGCGGGTCTCATCTGTCCGGATGTCCGCTCAGCAGCGGCGGCGGAGGAACTGGTCCGCCTGTCTAAATACGCCCCGGACGGCCAGCGCGGCGTGGCCCTGGACCGCCCCCACACCCGCTATCAGGCCGGGAACACTGCAGAAAAACTCCACTACATGGCTGAGGCCAACCGTCAGCTCGTGCTCATCTGCCAGATCGAGTCTCAGGATGGCCTGGCCCGTGTGGAAGAAATTGCCGCAGTGCCTGGGGTGGACGGCCTCCTCATCGGTCCTAACGACCTGACCCAGGCTATGGGCATTTTCGGTCAGACGAACCATCCGGACTTCCTGGAGGCGGTCCGCCGCATCTGTGAAGCGGCCCAGCGTCATGGCAAGGCCGTCGGCATGAGCTGCGGCAGCGTCGCCGCATGCCGCCCCTGGGCGGAAGCGGGAATCCGCTTTTTCCAGGTTGGCAGCGACGTTTCCCTGTACGCCGGCGCCCTCCGGGAATTGCAGGGGCAATGGCTCCAGTGCTTTGGAGAGCCGTAAAGCGAACCAACAAAACAAGTGCATACCCGCGCGCAGTGCCCCGCCTTAGGCGGGGATAATAGGGAATCGGGTGAGAATCCCGAACGATCCGGTCACTGTGAATTGGGAAGCCGGCCGCATGTGCCATTGCGAAAGCGAGAAGGCGCGGCCGGCGCAGACCCAAAGTCAGGAAACCTGCTGAGCGCGGCGCCGATGGGAAACTTCCGTGGAAAGGGACTCGTCTGAAATCCGCGCGGGCTTTTCGCTTTTGCTGCGGGATATTCAGCCGCCTTCCTATAGGGAAGGCGGCGTTTTCTGTTCTTATCAGTCTGGGGCCTTCCTCATGGCCTCTATGATTTCCCGGTATTTCCCGGTGATGTAGCCATAGCCCTCCCGCCGGTGGGGCAGGAGGCACCCGCTGCAATCCTTAACGCCGTTTTCCAGATAGGCGAAGTTCCCGCCGCACTCTTTGCCCAGCATGTACAGCGGGCAGTAGCAAAACAGGCAGTTAAATTCCTCCCCCTCCGGCACGGCGTGACAGGGATAAAATTCGCACGCTTTGTTCGCAAAGAAGGAATAGCCCTTTCCATACCACTCCGGCTTCACAATTTTCTCACTCATTCCGAATCCTCCATATCCGTCGGGACGTACTGTAAACTAAAATGAAAGTTGAAGACCCGCCAGCCCTTCTGGTACAATGGTTTCACCACAAATCCAAGTACCTCCCGAAAGGAGACGAGTCTTCATGGAAAAATTATACCAAATAAGGTGCCCGAAATGCAACA
>JAAVYM010000009.1 GCA_022791135.1 Oscillibacter sp.
CCCCTTGATGTAAAACAGCATAATCTCCTCCAGGGACGCGGCATCCGCCACGGCCTTGGGGTACTTCCGCCCGGCGGCGGCCCGGTCCCGGACCAGGTACTCCGCGCTGACCCCGGTCTCCCGGCGGACGATGTAGTCCTCAGGCTCCACCTCCGTGCCTTTGCCGCAGCGGAGGATGCCATAGCTGTCCATCAGCGTGTCCTTCTCCTCCTCGAAGACGATCTTCCCCTGATGAATCAGCACCACGTAGTCCGCGACCTTCTGGATGTCCGAGGTGATGTGGGAGGAGAAAAACACGGCGTGCTCCTCGTCCTGGATGAAATCCAGCAGGATGTCCAGAATCTCGTCCCGGATCACCGGGTCCAGGCCCGCCGTGGCCTCGTCCAGAATCAGCAGCTCCGGCCGGTGGGCCAGCGCCCCGGCTATGGCCAGCTTCATCTTCATCCCCTTGGAAAAGGTCTTGACCCGCTGCCGCTCCGGCAGGGCGAAGCGCTCCAGGTATCCATGGAACGCCTGGCTGTCCCAGGAGGCGTACACGCCCGCGAGGACCCGTTCCACGTCCCGAGGCGTGAAGACCCCCGGGAAATTGCAGGCGTCGAACACCACGCCCACACCGCCGCGCACGGTGGGGTCCGCATGGTCCCGGCCCAGGACCTCCACGGTCCCCCCGTCCTTTTTCAGCGCATTCAAAATCAGGTTGATTGTCGTGCTCTTCCCCGCGCCGTTCTCGCCGATAAAGCCGACGATCCGGCCCTTGGGCACCCGGAAGGACACGTGGTCCAGGGTAAAGCCCGGGAAGCGCTTATACAGGTCCCGGACCAGAATGCTGTTTTCCATGGTCAATCTCCTTCTTTGTAAAATAAGGCCAAAATACCCGTCAGCTGGTCCAGCGAAATGCCGCTGGACCGCCCGATCTCCGCAGCCCGCTGCAAAAGCCCCTCCGCCTCCCGGAGCCGCTCCTCCCGGATAAACTCCTGATTCTGAGCGGCGACAAAGCTGCCCTTGCCGGAGACCGTCTCCAAAAAGCCGTCCCGGGTCAAATCCTCATAGGCCCGCTGGACCGTGATAACGCTGAGGTGCAGCTCTTTGGCCAAGGCCCGCATAGAAGGCAGCGCCTCTCCGGCAACCAGGGTCCCGTCCATGATCTGGCTCTTGATCTGCCGGCAGATCTGCTCATAGATGGGCCTTCCGCTGCTGTTGCTGATCAGAATATCGATATCATCACCTCCCGTGCTTTTTGTGCTATCTGTACTGGTTTGATAAGTACACTATATACGCTTATAAGTCGTTTGTCAAGAGGAAACCTGAAAAAAAGAGGGGGATATTTCCCCCTCTGTCATTTCCAATATTCCTGATCGTCTTCGGTGACGTAAAAGTCAAGCACGGTAAGCCCCCGCTCCAGGTCATAAATGCTGAACGTTTCCTCCTCCGTAAATTCCAGAGGGTCCATACCTCCCGTCAGTTCCAAAGGCTCCCGCCGTTCTCCCCCTGCCGTCCGCAGCACCCAGCGGACCTTCCCGCCCTCCATGGGGGGCGCTTCCAGCACCGTCACCTTTGCGCCGGGGTAGATATGATAGGTGTCATAGGGTTCCTCGCTATGCCGCTCCGGGTCAAAATTAGCCATAAAGCCCCCCACATGGTGGACGCTTGTAATCTCCAAGCGAAGGCCCTCCTTCTGAAACTCCACCGTCTCCCCTCTCTCCTCCGGAACAACAGCGGCCCAGAAGACAAACACCGCCAGCAGGGCGATGCCCGGGAACAACAGCGGCTTGTAGCGCTGCACCGTCCGCCGGGGACGTTTCACCGAACGCATGGGAAAGCCTCCTTTCCTTTCAAAAAAAAGAGAGGGGAGCGCCGCTCCTCTCTCTTTGTCCAACAGAATTTTACTTCGAAACGACGGACTTGACGGCCTTGATCTCCCGGCCGTTGTAAGTACCGCACTCCTGGCACATTCTGTGAGGCAGGTGCATAGCACCGCATTTGGGGCACACGACCAGATTGGGAGCCGCCAGCTTCCAGTGGGAGCTGCGCCGCTTGTCCCGTCTTGCTTTGGATACTTTACCCTTGGGTACTGCCATTGTGACACCTCCTTAATCGTACAAAAGGCGCGGAGCGCGCTTCTCGTTATTTGTTCTCCAAAAGCTTTGCCAGGGCCGCCAGCCGGGGGTCCGTCTCCTTTTTGCAGGAGCAGGGGCCGAGATTCAAATCGGCGCCGCACCGGGGACACAAGCCCTTGCAATCTTCCGAACACAGTGTTTTGCTGTCCATTCCGAGGATCCAAGCCGTCCGGGCCAAATCGCCCGCGTCCACCCTGCCGTCCTCCAGCAAGACGATCTCGTCGCTGTCCTCGTTTTGAAGCTCCTCTGCCAGCATGCAGCGGCAGACAGCCTCCTTCTCCTGAAGAAATTCCTTCCCGCACCGGTCGCACACCGCGTCCAGCGTACTCCGCGCCGTCAGGGACAGCTCCAGCAGGTCCGCCGTGTTGCGGATCTCCCCCCTCACCGCCACCGGGCGGGAGACGGGCTTCCGCCCATCGAACTCCAGATCCGAAAGATCCAGCTCAAATTGGAAATCCAGCCGCCGGCCGGGGGTATGCAGGATAGGTCTTACATCAATCCACATAGGCTACCTCGTAACGATACCTTACGTATTATAAAGGATGCACCCGCCGTTGTCAAACAATTTTTTCTTTTTTTCCGTTCTTTTTTGGCCCTCACGCCTCCTCGTCCGTTTTCCGGCCCCAGTCTCCCAGGGGAATCCCCAGAATCGAGTTCCGAAAGCCCCTTTGCAGCTCCTTCTTTGTAGCCGTTTGATAGGCGTCCTTCGGCCATCGGGCGGCCCAGCCCTCCCGGAGCTTCTCCGCCAGGGGGGCGCAGAGGGGGTCCTCCAGCAGCATGGGGGAGAAATAGCACACGAGCATCTGCCGGTCCTCCACCTTCGCCAGGGAGCGGTTCCAGGGACGCCGCCGCCTCCAGCCCGTTTCCAGCCCATCCAGCAAAACCTCCGCCAGGGCGGAAAGGCCCTCCTCCCCCTCCCGGAGCGCAACCTCCCGGCAGAGGGGGCCAAAGCGCGCGCAGTATTCTTCAAATGCCCTGCCGTAGCCCTTCCCGGTGAATCGGTTCATCCAGGGCTTTCCGTCCTGAATCGCGGCCAGCAGGGGCTCCACATTCCCCTCGTTCATGGCGGTTCCTCCCTCTCCGGCGGGTCCGTTCCCCGCCTCACCGTTTTCTGTATAAAATCCCACAGCCAAATCCCACCAGCAAGCCCAGCGCCATCCAAGGGAAGACCGCGCCCAAATTCCCCGCGAACATCTCCGCGTTCCTCCTTTACATTTTTCCGCAAAACGGGTATGATGAATCAAAATCCACACAGGAGGTCCGCCATGCGGGAACTCACCATCGGGAAAAACGACGCCGGGCAGCGCCTGGACCGCTTTGTCGCCAAGAATCTGCCCCTGCTTCCCCCGGCCCTTTTGCAAAAATACATCCGCCTCAAGCGGGTCAAGGTCAACGGCAAAGGCTCCAAGCGGGACGCCCGCCTCAGCGCCGGGGACGTCTTACAATTATACATCAACGACGAGTTCTTTGACAAGCCCAGGGAGGAAAATCTCTTCCTCTCCATCTTCCAGCCCCGGCTGAGCATTGTCTATGAGGACGAGAACCTGCTCCTGGCGGACAAGCGCCCCGGCCTGGTGGTCCACGCCGACGAGACGGAGAAGGTCAACACCCTCATCAACCACATACAGGCGTATCTCTACCAGAAGCGGGAATGGAATCCCAGGCAGGAGAACGCTTTCGCCCCAGCCCTGTGCAACCGCATCGACCGGAATACCGGCGGCATCGTCATCGCCGCCAAAAACGCCGGGACCCTGCGGATCCTCAACGAAAAAATCCGGGACCACGAGCTGGAAAAATCTTACCTCTGCATCACGGCAGGCCGGCCCCGCCCGGCGGAGGGAAAGATCGAGGGCTTTTTGTCCAAGGACGAGGCCAAAAAGCTGGTGTCCTTCCACCGCCGCCCCGTCCCCGGGGGAAAGTCCGCCGCCACGCTGTACAAGACCCTGGAAACCCGGGGGGAGCTGTCTCTGGTGGAGTGCCGCCTGCTGACGGGGCGGACCCATCAGATCCGGGTTTCCATGGCGGAGATCGGCTGTCCCCTGCTGGGGGACGGAAAATACGGAAACGGGACCGTAAACCGGAAATACCACGAAACTCGTCAGGCCCTCTACGCCTATAAGCTGGCGTTTGCCCTCCCCACGGACGCAGGAATGCTGAACTACCTGCGGGGCAGGGAGTTCGTGGTGCAGGACGTAGGCTTCCGGGAGAAATACTTCCCCCGGCCGTGACGGCCTCCGGGCCGGAAGGTCCTCACTCGATCCCCAGGGCCGTCAAGGCGTCCCGGGTCTCCCGCCAAGCCGCCAGCAGCGCGGCGTACCGCTCCCGCCCGGCCCCGGTGAGGCGGTAGTACTTCCGCGCCGGGCCGCCGGACGTCTCCCCCTGATACCGCTCCGTGCACCCCTCCCGGCAAAGCTGGCGGAGAATGGCGTAAATGACGCTCTCCTGGGTGTCGGGAAAGACCGCGTGGAGACGGCGCAGAAGCTCGTAGCCATACTGGTCCCCCCCGCCCATCAGGTGGAGAAGGCACAGCTCCAGAAGGTCCTTTTTCAGCATAGGGATACCCCCGTTCCCAGAAGGCCCATGAAGGTAATGAATAGATAGCGAATCCATACCAGCGTCTGCCAGCCAACAGCAGAAAGATCAATGTACAAACTGGTCAGAAGCGCCCACACAGACAAGCTCAAAATGACGCCCGCCAACCCCAGCACATATACCGCGCTCCAGCGGCGGTCTCCCAAACGGGACAGGAGCAAGCCCCTCAACCCGATCAATCCCATGGCA
>JAAVYM010000010.1 GCA_022791135.1 Oscillibacter sp.
ACGCTGGAGTGAGAGAGATAAAGGAGAAAGTCTTGATTTGCTTACTGCATCTTGATATGGGCGGATAAACCCTCTTGCTGGCGGCCTACAAACCGTTGGTATGACTAACTTTTTTGAAGTCCTATAATTACACTCGGACCAGTCCGAGTGCCTGGACCGGGAACTGGCCGCCGGGAAATACACTCTGGAGCAGCTGGGTGATTTTTTCAAGGGCCACAAGCTGAAGATGCTGTCCTATAACGCTCTGGTCTTCTTCAACATGAAGCAGACCCAGGCGGAAAAAGACGCCGTCATGGCCCAGCTGGACGAGATCATCCGCCGCTGCCGGATTCTGGACTGCAAGATGATCGTTGTGGTGCCAAGCATGGACCTGCCGGTCCACGCCACCGTGGATGAAATCAGGGCCGACGCCGTATCTGTGCTTCGGGACATGGTCAAGAAGGTGGAGCCTTACGGCATCAAGCTGTCCCTGGAGTTCTGCGGCGCCCCGGCCATGTCCATCAACCGCTTTGAATACGCCTATGCCATTGTAGAGGAGGTCGGCTCCCCTCTGGTCGGCGTCACTCTGGACCAGTTTCATTTCCACGCCATGGCTTCCGGCTGGGACGCCCTGGAGAAGGCCGACGGCAGGAAGATTTTTGTCTGGCACCTGAACGGCGCGGAGAATATGCCCTGCGGCGCGGCGTACAACACCGACGAAAAGCGCCTCTGGCCCGGCGAAAGCGGCGACTGCCTGGACCACGCGCGCTTTGCCGGCACGCTGAAGAAGATCGGCTTCGGCGGAGACGCCTGCACCATCGAGGTCTTCCGTCCCGACTACTATAAGCTCTCCAGCGAGGAGAACATTCGAAAAGCCGCAGAAGTCACCCGTGCCCACGTTGCAAAGTATTGCTAAGCGATCTGCCGGGGCCTGATAAAAGGCCGCCGCAAAACCGGACAGCCGCAGAATTTCCTTGCATTTCCCTCTACCCTGTGTTATAGTAAGCAAGGCTGAATTACCCCCTGCACAATAAAACGAGGCCATGGCGAGGTGCCATGGCCTCGATTTTCTCCACAGCGGCCCCAGCCGCAGAAAGCGAGCGGAACTATGCGCATCCTGGCGATTGACTACGGAGACGCCCACACCGGCGTTGCCATTTCGGACCCCACCGGCCTGTTGGCAGGCTTTACTACCACCATCACCGCCTACCGTCCCGAAGTGGTAGCGGAGCAAATCGCCGCCCTGGTCCAGGAGCACGGCGTGGAGGAGCTGGTTCTGGGCCATCCCCGCAACATGGACGGCACCCGGGGACCCCGGGCCGAGAAGGCAGAGTCCCTTGCAGAGCTGCTGCGGACCTCCACAGGGCTGCCGGTGACTCTCTGGGACGAGCGCCGCACTACCATTGACGCCCATCAAATTCTCTTCAGCGCCGGAAAAAACGCCAGACAGCGCAAAAAAAGTGTAGACGCCGTAGCGGCCTCCCTGATTCTGGAGGGCTATTTGACCTATAAAAAAAGCCAATCCCGCTGAGGGAAAAAGAAGCCAGCCGGCAGATTTGCCGGCTGGCTTTTCAGCAATCCACGCCGCCGGTAAAACCGCAGCCCTCAGCACGCAAGCATGTAAAGGCCTTGGCTCCCCCGTTTCAGCCTGATCCATTACAAAGCTGAAACATGTGCGGACGTTCTTTTCCGGTTTTCCCGGGAAAAGGAGTTCAGCCCGGAGGCCAGGTCATATCCCGGCCGGAGAGAACATGGAAGTGCAGGTGGAATACGCTCTGCCCGGCCTGCTCGCCAATGTTGGAAACCACCCGGTAGCTTTCCATCCCCTGTTCCTTGGCCAGCTTGGCGATGACCTCAAAAATATGGGCCACAACGCCGCTGTTCTCCGCCGTCACCTCGGACACGGAGCTGATATGGGCCTTGGGGATCACCAGGAAATGGGTGGGCGCCTGGGGGGCGATGTCGTTGAAGGCATAGCAGACGTCGTCCTCATAGACCTTGGAGCTTGGAATCTCCCCCGCGATGATTTTGCAGAATAAGCAATCGGACATGGGAAAACCTCCTTTGGATCGAAATTTAGGGTCTGTTCACATAAGACCGATGCGTAGATTTTCGAGCAAATTTTCAACGCGGCAGCCGGCAAAATTTGCCGAAAAGCCGTGCAGTTGGGTTTATGTGAACAGGGCCTTAGAGAAACTGGTTATGTTCAGGGCTGTAGCGGCGGTCCAGCGCCGCCATGGCCTTCTCCAGCTCTGCCCGGTCCGTGTCCAGGGCGGCGCAAAGCTCTTCCAGGCTGGAATACTCATCCCGGAGCTTTGTGTTCACAAAGCTCAGCAGAATCACAGGATCCTTTGGTAGCATGAGTTGGTTTCGCTCCTTTCCGGGCGCAGCGCTGCGGACCACTGTTTTCGCTCTTTAGCGCGGCGTTCAAGCGCTGCAAGGCCTCCTCTCACTGCTCCGGGACCACGGCGAAAAACCGCAGGTCCTCCCCGCCCTCGGGGCTGTCGTTCATCAGGCTGTGGGCGTGGCCCTTCGGGCAGTAGTGGCAACTTCCGGCTTCCAGGGGTTCGCTGGCATCGTCATAGAGGATTTTCCCCTTACCGGAGACGATATAGATAATCTCGCTGCTGGTTTCATGGGTGTGCATACCGATGGAGGCCCCGGGGATCAGGCGTCCCCGCATGATCTTGCACAGGGAGTCTGTGAACATCCGGGCGGAGACCTGCTTTTCCCCGCCCCGCATATGGGGAATCACGGTAGGTTCCATTTTGTCGAATTCGATTAACATAGGAAAGTCCTCCTTTTTTCTTGTTGCGAAGGCGCTGCCTTCGCACCCGGGGGCGCCGCCCCCGAGACCCCCGCCGCCTTTGAAAAGGCGGCCGAAACTTTTAAAGCTTCCTAGCCACGAAGTCGTCCACCATGGCCAGGGCGTCATCCAGCTTCAGTACGTCCGTACCGCCGCCCATGGCGCTGTCGGCCTTGCCGCCGCCCTTGCCGCCGCAGACGGGGGCGATGGTTTTGATGATATCGCCGGCCTTGATGCCCTGGGCCACGGCGTCCTTGCCGCACACCGCCAGGAAGGTGATCTTGCCCTCGTTCACCGTGGCCAGGACGCCGACTACGCCGGGTTCCTTATCCCGGAGGAAGTCGCCCATCTTCCGCAGCGCATTTGCATCCAGGCCGTTGCGCTGGGCGGTGAGGACCTTCAGGCCGCCCACGTCCCTGGCGCTCATCAGGAAGCTCCGGGCTTCGCCCAAAGACGCCTCCGCCTTGAACTTCTCCAGGGCCTGGCGGAGTTCCTTCATCTCGGCCAGCTGCTGGTCGAGACGGCTCTCCAAATCGCTGGGGCTGACCTTCAGCATCTGGGCGGCGTGGAAGAGCATCTGCTGGTTCCGGTTCACGGTCTCCAGGGTCAGCTTACCCACGGTGGCCTCAATGCGGCGCACGCCGGAGGCCACGGAACCCTCGGACTTCATGCGGAAGGGACCTGCCTTAGCGGTGTTGTCCAGGTGGGTGCCGCCGCAGAACTCCATGGAGAAGTCCCCCATTTCCACCACCCGGACCACGTCGCCGTATTTCTCGCCGAACATGGCCACCGCGCCCTTGCGCCTGGCCTCCTCGATGGGCAGCACCTCCGTCACCACCGGCAAACCCTCCAGGATAGCGTCGTTCACCAGCCGGTCGATCTCGCTGAGCTGCTCTGGGGTGATGGCCTCGAAATGGGTGAAGTCGAAGCGGATGCGGTCCGGCTCCACCAGGGAACCCGCCTGATGCACGTGCTCGCCCAGCACTTTTTTCAATGCGGCGTCCAGCAGGTGCGTGACGCTGTGGGCGCGGCGGATGGCCTTGCGGCGCTCCGAATCAATCCGGGCGCAGACGGTGTCGCCCACCTTCAGCGTCCCCTCGGTCATTCTGCCGGTGTGCATATATTTGCCGCCCTTGTTCTTCTGGACATCGGCCACTGCAAAGCCCATCTTTTCCCCGCAGATCACGCCGTGGTCCGCCACCTGGCCGCCCATCTCGGCGTAGAAGGGGGTCTTGTCCAGCACCACAATGGCCTCCACCCCGGCAACAATCTCATCCACCTGTTCGCCCTCGGCCACGATGGCCAGGACCTTGGCGTCTGTTGTCTGGTCCTGGTCATAACCCACAAACTCCGTAGCGGGCATATCGCTGCCGAACTCAATGCCGGCCCAGCCCAGGTCCCCCAGGGCCTCCCGGGCCTTTCTCGCCCGGGTCCGCTGCTCCTCCATCAGCGCCTCGAAACCGGGACGGTCCACCCGCATACCCTCTTCCTCCACCATTTCGGCGGTGAGGTCGATGGGGAAACCGAAGGTGTCATAGAGCTTGAAGGCGTCCGCGCCGGAGAAGACGGTCTCCCCCCGCTGCTTGTGGGCGGACAGCAGCTCGCTGTAGATGCGCATGCCGCCGTCGATGGTTTTGGCGAAGTTTTCCTCCTCGGTGCGAATAACCTTGGTGATATAGTCCTGCTTCTCCCGCAAATCGGGATAGGCGCATTCGTTCTCGTGGACCACCGTGTCCACCACCTCAAAGAGGAAGGGCTTTTCCACCCCCAGCAGCCGCCCGTGCCGGGCCGCCCGGCGGAGGAGGCGGCGCAGCACGTAGCCCCGGCCCTCGTTGCTGGGCAGCACGCCGTCGCAGATCATCATGACGGAAGAGCGGATGTGGTCTGTGATGACCCGAAGGATCACGTCGGTCTTATGGCTCTCGCCGTAGTGGGCGCCTGTAATTTCGGACTCCTTGTTGGTGATGTTCATGACGGTGTCCACATCGAAGAGGGAC
>JAAVYM010000011.1 GCA_022791135.1 Oscillibacter sp.
AGTTTAGAACATACCAGCTGGAGATGTATGGTCAAATCAAACAGGATATCGGAGTGATTTTACGGAAGTTATGCCAGCAGAAAGGAGTGGAGATAATAGAGGCAAAAGCATGTCCAGATCACATCCACATGCTCGTGAGTATACCACCTGGGATATCTAAAGGGAAAGAGCAGCCTGATGATTTTCGACCGGCATGCGAATTTAAAGTACAAATATGGAAACCGCCATTTCTGGGCAAGAAGGTACTATGTGGATACAATGGGGCGAAATAAAAAGCAGATAGCGGAATACATCCGAAATCAACTTGAGTCGGACCAGCTGGCAGATCAGCTGGGACTGAAGGAGTTTGTGGACCTGTTTACGGGTCGCGAGAACAAGAAGGCATAACAAAATACCCCTTAAGGGGTGGCCCGTGAAAGAAATGCAGCCGGCAAACCTTTCGGGACCCCTTAAGGGGCTTCGTTCGCATCATGCCCGTCTAGGACTCACGCAAGCCTCCGGCTTTGCCGGAGGTTTTGACTTGCTTAGCAGTCCAGCTTGGCGTTGCACTTTGCCAGGAATTTTTCGTTGCGGATGATGGCCCGAGTGTGGGCGCCCTTCCCGATGGGACCCCGCTCATCCCAGGCCGAGACCTGGAAATCCACCATCCGGCCGTTCTCTGACACGCCGGTGATCTCCGCCTCGGCAAAGACCTTCATGCCTACGGGGGTGGGGGAGTCGTGGGTGATGTCCAGGCGGGTGCCTACGCTGCCCTGTCCCTCTTCCAGGAAGGACTGAAGGCAGGTTAGCGCGGCGTTTTCCATCATGGCCGCCATAAAGGGCGTGCCGAATACCGCCAGCGCTCCAGAGCCGGCGGCGGCGGCGGTCAGCTCCTCCGTGACGGTTTGCTCCAGGCGGCATTTCGTTCCAATCAAAATCATACGCGGGACTCCTTTCAAATTCCAAGCTCTGTCCAAAGGTCGGTGTACAGCTTCCGGGTCTCGGGGGGCAGGACCAGGTACGCCTCGCAGCGCTCCAGGATTTCCGGCGGGGCCGCAATGATATCGTAGGTCTCCGGGTCCAGGGGTTCGCCGTAGAGTTCCTCGTAGTAGGCAGGGTACTGCTCCAGGGCCTCCTGGTTGGGGGAGGCGTACCAGATATAGTCCATGTTGGCCAGGTTCGCCTCGGTGGAGGCGATGAAGTTGATCCAGGCCATGGCTTCGTCGTAATGGGGGGCGTCCTTCAGCACGCACATGGCGTCCATGAACCAGTTGGACCCCTCCTCCGGAATGACGAAGGCCAAGTCTTCGTTGTTCTCCTGCATGGTGAGGTAGTCCCCGGCGTAATAGACGCCGATGGCGGCGTTGCCGCCCTCCAGCTTTTGGAAAATCTCGTCCATGACAAAGGACTGGTAGACCCCACGGTTCTTGGCGTCCTTGAGCAGCTGGAAGGCCTCCCGCAGCTCCGTTTCGACGGTGGTGTTCAGGGAGTAGCCCAGGTAGCTCAGGGCCGTGGCCATGGCGTCCCGGGAGTTCCGGAACATCAGCACGTTTCCGGCGTATTTCGAGTCGAAGAGGGCGCTCCAGCTGGTGATGGGTTCGGCGATCATGGAGGTGTTGTAGATGATGCCCACGGTGCCCCAGGCGTAGGGGACGGTGTAGCGCTCCTGGGGATCGTAGGTCAGGCCCTTGAACCGCTGGGAGATCAGGGCGTAGTTGGGGATCTGGCCGTAGTCCAGCTCCGAGAGCATGTCTTCTTCGATGAGCTGGGAGATCATGTAGTCGGAGGGAACGACGACGTCGTAGTCTCCCGCGCCGCTTTTGAGGAGGGAGTAGAGGGCCTCGTTGCTCTCGGCGGTCTGATAGTTGACCACGATGCCGGTCTCCTCCTCAAACTGGGTGATCAGGTCCTCGTCGATATACTCGCCCCAGCTGCACACGTTTACCATGGGCTGCGCATTGGTAGCTCCGGTGAGCAGGACCACCGCGGCGAGAAAGGAGGCCGCAAGGACCACCGCCGCGCCCCGGCGGAAGACCCGCCCCCTGGGTGTGTCCAGCAGCTGGGTCAGCTTCCGGGAGACGGGGCGGCGTTCCGCGCCGGAGCGCTCCGCCCGGGCCTCCCGCAGGTTCACAATGACCAACAGGAAAAGCACCGTGATAAAGAGCAGAGTGGACACGGCGTTGATCTCCGGCGTTACCCGCTTTTTCGTCATGCCATAAATGGTCATGGCCAGGGTGGAGGAGGAGGAGCCGGCGGTGAAGTAGCTGATGATGAAGTCGTCCACGCTCATGGTGAAGGCCGTCAGGGCGCCGGAGGCGATGCCGGGCTTGATCTCCGGCAGGATAACCTTCCAGAATGCCTGCATCCACGTGCAGCCCAGGTCCTGGGCCGCGTCCACCAGGTTTTTGTCCATCTGGCGGAGCTTGGGTCCCACGGAGAGGATCACATAGGGGATGTTGAAGGTAACGTGGGCGATGAGCAGGGTGCCGAAGCCCAGGGTCAGCCGCCCTGGAAGGACCACCACGTGCTGGACGCCGTTGAACCAGACGGAGAAATCCCCCCAGAAGGTGAAGAAGGCCACGAAGAACAGGCACATGGCCACGCCCGTCACAATGTCCGCATTCATCATGGGGATGCTGTTCACCGTGTTCAGCACCGTCCGGGACCGGCGGCGCAGGCTGTAAAAGCCGATGGCGGCAAAGGTCCCCGCCACGGTGGCGATGGCCGTTGCCAGGAGGGAGACCAGCAGAGTCGTGTAGACGCTGCGCATGATGAGCCGGTTTTGGAACAGGGATCGGTACCAGTCCAGGGAGAATCCCGTCCAGACGGTGTTGCTGTTGCCCCGGTTGAAGGAGAAGATGATCAGCAGGAAAATCGGCGCGTAGAGGAACAGGAAGACCAGGGCCATGAGGACCCGGCTGGCAGTGCGGCGCTGGCGCTTCATAGGATCACCGCCTGTTCTTCGCCCTCGCCGAAGCGGTTCACCACCACCATGCAGACGACGACGATGATCATCATCACCAGGGAGATGGCAGCGCCCAGCTGAGGATTATAGGCTCCGCCCAGGAACTGCTGCTCGATCAGGTCCCCCAGCAAAAGCTCCGTGCCGCCGCCCAGCATCTTGCTGATGGCGAAGGTGGATACGGAGGGGACGAAGACCATGGTGATGCCGGAGAGCACCCCCGGCAGGCTCAGGGGCAGAATGACCCGGCGGAAGACGTTCAGGCCGTTGGCCCCCAGGTCCCGGGCCGCCTCCACCAGGGAGCCGTCCAGCTTGACGATGACGGAGTAGATGGGGAGGATCATGAAGGGCAGGTAGTTGTACACCATGCCCAGAACCACCGCCCCCTGGCTGTTCATCATGGGGAAGTAAGGGAGGCTGGAGCCGGTGAGGCGGTTGTAAAGGTCCAGAAGGCCGATGCGCTGGAAGAGCTGGTTCAAAAGGCCGCTGTTCTCCAGGATGGACATCCAGGAGTAGGTCCGCAGCAGGAAGTTGATCCACATGGGCAGCATGATCAGCACCATGGCCGTCCGCTGGAAGCGGGGACCCTCCCGGCTCATCCAATAGCTCACCGGGTAGCCGATGAGAAGGCAGATGAAGGTGGCAATGAGGGCCAGCTTGAAGGAGCGGCCGAACACCACGGCGTACGTGCCCATACGGGAGAAGTTCTCCAGTGTGAAGCCGCCGCCGGCGCTGGAGAAGGCGTAGACCACCACCAGCACGATGGGGGCCACCACGAAAAGGGCCATCCAAACCACATAGGGGACGGCGAGGCGGGAGAGCTTAGGTTTCATCGCCGCCCTCCTCCGGCTCCACCGCGTCCAGCTCGTCGTATTCGTCCGAGAAGGAGGAGTAGTCGCCGTACATGCCGGAATACCGGCTCTTCTTCATGACGTGGATACCGTCGGGGTCGATTTTGATGCCGATCCTGGCCCCGACGGGGGAGTGGTCCGTGGTCTGAATCAGCCACTTGAAGCCCCGGAAATCCACGATGATGTCGTATTGCATGCCTTTGAAGGTGACGTTGGTGACGACGCCCGTCAGCTGGCCCTGCTCTACAGGGACAATGTCGATGTCCTCTGGGCGGATGACCACGTCCACCGGCTCGTTTTCGGCGAAGCCCCCGTCCAGGCAGGGGAACTGCCGGCCGTACATCTGGACCAGCTGGTCCCGGAGCATGACGCCGTCGATGATGTTGGACTCGCCGATAAAGTCCGCCACGAAGGCGTTTTTCGGCTCGTTGTAAATATCCTCGGGGGTGCCGATCTGCTGGATGGTGCCCTTGTCCATGACGACGATGGTGTCCGACATGGTCAGGGCCTCCTCCTGGTCGTGCGTGACATATATAAACGTGATGCCCACCTGCTGCTGGATGCGCTTGAGTTCGATCTGCATGTCCTTGCGCAGCTTCAGATCCAGCGCGCCCAGGGGTTCGTCCAGAAGCAGCACCTTGGGCCGGTTCACCAGCGCCCGGGCAATGGCAACCCGCTGCTGCTGCCCGCCGGAGAGGGCGTCTGTCCGCCGGTTTTCAAAGCCCTTGAGGCTGACGGCCTCCAGCATCTCCAGGACGCGCCGGCGGATCTCCTCCTCGGGGAGCTTTGTTTTCCGCTTGGGGTCCGCCGGGTCCGCCCGGCGCTGCATCCGCAGGCCGAACGCGATGTTCTCAAAGACGTTCAGATGGGGAAACAGCGCGTACTTTTGAAACACCGTGTTGATCTGGCGCTTATAGGGCGGGACATCGTTAATCCTCACACCATCGAAGAGGACGTCTCCCGACCCGGGGGTCGTGAAGCCGCCAATAATCCGCAGCGTGGTGGTTTTGCCGCACCCGCTGGGTCCCAACAGTGTGAGGAATTCTTTGTCATTGATATACAAGTTTAAATGATCGAGAACCAGCTCGTCGTCGTACGCCATGCAGAGGTCCCGCAGGCGAATCAACTCTTTGGACATGTATCCTCCCCCGTTTCTTTTCTTGAAAGAAAAGAAACAAAAGAACTTTAGCGCGCTACGGGGTCTGGTGGTTGATTTGGCCGAAGCGACGGCAACCAAGCGCGGTGTTCCTTGTGACTCTTCTTTCCATCGCTTGAGATTTGAATTTCCGTCGAAATTCAGCGATACCTGCATGATAACGGAAGCGTACTGAAATGTCAAGGGAATTGTTGGGCGGCGTCTATTGATTTTTTTTCAGTAGTTTCCTTGACTTTCCCGGAGCGGGGGCGTATACTGAAAAAAATAACTACTGATAAATTTACAGTAGCGGCGGAAGGAGCGGTTTTATGGGGCGGGATTATTTCTTCCGGCTGAGCCGGGCGGCCCGGTGGTATCTGCCCCCGGCGGAGGCGGCGGAGGTGCTGGAGGACTACCGGGAGATCGTGGAAGGACGATCCGAGGAGGAGCTGCGGCGGGACCTGGGAACACCCCGGGCGGCAATGCGCCAATTAGCTCAGCCCAGGGCGTACCGGCGCTGGCTGGCGGTGTTTGGGATATTGTCGGTATGCGTAGTCCTTCCGGCAATTACACCGCTTTGGCAGGAACTGTCGTTTAATGCATTTAAGCTGTATCGGCTTTATTGGTTCTGGGACATCGGGCGAAACGTGATCCCCTTTACCTGGGTGTTTTTTGCGGTGGGGATGACGTTGTCTCTGGTGTGGCTCCGGCACAATGGCGGGAAAGGGCCGGAAAGGGCCGTGCCGAAGAGGATATGGCCGTTGCTGGCTCTGCTTCTAATGGGGATGTCGCTTCAGTGGTTTATAGCCTGGCTTATATTGGGCGAACGCTGGGATCTTCTAAATTCCCTGTTTTCCACAGCCGGCAGTGTGTCGGTCATGCGGCTGTTCATGGGCGTAGATGCCGTTGCCATGGGATTGATCGGGTTGAGGGGCTTGCTCCTGTCCCGTTTGGGAGACCGCCGCTGGAGCGCGGTATATGTGCTGGGGTTGGCGGGCGTCATTTTGAGCTTGTCTGTGTGGGCGCTTCTGACCAGTTTGTACATTGA
>JAAVYM010000012.1 GCA_022791135.1 Oscillibacter sp.
GGGCGGCGTGCTCATCGTCCTTCACAACGTGACGGAGCAGCACCGCAACGAGGAGCGGCGCAAGGAGTTCGTGGCCAACGTCTCCCATGAGCTCCGCACCCCCCTCACCAACGTCCGCACCTACGCCGAGACTCTCCGGGACGCGGAGGGGGACATCCCCCAGCCCACCGCCAACGGCTTTTTGGACATCATCATCACGGAGACGGACCGGATGACCCACATCGTCCAGGACCTGCTCACCCTCTCCCGGCTGGACCGGGGGGACGCGGAGCTGGTGCTCTCCCGCTTCCCCTTCGCCGAGGCCATCCAGAGTGTGGTCCGCTCCAGCGCGCTGAACGCCCGCCAGCGGGGCCACGAGCTGACCTGCGGCGATTTGAGCCATCTGCCCCTCATCGTCGGTGACCGGAGCCGCCTGGAACAGGTGATGATGAATATCCTGGGCAACGCCATCAAATACACCCCCGACGGCGGGCACATCCGCGTGTGCGCCGGGTGCGAGGAGGACAGCGTCTGGATGGAGGTTTGGGACGACGGCATCGGTATCCCGGACAGGGACCGGGAGCGGATTTTCGAGCGGTTCTACCGGGTGGACAAAGCCCGGTCCCGGGAGTCCGGCGGCACGGGCTTGGGCCTCTCCATCGCCCGGGAAATTGTCCAGCGGCACCACGGCGTCATCGCCCTGGCCCCCCACGAGGGGCGGGGTACCACCATCCGTATGACCCTGCCCATCGCTCAGGGCAGGGGGAGCCAGACGGGGGAATAGGCCATGGAGGAAAAACGGCGCAGCCGCCGGAATTTTGCACAGAACATCATCATCACGCTGCTCTCCCTCTCGGCAGTAGCCCTCTTGATGCAGACCCAGCTTTACAGCCTGGATTTGCCCATGCGCTACGACGAGTCCGCCGCCGGCTCCAGCCAGGCGGCCAGCGCCCCCCTGGCGGCGCTGGCCGCCCCGGTGCGGGTGGCCGTTACGGGGACCTATGGCCGCTATGCCAGCGTGGCCCTCACCACGGCGGACGATGCCTTTGCCGAGCCGCTGGGCCGCCGCCTGCTGGAGGCCCTGGGGTCCGCCAGAGACTATAGCGCATGCTCCCCACAGGATTTCCTCCGGGCTTTGGAAGAGCCGTCCGTTTATTATGATTTTCTCAAGCCCTTGCCCCTGTCCATCCTGGCAGGGCTGGCGGGGGGCGAGGAGGAGGTTTCCCCCCGGGAGGACCTCAGCGCCCGCCGCCTGCTCATCGTCCCTCAGGACAGCGGCACCATCCTCTATCTCTGGGATGGGGAGGAGGCGTGTTTCCGGGCGGCGACCGCCGTCTCCGCCGACAGTTTGGGCCAGGTGATAGGCCACTATGAGCTGGGCGGGGCATCCTTTGCCATGGATGGGCCGGCCGACGGCCCGGAGCGGGTCCTGGACCCGTGTTCCCTGTTGCCTGCTGAGGCGCCGGATCTCCCTGCTTTCTCGTCGGGAGATCCGCTGGCCTCTACGGATTGGCTTCTCTCTGCCCTGGGCTTCCACCCCCGAAGCCGGACCCGGCACACGGAGTCCAACGGCACGGAGCTGATTATGGACGGAGACCGCACCATCCGTATCCGGCCTGACAACAGCGTCTTTTACCAAAGCGGTCAGGACCCCAGCCTCCAGATTCAGGCTTCCGGAGAGCTGCCCACCCTTCGGGAGGCGGCCCTGGGGGCCGGGTCTTTGCTAGACGGGCTGCTTTCCCCGGTCTCTGGGGAGATCCAGCCCTATCTTCAGAGCATTCGCCGCAGCGGCAGCGTCACCGTGCTGCGCTTTGGCTATCAGGCGGGGGGCGTGCCCGTCCGCTTCCAGGACGGCGGCTCCGCCGCAGAAATGACCTTGACCGGAACCGCTGTCACGGCCCTGACGGTCCGCTTTCGCCAGTACAATCTGACGGAGGAGCCGTCCATGCTGCTGCCTCTGCCCCAGGCCCTTGCCGTGGCCGCCGCCAGCCCCGGCAAGGAGCTGTCCATCGGCTATGTGGAGCGGGGCGGGGAGTGCCGGGCCTGCTGGCTGTCGGACTGAGATGAGAAAGCAGCCTGGGGACGGCGGAAAACGGGATTCAGATGGATTCTTTTGCCAGGAGGGGAGGCTCCTCAGAGAACCTTGGCAAATTTGCGGATTTTAAGCCAAATCTGCGCGTCGGAAAGCGTAATGTTCCGAGGGGAGGTTTGGCAGGCGCAAGAGGATTCTGGGAAAGGAGGCGGCCTTTTGGAGCGATTTCGTCTGAAAAACATCATCATTTTCATTCTCGTTTTGATGAACGGCTTTCTTCTGGCCTCCGTGGCCCAGCGCCGTGCGGCGGAACAGGACGCCTTCCACCGTACGGCGGAGCAGTTGGTGGCCCTTTTCCAGGCGGACGGCATGGCGTTGGACCCCCATGCGATCTCGCGGGACAGCCCGCCGGACGGCGTGACCCTCTCCCGGGACGTGGAGCTGGAGGAAAAGGCTGCGTCCTTTCTCCTGGGGGCGGATCCCGCCGTCACGGATCAGGGCGGCGGCATCGTCCATTACGCCGGCGCGGCGGGGGAGGCGTTTTTCCGGGCGGGCGGCAGCTTTGAGGCGTCCGGCACCTTTGAGGAGGAAGATCCCCTGGACTTCTGCCGGGATTTCTGCCGGTCTTTTTCTTACGAGGCCCCTCAGATGGAGCTGGATGAGGACGGCAGCGGCGTCTTCACGGCCGGCGCGCTGTTCGGCGGCCTGCCGGTATTCAACTGCACAGTTTCTTTTACTATTGAGCAGGGCGTGCTCATTGCGGTCAGAGGCACGCTGCTGCCCAAAAGCGGCACCGCCGCCCCCGGGGGACAGCCCCTCTCCGCCGCCGGAGCACTGGGGGCCTTTCAACGGATGCGGCGGGAGAACGCGGCTGTGGCTTCCACGGTGACGGATACCCGGCTTTGCTATGAGCTACAGACCAGCGGAGGGGCCATGTCCCTGGCCCCGGTATGGAGGATTGTCACGGATACGGAGGATTATTACGTGAACTGCTTTACCGGCGCGGTCAGCGCCCTGGGCGGCGTCCGGCCCGGGGAGGGGGGCGCCTGATTTCCAGACTCTTCCAAAAACTATTGAAATTTCCTATTCTAATCCGGCCGGCCTGGCCGGATTTTTCTTCGCCCCTGTGGAAGCCGGAGTGGTTTTTCGACAAAACATTATGGAAAAACACAAAAGGAAAGGTTTGCATTTTCCCACTGCCTATGCTATGATAATAAAGTCTGTAAAGAAGAATTTACCTCCCCGCCGCCTCGACGGGTATGAAGCGCCGTCAGCCGGGCAAACTGTTTTTGCGGTTCATCGGGTCCCGTTCGGAACGCTGGGTTCCGTGCCCCGGAGTGGCAAACTGTTGCGTGAAGAGAGGGTCAATATTTTGACAAAATATATCGTAGAGGGCGGAAAGCCCTTGTTTGGCGAAGTGGAAATCAGCGGTGCGAAAAATGCTGCCGTTGCCATTATTCCCGCCGCCTTATTGGTGGACGGCGTCTGCCGTATTGAAAACATCCCCCAGATTTCCGACGTGACGCTGTGCCTCAGCATTCTTGAGCAGCTGGGCGCGGGCGTCCGTACCGTGGACCGGCACACCGTGGAGGTGGACTGCCGCCATATCCACTCTACCCGCACTCCTTACGATCTGGCCCGGCGAATCCGGGCGTCTACCTATTTTATCGGCGCGCTGCTGGGCCGCTTCGGCCAGGCGGAGGTGGCCCTGCCAGGCGGATGCAATTTCGGCGGCGTCCGGCCCATCGACCAGCATATGAAGGGCTTTAACGCCCTGGGAGCTACTGTGGTGGTGGAGGGCGGCTTCATCCGCGCAACCGCCGGAGACACGCCCCTGAAGGGTACCAGCATTTATTTAGACGTGGTCTCCGTGGGGGCCACGATGAACATCATGATGGCCGCCGTCATGGCGGAGGGCCGCACCGTGATCGAAAACGCCGCAAAAGAGCCGCATATTGTGGACTTAGCGAACTTTTTGAACTCCATGGGGGCCAATATCCGGGGCGCTGGCACGGACACCATTAAAATCCGGGGGGTGGACCGCCTCCGGGGCGGCAGCTATGCCATCATTCCCGACCAGATCGAGGCGGGCACCTATATGGCCGCCGTGGCCGCTACCGGCGGACAGATTTTGGTGAAGAATATCATTCCCAAGCACATGGACTGCATTACTGCCAAGCTTCAGGAGTGCGGTGTGGAGGTGGAGGAGCATGAGGACACTCTCCTCGTCCGCCGGAACACGCCCCTTCGCCGGGCCAACATCAAGACGCTGCCCTATCCCGGCTTCCCCACGGACATGCAGCCCCAGATTACCACGGTTCTCTCCCTGGCCCAGGGGATTTCCCTGGTGACGGAGAGCGTGTGGAGCAGCCGCTATCGCTATGTGGACGAGCTTCGCCGTATGGGAGCCAACATTCAGGTAGACGACAAGACGGCCGTGGTGGAGGGCGTGGATCACCTGGTGGGCGCACCGATTCAGGCGTCGGACCTCCGGGCGGGGGCCGCGCTGGTTATCGCCGCCCTGGCCGCAAGGGGCCAGAGCGAGATTACTTGTGTCCATTACATTGAACGGGGCTATGAGAACCTGGTGGAAAAGCTCCGAGGCCTTGGAGCCAATATCCAGGCTGTGGACGAACTGGAGGACCGCCAGCACCTTCGGCTGGGTTGAGGGGGCTTTGGCCGGTTTTTCTGGACTTCCTGCCCTTTTATCTATTGTTTGTCAGACCAGGAAGTTCTGTTTTTCATTTATGCGCTAAACCTGGCGCCGCAGCTGCGGTGCCAGGCTTTTTTTGTTGGGAGGCAAGCCGTTTGCCCTCTAGGGAAGGTTTCTGGGAATCTCTAAATTCTTCCGGTTTTTCTCTTTCTTTTCAGGAACGCTTTAGCTTTTGGTGCTAAGGTCTGCTTGAAATTCGGCAGAACGGCCGGCTTGGGGCGGACCATTTCTTTAGGCAGGCGGTTTGACGCAGGATTGCGGCAGATTGCAAGATCGCGAAGCATTGGAGGGACGGAGTGACCCAAGGGAGCGTTAGGGCGGTTTTGAAACCGGCCCTGAAGCACGCCGCATGCCGGCGGGAGCGGCCGGGAAGGCCATTCGCCGCCGTGCGAATTTTCGACAAAGCGAAGGGAAGTGATCGATATGGCGCAGTACCGCCATGAGTGGAAGCATGAAATCAGCCTCTCTGACCGGCTTGTGGTCCGCCAGCGGCTCCGGGCGGTGGCCAAAGCAGACATCCACGCCGAGGACGGACGGTATTTCATCCGCAGCCTCTATTTTGACACCCCGGCCGACAAGGCCTTACGGGAGAAGCTGGACGGCGTCAGCCGGCGGGAGAAGTTCCGCATCCGGTACTACAACAACGACTTTACCGTTATTCACCTGGAAAAGAAGTGCAAGCTGGGCGGACTGGGGACCAAGGAGTCGGCGGCGCTGTCCGCCATGGAGGCCCAGGACATCGTAAATGGCCGATTGGAATGGATGCCGGGCTGCGGCAGGACTCTGGTGCAGGAACTCTATAGCAAAATGCGCTTCCAGGGACTCCGGCCCAAGACCATTGTGGACTACACCCGGGAACCCTTTGTCTACGCCCCCGGTGGCGTCCGGGTCACCCTGGACTACGACATCCGCACCGGATTGAGCTGTACTGATTTTTTGAACCCGGACTGTGTCACCATCCCGGCGGGGGATGGCCAGACCATCCTGGAGGTGAAGTGGGACGCCTACCTGCCCGCTGTGATCCGGGACGCCGTGCAGCTGGACGGATGCCGGACCGGTTCCTTTTCCAAATACGCGGTATGCCGCAGATATGACTGATAAAAGGGGTAAGTTTCATGACTTTTCAAGACATTTTCAAATCCAGTTTTTTGGAGAACGTGACCAGCGTCAGCCTGTTCGATATGGCCCTTGCCCTGGTGCTGGCCTTTGGCCTGGGGCTGTTTATCTTCCTGATTTATAAAAAAACGTTTTCCGGGGTTATGTACTCCTCCAGCTTCGGCGTCACCCTGGTGGCGCTGACGATGATTACCACGGTGGTTATCCTGGCCGTTACCAGCAATGTGGTGCTGTCTCTGGGCATGGTGGGCGCGCTGTCCATCGTCCGCTTCCGCACGGCGATTAAGGAACCTCTGGATATCGCCTTTCTCTTCTGGTCCATCGCCGTGGGCATCGTGCTGGCGGCGGGGATGATTCCTCTGGCAGTGTTGGGCAGTGTGTTCATTGGCGTGGTGCTGCTGGCGTTTGTCAACAAGAAATCCCATTGGAATCCCTATATCCTGGTGCTCCAGTGCGAGAACCACGACAGCGAGGACCGGGCCAAGGCCTATCTCAGCCAGCACGCAGAGCGCTGTGTAGTGAAGAGCAAGACCGCTCAAAAGGGCCTGGTGGAGCTGAATCTGGAAATCCGATTGAAACAGGACGATACGGATTTTGTCAACGCCTTGGCGGAGTTGGACGGAGTCCACAGCGCTGTGCTAGTGAGTTACAACGGAGACTACATGGGGTAAGGAGGCGCCTATGTCGACCCATCGATACATCGACCGGATCTGCCTGGCGGGTGCCATCCTCTCCTTGCTCCTGATGCTGTTGTTTGTGAATGGGGAGGCTCTGGGTGTGCAGCCTGCCTCCAGGGTCCTGGGCTATGAGGGACGCCTGTTTGACACCGCCCGGGTCCATACCATCGACATCGTTATGGACGGCTGGGATGACTTTATCGAGACCTGTGAGAACGAGGAGTATGCCGCCTGTTCCGTGGTCATCGACGGAGAAGCGTACAAAAATGTGGGCATCCGGGCCAAGGGAAACACATCCCTCTCCACGGTCTCCGCCATGGGCAGCGACCGTTACAGCTTCAAAATTGAGTTTGACCAGTACGACGGCGGCAAGACCTACCACGGGCTGGATAAGCTTTGCCTGAATAATATCATTCAGGACAATACCTATATGAAAGATTACCTCACCTATCAGATGATGGGGGCCTTCGGTGTGAACGCGGCCCTTTGCAGTTACGCCTTCATCACCGTCAACGGCCAGGACTGGGGATTGTACCTGGCAGTGGAGGGCGTGGAGGACAGTTTCCTCCAGCGAAATTACGGCCGGGAGCACGGCGAACTCTATAAACCGGACAGCATGGACTTCGGCGGAGGCCGGGGGAACGGCCGGGATTTTGTGATGGAGGATATCGGCGGCCAGGAGGGCTTCCAGCCGGCCGGGCTGCCGGAAGGCGGTTCCTTCAGCCCGCCCTCGCTGCCGGAGGAAGGCGCCTCCGCTCCGCCCGCACCGCCGGAGGACGCCGCCGCAGCCTATTCCGGAGGCCCGGGCCGCGGCGGCGGGTTTGGCGGCATGGGTTCCAGCGATGTGAAGCTTCAATACACCGACGACGACCCGGACAGTTATTCCAACATTTTCTCCAATGCCAAAACGGATATTTCAGAGGGGGATCAGGTGCGGCTGATACAAGCCCTGAAGGCCCTGAACGGGGGAACAGAGATTCCAAACGCCGTGGACGTTGAAAAAGTCCTCCGCTATTTCGTGGTGCACAACTATGTGGTCAACGGCGACAGCTATACCGGCTCGATGGTTCACAACTACTACCTCTATGAGGGGGAGGGGCGGCTGTCCATGATTCCGTGGGATTACAATTTGGCCTTTGGCACTTTCCGGGTGGGAGACGCCGCCGGGGCCGTCAACGACCCCATCGACACGCCCCAGTCCGTCACGGGAAATGGGGACCGGCCCATGGCGGACTGGATATGCGCCAGTGAAGCGTATACGGAGCTGTACCACCAGTATTTTAAGGAGTTCCTGGAAACCGTGGATCCCGTTTCCATTATAGAGCAAGCCCAGGAGCTGATTGCGCTCTATGTGGCGCGGGATCCCAGTAAATTCTGCACATACGAGGAGTTCGAAACCGGCGTGGAGGCGCTGAAGGCCTTCTGCCGCCTCCGGACGCAGAGTGTCTCCGGCCAGCTGGAAGGCAGTATCCCTTCCACGGCAGAGGGCCAGAACGCACAGGGCACAGCTTTGGTAGATGTCTCCGGCCTGTCCCTCTCCGATATGGGAAGCATGGAGGGCATGGGGGGACGGGGCGGTCCGGGACAGCAGGAGGGAGACCGGATGCGGGGCGGCCCGAGAGAAATGCAGGCGCCGGGTCAACCGCCGGATTCCAGCCAAACAACGGATCCCGGACAGGCGGCGGTGATCGCACTGCCGGAACGGGCGGAAGGACCGGGGACTTTTCCCGGCGAAGGAAAGGGCGAAGTGCCGCCCACTTTGGACGGCCAGGCGCTTTGGCCGCTGGGCATCTCCATTTTCGTGCTGCTGGCAGGGATACTTGCGGCGGCCGCTTACCGCCGGGAACGGGCCTGCGCCTGGAAGTAAAGGTGCGCTACCTTCCGGAAAGCGTGTGGGATCCGGAATACAAAAAAGCAGGGCAGGCCATTTCGGCCTGCCCTGCCTGCTGCATTGCCAGGGAAGAGATTTACCAGCGGCGGTATACCGTTGTGACGCCCGCCTTGTCGATTAAACCGGAGATGGGACCCCATTGGGTCCACTTGATCTTTTCGTTCAACTTCAGCTCGCAGGCGGTGTAGAAGTCCTCCTCGTGGTTTGCCTCCAGAATAATCAGCACCCGCTCTACTTCGGTTCCGGTGATGTAAACCACATCGCCCGCCTCGAGAAGCCGGAAGTCCCGCAGGGTTTTCAGCGGGGCCTCTTCGCCGAACACATAGTCGCTCACCGCCATGCCGAAGGACATGCAGCCCTTGGCAGGGCTGTAGCGAATGGATTTGTAGTCATACCGCTCCGTAGCGCTCCAGACCGTCCCGTCGGGACAGCCCTCCTGGACCAGGTCCAGCAGCTCCCGGATATTCTTCGCCGTCCGCAGCTTGCCGTTGGGGAGGCGGCCCTCCTCGCAACGGGGAGTTTCACGGTTGATCCGCGCCATCATCTCCTGCACGGTTTCGTCCCCCTGGAGGCCGAAGTCGGGCATGTCCGCAGACGCTTCCTCCTCTTCGGCGGGGTCCTCCGCAAGGTCCTGGGAATTTCCAAGCAGGTCGCTCAGCCGGAACCAGATTACGGCGGCCTGGGCGCGGTTGAGATGGTCCTCCCCGGCGAAGCGGCCGTCGCTCTGTCCTCGGAGAAGCCCCATGGCCCAGCAAGTGGAGACGGCGGTGCGATAGCCCTCGGGAATGCTGTCCCAGTCGGCAATTTCCGCCTGAGTTTCCTCCCCGCCCGTCCAGCCGGGGAGGAGGCCGCCCTGTTCGGCGGCAACGTTGTAAAGAACCTGCGCCATGTCATAGCGGGTCAAGGGCTGGTCCGTAAAGCGGTCCCAATGCTTCCCCCGGTCCTGGTAGGCACGCTCCATTGCCGTCCCCCGAAGGACGGGGAGGCAGGCGTCCATGGCCTGGTATTTTCCCTCCTCTGCGGCGGCGAATTCCTCCGCCAGGAAGGAGCGGCAGAGCATGGTGCAGAACTGGGCGGCGGTAACGTCCCTTCCGGGCTGGAAGGAGCCGTCCCCATAGCCGGTGACAGCCCCCGCCTCCACAGCCAGGCGGATGGTGCCGGCGGCCCAGTGATCCTCCGGCACATCGTAAAAGCCCGCCGCTTGGGCCGGGAGGATCAGGCAGCAAAGGGCCAGCAGCAACAGCACTTTTTTCATAAAATGGGGTACTCCTTTAGCAAGATTTCTTCATCAGTATACCACAGCCGGAAAAAAAGCGCAAGCCACCTGCAAGGCAGGCGGCCGCGCTCTGGAAAAGCGGGACGGGGAAGGCCCACCCCGCGAAGCGTAAAACCAGAAAAGGTCAACAGCAGCAAATTTGCTGGATGCATTCGGCGCTGATCTGAGGCGGGATGCTCATGGTCATCGCACCGTTATACTCAATGCAGATACACTGCCCCACGCGGAAGCAGCAGGCGCGGTCGGTATGGACCAGAACCTCCTGGCAGCCGCACAGGTCGCAGACCAGCAGCTGGCAGCAGCCCACCCGCAGCACGCGGGCCTTCATCGTGACGGTTTCGTGGCACGAGGCGCACTCGAGATTTTCGGTGCACTCATTGCAAACAGGTTCCATAACGGATTCCTCCCTATCATTCGAATGTATTCCATTCTATGCCGGAAGAACCCAGAGGTGTGCGGCTCAGAACGCAAAGCGGCGGCAGAAGCATTCCTGGGCATAAGCGGCCACCTCGTCCCGAAGGGCCTGATAAGCGTCCAGCAGCGTCTCCGCCTCCGCCGTCAGGACGGCCCCGCCGCCGTTCCGCCCGCCGATGGTGGAATCTAGCAGCTTGCAGCCAAGGGACTCCTCCGCGTCACGGACAATGCGCCACGCCTTGGAGTAGGCCATGCCCATAGAGGCCGCCGCCGCCCGGAGGGAGCGCTTTTCCCGGACCTCGGAGAGGAGCGCGGCCACGCCGGGGCCGAAGCGCCGCCGCCCCTCTCCGTCCAGGAGGCGGAGGGTGACGGCGAGGCGCAGGTCTTCACGGTTGCTCTTCATAAAAAAATTCCTCCCGGCTTGTCATTTGGAATTCGCCGCCTATCCGCTCCCAGATTTCGGTGAAGTGCGCGGCTGTGCCGCCGTGGGTTTCCAGAATCGGGACCTTCCGGCGGGTGAGGATCAGATCGCTCTCTATGCTCCAATGGCCGTCTCCAGGCGAGATGAGTTCCCTGCCCTCCGGCGGGACCCAGGTTTCCTCCGCCCAGCCCCGGTCGTAGTCCAGCTGGCCGGAATCGGGTTCAAAGTCGCAGGTGTCCCGCTCAACCCGGACCAGGTACAGCTCTCCATTTTCGTCGGGCTTGTAAAATTCCACAATCCACTGGGACCCGGCGGAGCCGGATTTGTATTCGGCGGTGAGTTCCATCGTCTCCGGGTTCGCCTCCGCCTCCTGCAGGACGAAGGCGTAGCGGTATTGTTCCGCCTCGCGGTCCCAAATCCAGTAGTAATAGGGGATGGTGTTGTTGGCGGGCCAGCCGAAGAGGCCGAAGTCCGTGTTTCCGTCGAAGTTCAAATCCAGGGCCGTCATGCTGCCCTCTGGGGTCCAACAGGTTGTATATTCGCTGACGATTCCTCCGTCGCTGTCGCCCCAGAAGCTTTCAATAGCCTCCCGGGTCCGGACTGTCTGGATGAGTTCATTTCCATTGTAGACCCGGACCTCCCGGACGCCGGTTTGGTATTCGTCCACCTGTTTCCCCACGGCCTCCAGTGTTAGCGTCCGCCCGTCTGCCAGGGGGGCGTCCAGGGTCAGGAGGACGTGGTCCTCCGTCCCCCCGGCGGGGGAATCCTCCTCCGGGGGCGGTTCCGGCGGGGCCGGAATTTCCTGGAACGGCGGGACCGGGGCGTTCTCCCCCGCCGGTGCGGCACAGGCGGACAGCATCAGCAGGGCCAACAGCCAATAAAAGCACCGGCGCATCAGGCAGACCTCCCATTCATCTGGATTTCACAGACTCAGTATATCAGGTTCTCAGGGGAAATGGGGTAACAAATAGGTGACAGTTTTCTGCCGGTCCTCCGCAAGAAGGGCCATCTCGGGGGACCCCGTTTTCCGGCGGAACAGGGTCCTCAGCCAGCAGTTTTTGAAAGAGGCCGAAAGGCATTCAGGCATTCGTCAAAATATCGAAAATTGCGAGGCGGTCTTTGAGGGCCGTGCAAACAATGGAAGCAGGAAAAATCAACCGGGCGGATAACTACCGCCGTCCACACGGGTCCAGGAGCTGAAGGCAAGGGCGGAAGTGACTATATGCGGCGGGAAAATCAGCCCTGCTGAGGCCGGCACAGGGTTTTTCAGAATGGAACGCTTGCGAATTTGGTTTGCCGGTTTAAGCTTACCACGGTATTTAACTTCATTCAACAGGTTTTGTGAAATTGCCGGAACCTTAGGCAGGCGGCGCGGCTTTCCCGGGAGGATCGGGATCAAACCTGGCTTGACATCCTACTCCGGCGGCGGTATCATGATATACAGGAAGAAATCGGCTTAGCCGGAGAAAAACGTCAGGAGGTCTTTTTATGGAGAAACGAGTCAAGAGAATTGGCGTCCTTACCAGCGGCGGCGACGCGCCGGGCATGAACGCGGCAGTCCGGGCGGTGGTCCGGGCCTCCATCGCCCGAGGCATTGGCTGCATCGGCATCCGGCGGGGCTGGAACGGCTTAATTACCAGCGACTTTATCCCGCTGACTTCCTCCAGCGTCAGCCATATCATTAATAAGGGCGGCACCATGCTCTATACCGCCCGGAGCCTGGAGTTCATGGAAGAGGCCGGCCGGGCCAAGGCCCTGGCCACCTGCCGCCTGCTGGGCCTGGACGGCATTGTGGCTATCGGCGGCGACGGCACCTTCCGGGGTGCTCTGGCGATTTCCCGCCAGGCCGCCAAGGACGGCATGAATTTGCGGGTGGTGGGCATCCCCGCCACCATCGATAACGACATCGGCTGTTCCCACTATACCATCGGCTTTGACTCCGCCTGCAACACCGCTATCGAGTGCATTGATAAGCTGCGGGATACCATGCAGTCTCATGAGCGCTGCTCGGTGGTGGAGGTTATGGGCCGCCACGCGGGCTACCTGGCGCTGTATGTAGGCATCTCAGTGGGCGCTACCGCCGTGCTGATTCCTGAGCGGGAGCCGGACTTTGAGCGGGACATCGTGGATAAAATCCGCCGCGCCCGCCTGGCGGGCACCACCCATTATATGGTGGTTGTGGCGGAGGGGGCAGGCAGCGCCATCGAGATCAGCCAGCGCATCCACGACGAGCTTGGTATCGATCCCCGGGTCACGGTGCTGGGCCATATCCAGCGGGGCGGCTCTCCCAGCGCCCGGGACCGGGAGACCGCCAGCCGCATGGGCTATGAGGCTGTGAAGGTCCTGGCCGAGGGCGAGGGAAACCAGATTATCGGCATCCTGGACGGCTATCTCCGGGACATCGAAATGGAGGAGGCCCTGGCTATGACTAAGAACTTCCAGATGGACCGCTATCAAATCCTGGAGGCGCTGACCAACAGCTGTGGTCCGGATTTCTGATTTTACCGCGCAGGGCGGGGCCGCCGGAGAGGGCGGCCCCGCTTTTGCAGGCGGTCCGGGGCGTTCAAAAAACGCCGGGGGCGCAGAGAAAGGCAAAGCCCCTGCCGGTTCCGGCAGGGGCGAAAACGGAGGCAGACGCACGGGGGCGTTCGTTTTTTGGCGGCGGATGCAGCGGCTCTCAAATCAGCTGGTAAAAGAGTCCGTGGCGGGTGCAGTACCAGAATAATTTTCCGTTCCCAAAGGCTGGAATCCGGCTCTGCAAATCCCACTCCGGATAGTGTTTATGTAAAAACAGCGTGTCTCCCGTCAAAAGCGCGGTGAAAGCGATATAATGCCCCTTCTCCATAGGATGGGAGCTGGTGACATAGTATTCGTTTTCCACCGTTTCCACGCAGAGAGGCTCTTCCGCCTTCACCGGCTGAGCGGGAGCTAATTTTTTCCCGAAGCAGGATACAGCGGCTTCCGCTGTGGCGGTGAGGATGTTCCCGCATTGGGGGCAAATATAAAAGTTTAATCGTTTCATGCTTCCCCTCCAGGCTTCGTTTTCCCCCAGGTCCCCGGCCAGCAGACGCTCCAGATCAACTCCCAGCAGCCGGGAAAGATCCGGCAGCAGCGAGAGGTCCGGCGCGCCCAATCCCCGCTCCCATTTTGATACGGGCTTGTTGCTGACACCCAGCTGCTCTGCCAGCCGGGCCTGGGTCATTTCGCGCTCTGTCCGCAAAGCGCGGATGAGGCTTCCTATTTTTTCGTGGTCCATATCGTGTGTCCTCCTGCATACAGATTATAGGCCAAGGCACGCGAATGCGCAATCGCCGCTCCGTAGACAAAGTATCCCCGCCGGCTCTCGGCGGGGATACCCTCTCGGATTTAAGCTTTTTTCAGCTGCTTTTGGAGCCAATCCTTCCCGTCCACAAACCGGGAGACGACGTAGCAGACCACATAGTCTCCCGCCGCATTGATCATCGTGGCCGGGGGATCTACCAGGTTGCCGATGACAACCAGAATGGGGTAGGCAATTTCCATCTGGGCAGGGAAGAAGATGGAGCAGATAATGTACTCACCGATATACCCGCCGCCGGGAACGCCGCTCATGCCCACGGAGCTGAGCACCGCCACCAGGACCACAGGGATCAACATCCCCATATCCAGCCGCTGGCCGAAGACTCCCAGGACAAAGGCGATCTTCAAAACGCAGGAGAAGCAGGAGCCGTCCATGTGCATCGTGGCTCCTAGGGGCAGCACCATGTCGGCCACGTCCTTGCGGATGCCGGTGTCCGCGGCCTCTTCCATGTTGGTGGGGATGGTGGCGACGGAAGAGCAGGTGCCCAGGGACACCACAGCGGGCTTGGTGATATGGCGAAGCATCACGCCCACAGCGCCTTTGCCGCCGCCAAACCAGGCGAAAAGGGGCCAGGCGGTGAAGATGTAGATAAAGCAGAGGGGATAGTACACCGCCAAAGCCCGGACATAGTTCTCCGTAATCTGAGGGCCGTAAGTTGCCACCAGGTCGGCAAAGAAGCCGAAGAAGGCGATGGGAGCGTAGTAGGTGATAATCTTTACGAACTTCAGCATCACGTTGGCCAGGTCGTCCAGGAATTTGCCCACAGGGGTGTCCTTGCCGCCGTTGAGGTTTACGGCGAAGCCGAAGAGCAGGGAGAACACGATGAGCGGCAGCATGGCCCGGCGGGTCAGCAGGCCGCTGAAGTCACTGGCGGTAAAAAAGTTGACAATCAGGTCCGGCAGGGTGGCGTACTCCCCCATCTCCTCTGCGGCCAAATTCGTCCACGCGGCGGGAACTGGCGGGAAGACCATCATCAGCACATACATGATCACAGCGGCAATGCCTCCGGTGATCACGAAGGTCCCCACGGTAACGCCCATGATCTTCCCTGCCCGTTTCCGGCTCTCCATGTTTGCTACGGCGCTGGAGATGGACGCGAATACCATCGGGACAACCACGCAGAACATCATATTGATGAATACGGTGCCCAGGGGCTTGAGAACGGTGGCGCCGGTGCCGGAAATGACGCTGCCGGCTTCGTCCACCTCGGCGGGCCAAGCCCAGCCCAGGATAGCGCCCAGCACCATAGCGCCCAACATAATGGCGAGGAATACGTAGTTTTTTGCGATAGATTTCTTTTCCATGATTTCCCTCCTGAATTTTGCGCATGCATTTGAAAGCGGCCTGCTGGACTACCGGCTCGGCAGGGGGCGGACTATCTGCGCCATGGTCCCAGAGACGACGCTAAAGAACAAGGTCCTCGTCTGTGATTTCGCCCTTGCAGACCACGTTGGTAGGCCCGGTGAGGTATAGCTCGGTAATTTGACTGTGGACTCGTTCTGCATCGATGAACAGCGTTCCGCCGGCCATATCGGCCCGGACTTGATGGCCGCTGACCTTCCCTTGAAGGGCCAGCACAGCTACGACGGAGCCGGTCCCCGTGCCGCAGGCGTAGGTGAAGTCCTCCACTCCGCGCTCGAAGGTCCGTTCGTAAAATCGGTCCTCCCCGGTGAGTTCGTAGAAGTTCACGTTGGCTCCCTTGGGGAAAGCGGGATGCCAGCGGATTTTCCGGCCCAGTTCCCGGAGTTCCTGCTCGCTGGCGTCCTTCAGTCCCCGATAGGAGATCACTGCGTGGGGTAATCCCGGATTCCCCAGCTCTACATAGGAGCAGTCATAGCGCACGCCGTCCACCTCCACCGGGCAGTCCAGCTGGATGACGGTGGGGTCGTTCAGCTGGATTCGGTACAGCCTCTGGCTGATCCGCCGGCCGAAGACCATACCGGCAGTGGCCTCCACCGCCTGAGCCTCGCTGGCCAGGCCGTTTTCGTAGCCGTAGCGGCAGATACACCGCGCCCCGTTGCCGCACATTTCACCGGCGCTGCCGTCGGCGTTAAAAAACAGCATTTTGAAATCCCCGCCCTGGCTGGGTCGGCAGACAGCCATCAGGCCGTCCGCCCCGATGGAAAGCCGCCGCCGGCACAGCGTCCGGGCGATCTGCGGCAAAGACTCCGGAGGCAGCTGCTCCTCCAGGTTGTTCAGGATAATGAAGTCGTTCCCGGCCCCGTTCATTTTCCAGAATTTCATATGCTCCTCCTTGTTTGCTCTTCATTATAAACGCACTTCCTGCGGAGCAACACCGAAGAATGTGCTGAAAACCTTGCAAAAAGTGCGGATGGGTGCTACTGCATCTGCCTATGCAGGACGGCAGGGTTCGTTTTTTGTGTTGGCTGTGCGGCCTGGCCGCTGTGTGATGAAGGGCGAAAACGCCTCTGAACAGGGCGCTTGCAGCCCTGTGGAAGAAAGCCCTAGGGCGAATGCTTTAGACAACGTGGCCTTTGAAAAAGCGCGCGGCCCAGCCGTTGACACGGCAAGCGAAATATGCTATATCAGTAATCAGTATCAGCGGAAGGCGGCCTAAGCGGCGGCGGGCGGCACGGAAGCGAGAAGGCGCTTGAAGCGGCTGTCCCGTGTCCCCGGGAGCTTTTCCCACGGCGAACAAAGAAATAACCGGCCCCCGCATGGAACCGGATGCCTAAAAGTCTGCCATAAATCTTGCGAAGATGCGCCGGGTCTGTGCGGCCACCCTCGCACCGTCTTCATCATATCAGTGCGCCCCTTGGGCTGCTAACCAAAACTTCCTCAGAAAGGAGTCCCGCTCATGCCCAGAAAAAACGCCCGGAACACCAAGGGCCGCATTATCTCCGCCGCCTGGAAACTCTTTTACGAGCAGGGCTATGAGGATACCACCATTGAGGACATCGTCTTTGAGTCCGAGACTTCCAAAGGGTCTTTTTATCACTATTTCGACGGCAAGGACGCGCTGCTGGGAACCCTCTCCAACGTCTTTGACGAGAAGTACGAAGAGCTGATCCCCACGATGGACCCCGCCCTGGACGCGGTAGGGAAGCTGGCTTATCTGAACCATGAGCTTTTCGCCATGATTGATGGCGGCATCTCCCTGGACCTTTTGGCGCGCCTCCTCTCCACCCAGCTGCTGACCCGGGGGGAAAAGCACCTGCTGGACCGGAACCGAACCTATTTTAAGCTTCTGCGTAAGATTATCTCTGAAGGCCAGCAGGCCGGTCAGCTTCGAACAGACCGGACGGTGAATGAGATTGTGAAAGCCTACGCCCTCTGGGAGCGGGCGCTGCTGTACGACTGGTGTCTGTGCGGTGGAGAGTATTCCCTGGTGGCCTACACAGACACGATGACCCCCACATTTTTAGAGAGCTGGCGGGGTTAACGGGATTTTATAAACGGCCGGGACTAGGGCAGAACCGGAGGAGGTGTCCTCCGGCACAAAATTCACCCGTCCTGTGCTATAAACGGCTGGCAATCAAACCGGCGTGCCGCAGTTTTCCTGCGGCACGCCGCTGCTGCTTTTTGGCCGCCGTCATGATGGCTCCCGGGGTTCCTGAGACGCGGACTCTCTTACTTTTTCTCCCGGGAAGGGGCGGGATCCTCCGAGTCAAAGACGGCTTTAGCGCTGGCGGCCAGGCCGGCCAGACCCTGAAGCTCGCTGGGGATGATGATCTTCGTGGCCTTTCCGTCGGCGATTTTCTGCATAGCCTCCAGGGCTTTCAACTTCACAACCTGATCGTTGGGCGCGGCTTCGTTCAAAAGCCGCAGGGACTCCGCCAGGGCAGTCTGGACCTTCATGATGGCCTCGGCTTCCGCCGTGGCGGCCATGATGCGGGCCTCTTTTTCGCCCTCAGCCTTTAAAATCGCCGCCTCCTTGGCCGCGTCGGCCCGGAGGATGGCGGCCTGTTTCTCGCCCTCGGCCACCAGAACCTGGGATTCCTTCTGGCCCTTGGCCTGAAGGACCGCCTCCCGGCGCTCCCGCTCGGCCTTCATCTGTTTTTCCATGGCGTTCTGGATGTCTTTGGGAGGAATGATGTTCTTCAGCTCCACCCGGTTGACCTTGATGCCCCAAGGATCCGTGGCCTCGTCCAGAACGGAGCGCATCCGGGAATTGATGATGTCCCGGCTGGTGAGGGACTGCTCCAGGTCCATATCGCCGATGATGTTCCGGAGCGTAGTGGCCGTCAGGTTTTCAATGGCGCTCATGGGGTGTTCGATGTTGTAGGTATAAAGCTTGGGGTCCGTGATCTGGAAATAGATGACCGTATCGATCTGCATGGTGACATTGTCTTTGGTAATGACGGGCTGGGGCGGGAAGTCCGCCACCTGCTCTTTCAAAGACACCTTCTTTACCACCCGCATGACAAAGGGGACCTTGACATGAGGTCCCTGGTTCCAAACGGCGTGAAACTGGCCCAGCCATTCCACGACGTAGGCCCGGGACTGCTGGACGATATGGACGTTGGCGATGATCAATACGGCCAGCAGGATGATGACGGCGGAAATGGGAATCCAATACATTACTTTGTTACCTCCACTTTCTCTGAATATTGGACCAGGAGCTTGACGCCCTCGATCTTTTGTATCTTTACCTGGGTCCCGGTGGGGATGACGGTGCCGTCGGTGCTGCGGGCAGTCCAGGTCTTTCCATCCACGTAGACAGCGCCGGAGGGCTTTTCATTATCCACGGCCTCGGTGACCTTGGCCGTCATGCCAAGGACCCGGTCGGAGTTCGTGGGGATATGGGGCCGGGTCATAAAGCGCCGGACCAGGGGACGGGTGAGCACCAGCGCGGCAGCGGAGACCACGGCAAACACAACTACTTGCGTGCCCAGCTCGCTCATGCCGCCCAGGGACCACTCCGCCATGCACGCCAGCAGCGCTGCCAGAGATCCGGCGACAAACCAGATGGAAACCATGCCCTCCGTGATGACCTCGGCCACGCCGAAAAGCACGATGGCGCCCAGCCAGAGCCAGATTAAAAGATTCATAGAACGCCTCCTTCCCAAAACGGGCTGATGTTTTCCCCTACAGTATAGCATACTCTGTATCGCAGTAGTGTTTCATTTTCGTAACAATTCACGGGAGGGAGGCGCTTTCCACACATCTCCCTTCTTGACAAGGTAATCGTTTACCGATATAATGTATGCCGCGCAAAGCTCCGGGAAGCGCCCTCCGGCGCGGCCCGAAAAATACAAAAAAGGAAAGGATTGGACGACTATGATCTATTCTACCGAAGTGCAGAACATGTGCCCCGTCGCCAAGGGCGCATACCACGGTCCCGCCCCCATCCCCGAGGAGGGCAAGTGGGTTCAGGCCAAGGAGATCAAGGACATCTCCGGCCTGACTCATGGCGTGGGCTGGTGCGCTCCCCAGCAGGGTGCGTGCAAGCTCACCCTCAACGTCAAGGACGGCATCATCGAAGAAGCGCTGGTGGAGACCCTGGGCTGCTCCGGTATGACTCACTCTGCTGCCATGGCCTCGGAGATCCTTATCGGCAAGACCCTGCTGGAGGCCCTGAACACCGACCTGGTGTGCGATGCCATCAACACCGCTATGCGGGAGCTGTTCCTCCAGATCGTCTATGGCCGGACCCAGACCGCGTTTTCCGAGGGAGGGCTGCCCGTGGGCGCGTCCCTGGAGGATCTGGGCAAGGGCCTGCGCAGCCAGGTGGGCACCATGTTCGGAACCAAGGCCAAGGGTCCGCGCTACCTGGAGATGGCCGAGGGCTACGTCACCCGCATCGCCCTGAACAAAGACGATGAAATCATCGGCTATGAGTTCGTCAACCTAGGCAAGATGATGGACGCCATCAAGAAGGGCACCGACGCCAATGAGGCCCTGGACA
>JAAVYM010000013.1 GCA_022791135.1 Oscillibacter sp.
CCTTAATAATGCCCGCTGGCGTGGAAGCGCCGGCCGTAAGGCCCGCAACAGAACAACCACTGAAAAAATCCGGCGAAAGCTCGTCCGCGTTTTCGATCTGAACAGCACGGCGGCAGCTCTCCTTGCAAATTTCCGTCAAATGTTTGGTGTTGGCGCTTTTACGGTCTCCCACCACGACCATGACGTCCACTTTCGCGGCGAGAATGGCCGCTTCAGACTGACGCTTATGCGTAGCGGTACATATTGTATCAAATTTTTTTGCGTTTGTACACTCTTTTTTTACGATTTTCCAAGAAGTTTCAAAAAGTTCACGAATGCAGGTGGTTTGGGCCATCACCGTCAGCGGCGTCTCCCGGGCTTCTGGCCCGCTGTTTAGCCACGCCTCCACCGCCTCCGGTCCGCTGAAGACTAGAGGGTGGCGGCACCAGCTGGCAATACCCGCCACCTCCGGATGGGCCGCGTCGCCGATGATGACGGGGGTCCGACCCTCTGCCTCTGCCTGGGCCGCCAGAGTCTGGATGCGGCGGACGTTGGGGCAGGTGGCGTCTACGCAACAGATACCCATGGCCTGCAGCCGCTCCAAAATCTGCTTTGACTCTCCGTGGGAGCGGATGAGCACCGTGTCCCCAGGCTGTAAAGCATCTATGCTTTTCACTCGTTGAACCCCTAAGTGTTTCAGTTCGTCAATCACATGCGAGTTGTGGATTAAATCCCCTAGCATCCAGCACCCGCCGGATTTCTCCGCCGTCTCCCGGGCCAATTCCACGGCGCGGCGCACGCCATAGCAAAAGCCCGCGCTCTCGGCCAGTATTACCCGCACAGCGGTTTCCCCCCCACTGCCTGGCCGCCCAAGGCGTAAGCTGCCTCCAGCAAGTCGTCGGCAATTTTCTGCATCTCCTCGGAGGTGCCCCGCCGTCCGGTGTAATGGGGTTCATAAGGTGCGCCGAAAATGATGCGGGTCCGGTGAAAGGGGCGTTTCTTCCCGTCCACGAAAACCGGCACCAGCTTGGCCCCAGTGCGGACGCCGATCATGGCCACGCCGGCCTTGGCGTGGGCCGGAAGGCCATCCGTATAGCCGATGCCGTCGTGAATTGTAGTTCCTTCGGGGAAAACCAACAGGTTGTCCCCATCCCTCAGCGCCTGAATGGAGTGTTTGACGGCGTTAATGTCGTTGCTACCCCGGCTGACTGGAAAAGCCCCCACTTTTTTTAAAAGCCAGCCCAAAAAAGGATTTTGAAAAAGCTCCTCCTTGGCCATAATGTGAAGACGATAGTTGATGGGTAATCGGAGGGCCACTAGAATAGGGTCCCAGTTGCTGGCGTGGTTGGGGCAAAGTAGTACGCCGCCGGACGGAAGGTTTTCCATGCCCTCCACGGAAGTGGGATGGAGAATGCGGGTGACAAAACCCACCACATAATAGATGAAGACAAACAATCGATTAAATGGTTTCATTGTCCCACCCTTTCCCGGATGATCGCCAGCAGTGCTGCCTGACTTTCCTGAAAGTCCATCTCCGAAGTATCCAGAAGAACTGCGCCCTCCGCCTGGCGCAGGGGCGCGGTGTCCCGGTGGGTATCTCGCCAGTCCCGCTCCTCAATGTCCCGCAGTACCTCCTTGAAGGGCTGAGGCGTTCCCATTTTCTCCAGATCCCGGCTGCGGCGCTCCGCCCGGACCTGGGCGGAGGCGGTAAGGAAAACCTTGACTTCCGCGTCCGGCAACACCACGGTGCCAATATCCCGTCCATCCATAATCACACTATGCTTACTGGCAAGGTTCCGCTGGGTCTCCAGCAGGTAGGCCCGCACGGCAGGCAGGGCAGACACGGCGGAGGAATACCGGGAGATCTCCGGCAGGCGGATCTCCCCGCTGACGTCCTCCCCGTTCAGTAGCATCCGCTGCGTTCCGGACGCGTCATAGCGCAGCTCCACACGAATCTCCGGCAATGCGGTCGCCACGACCGCCTCATCGCTGGGATCGATGCCTTGATTGCAGACGTAGAGGCCAATCGTGCGGTAGAGCGCGCCGGTATCTACATATAAAAATCCCAAAGCCTTGGCGGCGGCCTTGGCCAGGGTGCTCTTCCCTGCGCCGGAGGGGCCGTCGATGGCAACGCGGATGATACTCATAGAGAAAACCTCCATAGTTTTTCTGGACCCCACCCCAGCGGGCGGGAAAAGGTCTATTCCGCCGCCGCGGCGATTCCCGCCGCCCGGCCGGTAGACCAGGCAATTTGAAGATTGAAGCCCCCGGTATACCCGTCCACGTCAATCAGTTCCCCGGCGAAATGCAGCCCCCGGACCAGCTTGGATTCCATCGTGGCGGGATGGATCTCCCCTACCTTTACGCCGCCGGAGGTGACGATGGCGTCCGTCACCGGGCAGGGGCCAGCTATCACAACGGGAAAGTGCTTCAGCACCTGCAGCAGGCCCCGCCGTTGTTCCCTCGTAAGGTCATGGACCTTTTGCCTGGGGTCCACGCCGGAGGCCCGGATGATCTCCGGAATTATCTTTTTTGGCAACAGGCCATCCAGGGCGTTGCAGAAGTCCTGGTTACTGTAGATTTCGAAATCCGATACCAGCCGCCGGTCCAGGGTCCGCTCGTCCAAAGCAGGCTTCAAGTCGATCTCCAGGTGATACGCCCGCTCCCCAAAGCAGCGCATGTGGGCGGAGGCCGACAGAATCAGAGGCCCACTGAGTCCAAAATGGGTGAACAGCAGCTCCCCAAAGTCCGTATAAATTTTCCTGCTGTCTTCAAACACCGTCAACCCGACATTTCGAAGGCTCAGCCCCTGAAGAACTCTTCCAATGCCGAAGTCCCGCAACGGGACCAGAGACCCCCGCAACGGCGTCACAGTGTGTCCTGCCTCCCTGGCCAGGCGGTGGCCCTCGCCGGTGGAGCCGGTGGCGGGATAGGACACACCTCCCGTCGCCAGGATCACCGCCTTTGCGGCATAACGGCCTTCCTGACCCATGACACCACAGACCATGCCATCTGCGACGTCTAAGGCCACAGCCCGGTCCCGCACAAGGCAGACGCGGAGCTTTCTCAGCCGCCGCTCCAAGGCGGCGCTGATGTCGAAGGCCCGGCCGGAGGCCGGAAACACCCGATTGCCCCGCTCCGTCTTCAGCGGCACGCCCAGGTCCTCAAAAAAAGCCATGGTATCCCGGGCGTCAAAGCGAGAGAAGGCGCTGTAAAGGAATTTGCCATTCCGGGGAATGTTGGCCAGCAGCTCCTCCAGGCCGGCGTTGTTGGTGAGGTTGCAACGGCCTTTCCCCGTGATGTTCAGTTTTTTCCCAAGCCGCTCGTTGGGTTCTAGCAGCGTGACGGAGGCACCTCCCTCCGCCGCCGAAATCGCGGCCATCATTCCGGCAGCCCCGCCGCCCACGACCAAGACTTCTTTACTCATCGTCCATCTTTCCAAACACGCCGTATTCGTTCCAAATATCCTCCAGCTCCGCAAAGGTGGCGGAAACGTTCGCCCCGAAGCGGTTGGACAGGGCCACCAGCAGCGCGTTGATCAGCGACAGCGGCGCCACCATGGAGTCCACAAAGGAGATCATCTCGCAGGGCGCCAGCAGCGCCGCGTCGGAGAGCTGGTACACGGGGGACAGCTCGTTGTCGGTGATGGCGATGATGCCGGCCCCCCGGTCCCTGGCAAACTTCACTGTGTTAATGGTAACTTTGGAGTAGCGGGGAAAGCTGATGGCAATCAACACGTCCCCCGGTCCCATGCGGAGCATCTGCTCAAACATCTCCCCGGCGGCGTTGGACTGAATCAGCGTCACATTTTCCGACAGCAGATGCATGTAAAAGTGGAGATACCCCGCCACGAAGGAGGAGGAGCGAACCCCCAGGATGTAGGTATGCCGGCTGGACATGATCTTATCCACCACCCGGTCAAACTCGCTCTGGCTGGCCTGGCTGATCATCTGGCGAAGTTTTTCGATGTCGGAGTGCACCACCGCCGGCAGTACATCCTGATACATATCTCCCGCCGCCTGAATCCGCTGGGTAGAGGTCAGGCGGCTGCGGATCATATCCTGTAGCGCTCTCTGCATGCTAGGATAGCCATCATAGCCCAGCTCGGAGGCAAAGCGTACCACCGTGGACTCGCTGACACCCACCAGCTTCCCAAGGCGGCTGGCGGTCATGAAGGCGGCCTTGTCGTAGTTTTCCAACATGTAGGCGGCTATCCGCTTTTGCCCCTTGGAAAAGCCTTCCATGCCCTGCTCCAGGCTGTGTAAAATGTTCTTTGCCACCGTTCTCTCCCCCCGGAATCGATTTTCCAAGGAATACACTGGTTCCCAAGTGCCGCTGGGGCCTCCTGGCGCGCCGGCGGGTCACTCCCAGACGATGCCGTCGATCTCCCGGTCCCTGAAATAGTATTTCCGGTCCCGCTCGTCCAGCTCCCGCAGGACCCGGCAGGGATTCCCCACCGCCAGGACTCCAGGCAGGATATCCCGGGTGACGACGCTGCCCGCACCCACCACCGAGCCGTCTCCGATACGAACCCCCGGCATCACGAGGACGCCCGAGCCGAGCCAGCAGCCTTTTCCGATCCGGATGGGCAGGTTAAACTGATAGCCCTTCTCCCGCAGCTCGGGGCACAGAGGATGACCCGCCGAGGCCAGCACCACATTGGGACCGAATTTTGTGTAGTCTCCCACATAAATATGGGTGTCATCCACCACAGTCAGATTGAAATTGGCGTAGACGCCCTTTCCAAAATGCACGTGGCGCCCGCCCCAGTTGGCGTGGAAGGGAGGCTCGATATAGCTATCCTCCCCGAACTCGGCAAACAGCTCTTGCAGAATTGCCCTGCGGCGCTCTGCCTCCCCAGGGTGGGTGTGGTTGAAATCATACAGGCGTTCCAGATACCCTGCCTGCTCCTGCAGCAGTTCTTCGTCCGCCGCGATGTAAAGTTCGCCGATATGCAGCTTTTCCCGAGTGGACACCGTCATCCCTCCAAATGCTGTATTCCGCTAATTCTTCCGGGTAGCCAGACTGTCCGCCAGCTCCAGAAGGAAGGCGGTCTCTCCCGCCCAGGCACAGCCCATCAGGGCCTCCTTCGCCATCGCCGTGTAGGAAAGCACCCGCTCCTCACAGGCGTCCACGCCCAGCAGAGAGGCATAGGTGGCCTTTCCGTTCGCCGCGTCGGAGCCGATGGGCTTGCCCAACTCCTGCGCAGTGGAAACGGCGTCCAGGATGTCGTCCCGGATTTGAAACGCCAAGCCCAGGTAGGTGGCATAGTCCCTGGCGGCGTCCATGCACGCCCCATCCACCGCCCTCCGGCCCATAGAGGCGGCAACCCCCATCATGCAGGCCGCCCGGAGCAGGGCGCCGGTCTTTTTGTCGTTGATCTCCGTCAGGACCTCGGCGGTGCGGGGCTGCCCACCGCCGAGAGTATCCCAATACTGCCCGCCGCACATGCCCTGTTCCCCGGCGGCCTCTGCCAGGATCCTTGCCGCCAGGGCCTTCACGGACTCCCCGCCATGGCGCCAGGTTCCCCCGGCAGTCAATACCGTCCGGAAAGCCGCCGCCTGAAGGGCGTCCCCGGCTAGGGTGGCCGCGCATTCGCCGTAAACCTTGTGATTGGTGGGCTTCCCCCGGCGCAAGTCGTCGTTATCCATGCAGGGCATGTCGTCGTGAATCAGGGAGTAGGTGTGGAGCATCTCCACGCCGCAGCCGAAGTCCAGGGCTTCCTCCATGCTCCCCCCCGCCGCCTCGCAGAATTTCATAGTCAGAATGGGCCGGATGCGCTTCCCTCCAGCCAGGAGGCTGTAACGCATGGCCTCCTCCAGCCCCCCGCCAGGGAAAAACTCCCGCAGTCGGGCCTCCGTCATTTGGCGGGCCTGGTCCAGCTGCCGCTGAAAATCCATAGGATCACGCCTCCTTCCCGTCCTCGAAGGGCAGCTCGACCGGCGAACCGTCGGGACCCTTCATCAGCTTTACCACCTGCTGCTCTGCCTGGTCCAGCTGCTTGGAGCAGGCGGCGATGAGCTTTGTCCCCTCTTCAAACAGCGCCAGGGAGTCCGCCAGCTGGACGTCCCCCTGCTCCAGGGCGGAGACAATCTCCTCCAGCCGGGCGAGCTGCTGCTCAAACGTCATTTTTTTCGCTGCCATGTCCTCTTCTCCTTCTTATACAGCTCCTCCACGGTGCAGGTGAAGCCTCCTTCTCCCAGGGCGACGTCCACCCGCTCCCCTGCCTTTACGTCCCGCCACGAGCGCAGAATCGTCCCATCTGGCCCCTGGGCCATGGCGTAGCCCCGGCCCAGCACCTTCAGCGGACTCATGGCGTCCAGCGACGCCCCCAGGACGCAGACCCTTTGCCGCTTTTCGGCCAACAAGCTCGCCGACCGATCTCCCAGGCGCTGATGCACATGGAGCAGCGCCATCCGCTTGTCCTGGATATAGGCGGTCCGGTCCCGGAGCGCCCGCTTTTGCGCCAGGGCGTCCAGGCGCTGGCGGAGGGCCTCCAGGCGGGCGGCCTGGCTCCGCTCCAGCCGGGAAGCCGCGCCGCCCAGCCATTGCCGTAGCGCCTCCTGGTCCGGCACGGCGATCTCCGCCGCGTTGGAGGGGGTCGACGCCCGGGCGTCCGCCACAAAGTCGGCGATGGTAACGTCCGGCTCGTGGCCCACGGCAGAGATGACGGGCAGCTCCGCGTCATAGATCGCCCTGGCCACCCGCTCGTCGTTAAAGGCCCACAAGTCCTCCATAGACCCTCCGCCCCGGCCGGTGATGATCAGGTCCCCGATTTTCCAGCGGTCAGCATAGCGAATGGCCCCGGCGATCTCCGGCGGGGCCTCAGGCCCCTGGACCCGGACGGGCAGCAGGATTACCTTTGCCAGGGGATAGCGCCGCTTCAGGATACGGATCATGTCGTGGACCGCCGCCCCGGCGGCGGAGGTGACGATGGCGATCTTCTCCGAATAGGGCGGCAGGGGCTTTTTGTGGGCGGGGTCGAAGAGGCCCTCGGCGTAGAGCTTGGCCTTGAGCTGCTCAAAGGCCAGCGCCAGATCCCCCGCCCCCCCGGGAGTCAGGGCATTGCAGTAGAGCTGATAGGCCCCGTCCCGGGGAAAGACAGTGATCCGCCCTTGGGCGATGACCCTCATGCCATTTTCCGGGCGAAAACGGAGCTTGGCCGCCTGGCCCCGGAACATGACGCAGCGCAAGGCCCCCTCAGGGTCCTTGAGGGTAAAGTAGTGGTGCCCGGAGGGATACATCTTATAATTGGAGAGTTCGCCCTGAACGAAAACGTCCTGGAGCATCGGCTCTCCATCCAGCAGGAGCTTGACCAGCTGATTAACCTCGGCAACGCCGAAAATGTGCCGTTCCATCGCTTACCTCTCGTCGGAGCGCCCCGCCAGATAATCCAGACTGACGCCAAAGTGGTCGGCCAGAGCGCAGAGATTTTCAAAGCCCGGGAGATTTTCTTCCGATTCAAATCGTTGATACTGACGGTCAGTGATTCCAATTGCGTTTGCAGTTTGTACCTGGGTCTCTTTTTTCTCTTTACGCAGTTCCCGCAATCTCATCGAAAATTTCATTACCATGATTATCTCCCAGCTCCTCGACACGACGGATTCTACGTGCTATGATCAGCTTGAAGCACGACGAGTTCATCGTATTTAGGAAAGGTGGTTTTTATGTCTGACTGTCACCCCTGCCGCCTCGAAAGCCTACGCTGACTTGAGACGCGATCTGCAGCTCCTCCCCGCTCACGGGAAAAAGCAGAGCCGGACATGGACAAAGCGCCATGCCCGCTCTGCTGCTGTTTACTCGGAAAGCTCCTGCCGGGAAAAACTCCCCAAAATGCCGTTGATGAATTTGACCGTCTCCGGCGTCTCGTACTTTTTGGCGATCTCCACCGCCTCGTTGATGGCGGCGGCGTCGGGGACGTCCGGCATGTACATCACCTCGTACATGGCCACCCGCATGATGGCGGAGGCCACCAAGGGAATCCGGGAGAATTTCCAGCCCTTGGCGTATTTTTCGATATAGCCGTCCAGCTCCGCGCCGTGCTCGTCGACGCCCCGGACCAGGCGGCGGATATAGTCCGCCTGCTTGGCGTTGGGGACCTCCTGGTAAATGGCGTCCTCCTCCGCCAGGGCGGCAAAGGACTCCGCCGTCAGCCGCCGGTCCAGCAGCGCGTCCGCGGATTTGTCGGTGAAGCTCAGTTCGTAGGAGAGATGCATCGCGATCTCCCGGGCGGTGTTCCGTACCATAGCGCTCCGTCCTTTATCTGATGTTTGCCGTCAGCTCAGGGTCACGCCGCCCACGTGGATGTTCACCGCCTCCACGGCGCAGCCGGTCATGGCCTCCACGGCGGAGGCGACGCTCTTTTGCGCGTTGCCCGCCACCTCGGGGATGGGGTGACCGTACTGAACCGTCAGGTACAGATCCAGGACCAGAGCCGCGCCGGTCATGTCGATTTTCACGCCCCGGACGCCCTTCTGTGCGTTTTTCCGGTTGTTCACCAGATCGGTGACGCTGCTGCCCAGGTTCGTCATCATGCCGGAAACGCCTTCCACCTCACGGACTGCGCCCACGGCGATGGCGGCGATGACCTCCTCTGAGATGTTGATACTGCCGTTTTCCTCGGGCAGGGTCATATATTCCTTGCTGTCGGCCATGCTGTACCTCTCCTTATTCCTTCCTTCGTGAAACGATCCCATTCCACGGCGGGTTTTTGTGCCTATGCTTTCTTATTTTACCATGTCCCGCCGGAAATTACAACCACTAATTTGCCGCCATGATCTTGATCCCCCCCGCCGGGAAGCCGGTCTCCGTCATGGTGATGTCGGTGATTTTTGCCACGTCCTCCGCCGTCAGCTCCCCGCTCTTGGTGGACACCACCACGCTGACGCTCTCGTCCCCCATGAAGGCCACGCAGTCCGTATAGCCCTTGGCGGTGACCAGGTTTTCAATCTGGGCCTCTTTCAGCGTATAAGACGCCAGCACCTGGATACCCTGGGACGCCTCGTTGGCCACGGCCTGATCTGCGTTTTCCTGCTCCGCCGCTTCTTGTAGGAGGGATAGGGCATTGTCCCGGGCCTGCTGCCGGGTCAGGCGGGCGGAGGCGAAGTAGTCCGAGCCGGTGTAGACCGTCCCCTCGTCCGCCGGGGCGGACGCGTCGCCGGACTCCTGGCCGCCGGAGGAGTCGTGGTTCTCCCCCGCTCCCTGGCCGGAGACCAGCTGGGCCTCCCCCAGCAGCTTGCCGGAGGCCTCCTGGGCCTCCTGCCCGGTGTACATCCAATTCAGCGCCACCGCCGAGCACACCAGCACCGCCATCACCGCAACCACTGCATTCCGCTTCCATCTCGCGCTCATAGGTCCTTTCCTCCTCCAAATAATCACTGCCATTTTGCCACCGTGACCCGGTCTGTGGGCAATCCGGTGAGAGCGGCCACCGCCCCTGTCACCGCCAGGCGTACCTCCGCGCTGCCGCCGCCCTGGCAGACGACCAGGGCGCCCCGGTAGGTGGGATATGTCTGTCGCACTACCACCGTCTCGTCCCCGGCCCCACCGTCCACCAACACCGTCTCTGAACGGCGGGAATAGTCCTCCGGCGCGGCGGTGTTCCCGCTGTAGCTCAGCTGGGTGTCCTGGGCCAGCTGCCGTTCCCCATCGGAGTCCACCGTCAGCATCACTTTCACCTGGCCCACGCCGTCCATAGCCCCCAGGATCTCCTCCATCTCCCGCTGCATATCCTGGGTATTCCATCTGCTCCGCGCCGCGGTCTGCTCCTCCTTCCGGGACGCTTCCCCGTCCCCGAGAGCTGGCCACAGCAGCAGCCCCGCGCCGATCACCGCCACCAGCGCCGCATATTTGTATCTGTCCCATATCTTTCGCACTCCTTTAGTTTTTTCCTTCATGCCAAACCTGCCTCTCCGCCGGAATTCCCAGCTCCAGCGCCATCCAGTCCGCCAGGTCCTGGGAATAGGACCCCTCCAGCTCCACCGAGGCTGGGAGAGGGGTTCCGTCCTCTCCGTCCTCTGTCCTCACCCGAGCCGTCACCAAAAGACCCAGCGCGTCCGCTTTGTCCGATATATATGCTGCGATGCGCGACTCTATGAGTGCCGCCAGCTCTTCTTTTCCGGCGGCATCCAGCTCTAGCGCCCGCTGATCGACCGCACTGCGGTAGTCAGAGAAATCCAGCCGCAGCCGCCCTAAATCCGTTCGCAGGACCGGCTGGAGCAACGCCGCCAGCAGCAGCAGCCCTCCCGTGAAGCCTGTGATTTTTTTCAGCGTCCCCTCCGGGACCAGGGCCTGGACCACTGTCAGCAGCAGCGTCACCGCCGCGATGGAGGTGATCCAGCTCCGCACCGCGCCGATCATGGTGTCACCGCTGCCACGGAGGACAGCACCGATACCAGCAGCAGCAACGCGCAGCTTCCCGTCATGCCCAATACCAGCCCGAAGGCCCCGCCTAATCCGTCAATGAGCTTGCACAGCCCCGGCGCGCCCACCGCCGCCGCCAGGAAGGCAGAGAGCTTGTACAGCAGGTACTGCACACCCAGCTGCAAAAACGGGTAGGCACAGGCAGATAAAATCGCCAGCATTCCAAATACGCCGATAGTGTTTTTCAGCATCCCTGCCCCGGCCAACACAGTTTCCGCGGCCTCGGCGATGATGCCGCCCACCACTGGCACCGCCCCGGAGATGGCGGCCTTTGCCACCTTTACCGAGGCGCCATCCGCTACTCCAGCTACTACCCGCACCACGGAGAGATACACTGTGAACAGCAGCAGCGAGGTTGTCAGCAGCCAGGTGATGATTTTTTTCAGCGCTTCGGCGATGGCGCCCAGACGGTTTTCCGGCAGGCAGGCCCCCGCCGCCAGCGCTCCAATGTACAGGTAGACCAGGGGGATCAACAGCCCGTCAATAAGGCTTAACAAAAGGTCTGCCAGGAAGACGGTTGTCACCTGCTGAAACGTGGCGGTGGTCACTGCGCCGGAGGCCGCCGTGGCAGCTGCCAAAGTCGGAAGAAGGGCCTTGGAAAAGAGGGTTAGCTCCCCAATGGTCTCCGCGCCAAGGCCAATCAGATCCTCCAGGCTCCCCGCCGTCAAAAGAGTCACCGCCAGCGCCCCTGCCATAGGGAGGAAAGCGGACGCTTTTCCCTCCCCGGTTCCTTGGGCGAAACCGTCCACCGCGCCGCAGGCCACCGCTACCAGCAGAATCGACGCCGCCCCCCGGAGCCTCTGTCTCAGCACCCCTTGTATCTCCTCAGCCAGGCGCTCCACGATTCCCTCCAGCCCCTGGGAAAGGCCCTCCGGGCCAGAGAGATCGCCGATGTCCAGAATGTCCTCCGCCGCCTCCGGCAAAGCGGCGGTCAAGTCTTCCGGCAGTTCCGCTGCCCGGGCCTCTACGGCCAGGGCCAGCACCGCAAATACCATGCAAATCCAACGCTTCATCGCATCAGCTCCAGCAACAGCGCCAGTACCGCCCGCAGCAGCGGCAGCGCCGCCAGCAGGGCGCACACGGCTCCCGCCGTCTCCACCACCGAGGACAGGGCCGATTCTCCGGCGTCCCGGCAAAGATTACCGCCGATTTTTACTACCAGCGCGATTCCTACAGTTTTGTAAAGCGGAATAAACAGCTCCCGGGACAAACCGCTCTCCTCCACCAGCCGCCCCAGAAATTCCACCAGCGTCTCCAAACTTTCCGCCAGGGAGAGGAGCACAACTGCCGCTGCCGCCAGTGTCAACAGCAGGGCGCATTCCGGGCTGCCCCGTCTCACGACCAAGGCCAGCAGCGCCGCGGCAACGCACAGCACGGCCGCCTGAATCGACAGCTCCACCGCTAAAAGTGGAAGAGGGTTCTGATGAGGTCAAAGAGATTGCTGATCTCCTGTACCATCATCATCATCACCACGACCAGCCCCGCCAGAGTCGTCATCATGGCCTGCTCCTCCCGGCCGGAGCGGACCAGAAGCTGGTTCAGCACCGCAACAAGGATGCCGATAGCGGCGATTTTAAAAATCAAATCCACATCCATGCGTTTCTACCTCTACAGCAATAAAATCACCAGCAGAGCCGCAGCGGAAAACCACAGTGCCGCAGCCCGTTTTTCTGTTTCCGGCCGTAGCCGCTCCGCCTCTCCGGCATGCTCCGTCAGTTCTCGTGCGACAAGGGATATCGCTTTACAGACCTTCTCCTCATCGCCCTGCAGGTCAAAGACTAGGTTCAACACAGCGGCACGGTCCGCCGCATTCAGGGGCAGCGTCTCAGCTTGCTCCCGCCAGATTTTAGAAAGTTCCTCTCCCTCCCCGGCGGCTTGGGAAACTGCTGTAAAAAAGGCGGCCACAGGTTCTTTGCAGTCCGCCGCCAAGGATTTCAGCAGCGCCGGTAGAGGTGTTCGGGTCATGCGAACGGTCTCCCCCATCCGGCGGAAAGCCCTCTGGAGGTCGGACAGCGTGTCCCGCCTCCGGCGGCGCTCCGTCCGCTGAAGCTGCCAGGCGAAGGCTCCGCCGCATGCTATCAGCAGGCTTCCCAAGAGCTTCAGCATGGCAGCGCCTCCAACTCATAGGCTCGTCCACTTTCACTACCCACGATCCGCACCGCCAACCGAAAAACCTGATCCTCCAGCAGCTGGCGGTAGAGAGGCTTCCCCAGCAGCTCCGGCACACCGGAGGCATGAATCGTGGCCAGCAGCCCCACGCCGCAGCCCGCCGCCATATGCACGGCAGCCAGGTCTTCCCGAACGGTGATTTCGTCTACGGCGATGATCTGAGGGTTCATGGCCCGGAGCACAAGGGGAATTCCCAACGCCTTAGGGCAGGCGTCCAGCACATCCGTGTGGGGGCCGACGTCCATCTGAGGCTGCCCCCGATAGACAACCGCCACTTCTCCCCGCTCGTCAATCAGGGAAATCCGCTGGGCGGGAACTCCTCCACTGCCCTCGGAAAGCAGCCGGACCATGTCCCGCAGCAATGTCGTCTTTCCGCCGCCCGGTGGGGAGAGGATGAGTGTACTGATGAAAACGCCGTTTTGAAACAACTTTGGAACGATTCCCGCCCCGATCCCCTTCCGCTCCCTGGCAATGCGGATTGCTGCGGAGGAGAGGTTTTTCAGGTTTGTGTTGGTTCCATCCTTCATCACCGCCGAGCCGCAAAGCCCCACCCGAAAGCCACCCCGGACAGGCAGAAAGCCCTCCCGGATGGTCTCCGCCGCCGCATAGCGGGAAAACTCCGTGGCGATGTCACACAGGGTTTCCAGTTCTTCCGGCTCCACCTCTGCCTCCAGGGAAAGCTCCCCCGTGGGCAACAGTACAGTCAAGGGCCGCCCTGCCCGGAGGCGGATTTCCTCTGCGGCGGCTTTTTCCCCTTCGGACAGTCCCAGCGCCACTTTTCGCAGGCGGTTGGGGAGAATGGCGGCAGCTTGCTCATATCTCGCCGCAAGTTCGTTTTTATGCAAGGGAGGTTCCCCCTTTCTTTAGTTACTCCACTCTATGAAAGCCCGTCCCGCACTATGCCAGGTTTGTCCAAAAAAATTTCACAGCTGTATTGGTCTAAAAGCCTGCATTCAACCATATGGAGGCGACCACCCAACGGGCTTTGTTTTAAAGAATCACAGTCACTGGAATATCTTCCTTTAGATGGTCGGCCATGATTCTTACCTTAATCAAATTAATCCCTTCCAACGCCTATAAGCATTTCTACATGGTGATGACAGGATACAGTCGGTATTTTGCAAGATCGTTTGCCACGAAGAAAACTGCCCCGCGCCAAGAGGCAGGGGCAGCTGTATCATCTCCAATAAGACCCAAGATCCGTTCAGAGCGTTCCTATTCAGTTGGGAAAATCAAAACATGGACAGAATTCGGTCCCCGCACTCTTTTTGGTGAAAAAGGTGTGGGGACCGGTCTTTGCACCCGCATATATCAGCGGTCAACAAGGTTTTGTCCGTAGAATTACCTTTATAAAATCATTCTATGAATTAAGCGTGTTCCATAATAGCCTGAACGGCACTTTTCGTATCCGTCAGCGGGAACAGCTCATACCCGATGCGTCCGGTGTAGCCGCAGGACTCCAAATGGCTAATGACCTTTTTGTAGTTGATCTCCCCCGTGCCCGGCTCATGGCGGCCCGGCGCGTCGGCGATATGGACATGGCCGATTTGGTCTCCATAGGCCGTAATGGTGTCGCAGATGCACCCTTCGTTAATTTGCATATGGTACACATCATAAAGCAGCTTCAGCCGGGGAGATCCGATCAGACGGCAAATCTCCGCGCCCATCTGCGTGGAGGCCAGGAAGTTGCCGATATGGTCCGTTGTAATGTTGAGCGCTTCTAAGTTGAGCTTAACACCTTCTTCCTCAGCCAGCTTCGCACACTCCAGCAGCGTGCCGTACATAGAGCACAGCTTTACGGTGTGGGAGAGGTTATCATAGTGGTCCACCACGATTCCCCCCTCACCAAGCGCATTGGAGTGGATTGTGACACTGGAGGACCCTACTTGCTTTGCCGCCGCGATCGATTTTTTCAGCTCGGCAAGGTAGGGTTCCCTGTGGGACGGATCTACCAGAGAGTAATCTGCGCCGCCGTTAAAGCCAGAAATCGCGATGCCTGCCTTTTGGGCAGCTTCCCGGGTTTTCTCCAGGTCCCGGATGCGCCAGTCCCAGAACTCCACAGCCTCAAATCCGTCGTTCTTGGCCGCCTGAAAGCGGTCCAGCCAATCCAGTTCCGTGTACAGTGTATCAATGCAGGCGCATTTTCTGAGTGCCATTTTGTGCTCCACCTTTCCAGTTGAATCTACAGATTTAAAAATAGGCCGCCGGAGGAAGAATTTTCCCCCGGCGGCGTCTCCGCATTCCGCGAACCTAAAGAGAAAAGAAGTGAAACGCTTAGGCCAGGTATCCGCTCATGCGGTCGATGCGGGCCTGTGCATTCTCGGGGGTAATGATCTCCGTGCCGGTATCTACGAACTCCTCCACAGTTTCACCCTGGAGGTGCTTGACCATGGTCTCAACGGCCTTGTAGCCGATGTCAAAGTTATTCTGCGCAGCGGTCATAGTCAGATTTCCCTCCAGAACAGTCTGGCAGGCGGAGAGCTGGCCGTCAAAACCCAGGAAAATGGTGTTGGCAAAGCCGGGATAGTTTTTTGCTGTTCGGGCCGCCGCGATGGCCATATCGTCGTTGTTAGTGCAAATGATGGCGATGCCGTCAGGGAATTTGGAAGCAATGGCCTCCATGCAAGTCACAGCCTGGTCCGCCACGGCGTTGGCGTACTGGACCTCGTTGTCCAGGAATTCGCCGCCGGACTCGTTTACGCCCTCCCGGAAACCTTCCATACGGGCGGTATTGGTTGCATCACCCTGAACGCCGGCGATTTCAATGCACTTGATCTCTGTCCAGCCGGCGGCCTTGGCAGCTTCCACAGCGGCGATGGCGCCCTGCTTGGCGGCTTCTTTGTTGCCTGTGCCCACGAAAGAAACGACCTTGTCAGATTCGATTCTGGTATCAAAGGCAATGACAGGCTTGGAAGTGTTGGCGATCTGGGTCGCAATGGCCTCGGACTGGAGGGGAGCAATCAGATAGCCGTCAAAGCTGTCATTAGCCAGGTCAGTTTGAACCATGTTGAGCTGTTCCTCGTAGGAGGACTCGGGGGGGACCCTTGACGGACAGCTCCACCAGATCGGGGTTTTCCTTGGCATAGGTCTCTGCGCCGGCCTGGACCAACTGCCAGAACTCCGAAGAATTGGTCTTGAGCACCATGCTGATCTTGTAAGGGCCGGAGCCGCCCTCTCCACCGCCGGAACTTCCAGAGCCATCGGAACTGCCGGAACCGGAGGAACCTCCGCCGTTTCCTCCGCAAGCGGCCAGAGACAGTGCCATTGTGCCGGCCAGCAGCGTTGCAAGCAACTTCTTCATCTTCATGATCGTCTTCCTTTCTGCAAATGAATAGATTTCCACACCTTGCCGGGATATGGAAACCCTGTCCGCCGCCGGTGTGGAAAAACGGCGGACAGGGCGTTGCACATGGAAATTCGAATCACTTCGCGGCCATCCGGCGGCTCTTGGACGCCATACGCTCACGGGTGACGTCCAGCAGGACAGCGCAGATGATCACGAGGCCCAGGACCATGTTCTGCACCGCAGAAGAAACAGACAGCAGCGTAAAGCCGTTTCGCAGGGTGGTGATAATCAGGGCGCCCAACATCGTGCCCAGCATGGTACCTTTGCCTCCGTTGAAAGAGGCCCCTCCAATGATGCAGCAGGCAATGGCGTCGGTATCATAGGGCTGGATAGCGTTCACGCCGTTGCAGATACCGGAGCGTCCAATGGAGACGATGCCCGCCAGAGCTGCCATGAAACCGGACAGAGCATAGCAGAAGGTCAGGACATTGGCGGAGTTGATGCCGGAGAGCCGGGTAGCCTCCATATTGCCGCCGGCGCAGTAGATGGAGCGGCCTAAAGCCGTCCGGTTCAGTAAAATATGCAAAATGATGTAAATGATGACCACCAGGATAAAGCACCAAGGCACACCCTTGATATCTGAGGAACCCAGCCACATGATGCCGTCCGCGCCATTGAAGGAGATCATTTGAGAACCGGTCACATAGACGGCCGCGCCCCAGAGAACGTTCTTCATGCCCAGCGTGGATACGAAGGGATGGGGCAGGTGCAGCCGGGTCAGCAGGGTGCCGTTGATCAGGCCGATCAGGGTACCGCAGCCCAGGGCCACCACAATCAAAAGGACTGGATTTGTAATGCCATTTTTGACAAACATGCCGCACACGCAGGCACAGAAGGTAGCGTTGGCGCCCACCGACAGATCGATGCCCGCCGTGATCAGACAAAACAGCATTCCCGACGCCAGCATGGCGTAAAAGGGCGCCTGTTTCAAAATGGTCATCAGGTTCGAGATTTTCAAAAAGTTATCCGACGCAAAGGATAATACGACACAGAGGATGATCAACGCACCGAACGTACCGGCATAATTCATCAGTTCACTGGATTTTTTGGCCTTCATTTAGCTTTCCTCCCCATGCAGCCTTCATAAGGCTTTCCTGATTGAAGTGGACGCTGCCGCGTTCCACATCGGCCATGATCTCGCCCTCCCGCATGACGATCACCCGGTCGCTCATGCCGAGGATCTCCGGCATCTCCGAGGAGACCATGATCACGCACTTCCCCTCCTTCACCAGGTTGTTCATGACATTGTAGACTTCGATCTTCGCACCGACGTCGATGCCCCGGGTGGGTTCATCGAAAATGAAAATGTCTGAATCAGTGTTCACCCATTTCCCTATGACCACCTTCTGCTGGTTGCCGCCGGAAAGTTGGCCCACCACTTCAACGATAGACGGCGTTTTAATCCGCAGGGCGTCAATGTTGCCTTGCCCCTGCTTCAGGATTTTTTTCTCGTTGAGGAAGGGGCCATTGGAAAAGCCCTTGAGATTTGCCAGGATCCGGTTGCTCTTGATGGGTTCAGCCAGGACAAGACCCTGTCCTTTGCGGTCTTCGGTCAAAAACGCAATGCCTACGTTAATGGCCTGACGGGGACTGGTGATCTTGACCTGCTTTCCTTTGACTTCAATCGTTCCGCTCTCCACGCGGTCCGCGCCGAAGATAGCCCGCATGGTCTCGGTACGGCCTGCTCCCACCAGCCCGGCAAAGCCCAAGATCTGCCCGCCGTAAGCCTCAAAGGAGACATTTTTCAGTACACCCGGTTCCGAAAGCCCGGTCACCTTGAGCATGGGCGTTTTCGATTTGACACCGAATTCCTTGGGGAATTGGTTGTCCAGGGAACGGCCCACCATAGCAGTAATGAGGGAATCATTAGTCCATTCCGAGATGTCTCTGGTGTCGATGTACTCGCCGTCCCGGATAACCGTCACCCGGTCGCACAGCTCGAACAGCTCTTCCAGCTTGTGGGAGACGAATACGATGCCGATGCCCCTAGCTTTCAAATCCCGGCAGGTCTTCATCAGCTGCTCGACCTCTTTTTCGCCCAAGGAGGAGGTGGGTTCATCCATGATGATCATTTTTGCGTCAATCAGAACCGCCTTGGCGATCTCAATCATCTGTTGCACACCCATGCCAAAGGAGCCTGCGGGTTTCGTAGGGTCCACGTCCTGACCCAGGGATGCCATGACCTCCTTGGCCTTGACATGCATGGCCTTGTAGTCCAGAAGACCATTCGATCCCTTGATCCATTTATTAATGAAGATATTATCGGTGATGCTTAGGAGCTTTTCAATGTTCAGCTCCTGATACACGCAGGCGATGCCGGCCGCCGCAGAATCGTTAGGATTCCGGATGGTCTGCTTGACGCCATCGACATAGATCTCCCCTTCGTCGGGCTGATGCACGCCGGTCAGCACTTTGATCAGCGTGGATTTTCCCGCGCCGTTCTCGCCGATCAGCCCGAGAATCTCTCCGGGTTTGACGGCAAGGTGCATGTTTTTCAAAGCAATGACGCCCGGAAAGCGCTTGGTCGCGTTCCTTAGCTCTACTACGTATTCACTCATTCACCCTTCCCCTTTCTGTGATGGAACTGGCGGCCTTGTATCTGCCAGTCATCCGATTTCGGAAATCTTAACGGGGCGCCCCTCCTTCAGGGACTTCGTGGCGGCGGCAGCGATCAGGATGGGATACAGACCATCCTCTCCGGTGACAGGGGTCGGCGTGTCGTTGATCACGGCGTCGGCAAAAGCCTTCTGCTCGGCGGCAAATGCACCGGTGTAGCGGTCCCACATGATTTTATAGCAGGTACCGGAGACGGTGCCGTCCGCTCCGTAAACGATGGCGTTGTCAGGGGTGTCGTTGACATCCATTACCGCGCCCTTGGAGCCGAAGACCTCCACCCGCTGGTCGTACCCATAAACGGCCTTGCGGCTGTTGTCGATGACACCCATGGCCCCGTTGGCAAATTTTAGGGTCACCACAGCCGTATCCACATCGCCCGCCTCGCCGATGGCCGGATCTACCAGTACCGCACCATAGGCGAAAACCTCCGTCACTTCGGAACCGGCCAGGAACCGGGCCATGTCAAAGTCGTGGACCATCATGTCATAAAAGATGCCTCCAGAGACCTTCACGTAGTCGATAGTGGGGGGTTCGGGATCCCGGGAGCTGATCTTGATCAGGTTGACCTCACCGATCTTGCCTGCGCGGACAGCCTCGTAGACAGCCCGATGGTTATGGTCAAACCGGCGGTTAAAGCCCACCTGGAGCTTCACGCCGGCTTTTTTCGCCGCCTCAATGACCTCCTTCACCCGCTCGATCCGGTAATCCACCGGCTTCTCTACGAAGACGTCCTTGCCCGCCTGGGCTGCCTTGATGGAGTACTCCGCATGGAGGTCTGTGGGGGAGCAGACGACGACGGCTTTGATTTCCGGGTCGTTCAAGATGACGTCCGGGTCCTTGACGATGTTGGGAATGTGCAGGCGCTTGAGAAACTCCACGGTTTCCTCACTCATATAGGGATCTGCAATGGTCTTGATCTCCATTTCAGGGACAAATTTTGCGATGTTCTCCGCGTGGACCCGGCCAATGCGGCCGGCGCCAATTATGCCGATCTTGATGGTTTTCATAGTGTTGCTCCTTTCATTTCCTGTAGTTTCCCGTATTGGCAATGTCCAAGGCTCCCCATGCCAGCCGAATGCCGTCAGGCATGGGGTAAACGTGCTGCTTGTGTGTAATTGCAAATATGTGCTTTTTAGTTTTATAGAACTGTATATCCGCTGCTTCTGCAACTCAATATAGTTCAAAAGCACATAAAAGTCAAGGGACATTTTAATGTAAACTTGTTCGATGCGACCTATATTTTGGACAAGTACGCAGAATAATTGCTAGAATTTCAGTAAAAAATTATAAAAAGGAAAACTTAATATGTGCATTTTTACGTTTGACACGATTTTTTCACAATTTTGTTGAGAAAAACCACAGACTCTTCTTATTCCAAAAGTCTGTATGTAGTAATGCAATTTTAATAAATAGTACTAAAATACTGCTATTATTCAAAATCTTGCGCGATTTTTGTTTGAAATTCTTATTCTGTGAATATGTGCTATCACACATTTCAGAAGTCAAGAGCGCTCATTTGCGAGAAATTCTGTTTTCTTTTTAGGCAAATTGTGTTATACTCTCCTTATCTTTATTCGCCCCCACAATTGAAGGGAGCGAGGCCCGGGGCAGGACCTCTTTGCTGCCGTGCCATTGAATAGATAAGGAGGTAGAGCCGTATGGGTAAACGGCCTACAATTCAGATGGTCGCCGATTTGGCGGGAGTATCGCGGGGTACTGTGGACCGGGTGCTGAATAATCGGTCCTATGTAAAAGAAGAGGTCCGTGTTCGTGTGCAGGAAGCCGTTGCAGAATTGGGTTATCTGTCGCCCCATGCGTTCCACAGCCAGGAAATGGCGGGAAGGTCATGCCCCCCGGTCAAACTGGGCGTGCTGCTGCCAAACTGGACGGATTTTTTCCGGCCCGAAGTGCTGCGCGGCATTGAGGGAGCACGGGAAGAGCTGTCTCCCTTTGGCGTTGAAATTGTCGTGGAAGAATGCCTGACTGACGATCCGGAAGAATCTATCCAGCGGCTAGACACCCTGGTCACCCGAGGCGTTCAGGGGATCTCCCTCTGCGCGGTTAACGACTTTTCCATTGAGGCCAAGGTCATCTCACTCGTTGAACAGGACATCCCGGTGATCACCTTCAATTCGGACTTGCCGAACAGCAAGCGGATATCCTTTGTCGGGCAAAATTACGAAAAAAGCGGACGCATCGCGGCGGAGCTTATCAGCAAATGCACCCCCCGGACCGGCCGGATACTCGCCATGTGTGGAAACCTGGAATTTGATGGGCATCGCAAACGGCTGGAAGGCTTTGGCGCACGGATGCAGGAACTCCAGTTTCCCAACAGTCAGATCGAGGTGATGGAAACCTATAATGATTACTACTTCACCTGCCGCCGGGTGACCGAGGTATTGGAACGGACACCCAATCTGGCTGCAATCTACATGGCCAACCAGAGTGTTCCTGGCTGTGCACAGGCGCTAAAGGCAGCGGGAAAAGAAAAAGAGGTCCGCCTGGTGGTACATGACCTCTCCCATAATACCCGCGCACTGCTTCAAAGCGGATGTGTGGATTTTACAATCTCTCAGGATTTTTACCGGCAGGGGTATCTGCCTCTGAAGTGTTTGTGGGAGCTGATTCACTTGGGCAAGCAGCCGGAAATCGATCAAACCAACACGTACATTTCCGTCATTTGCTCACAAAACATGGACTGACCGTGTAAATCTGGGGCAAGGTCAATTTGGAAAGGAGCAAAATAGCCTCTCCCCCTCCGAAAATTTCTCTTGAATACAGAGTCCTACTGGACATAAAAATATTCAAACGAAGCTTTCTCCGGCAGTCTTGCATATCATATTCGCAAAACTATCGTAGATATTGCAACGGTTACGCCATTAACCAAAAAGGTTATGCGATTAACCTATTGTAATTATCTGCTTTTCCCGATATCCTCAAGGGAAAGGCAGGTGTGTACTTATGAAAAAAGAATCCTTCTTAGTCTCTGTGGTTGGAATTGCCGTTCCGGTAGGACTTCAATCTATGCTTCAATCCTCTTTCTCCATGATCGACCAACTGATGGTCGGACAGTTGAGAAGCACGGCGGTGTCTGCAGTGGAGATTGCGGGACGACCCACGTTTATTTACTCCGTCGTGCTTGGAGCGGTCGCCGCGATAGCTGGGATCATGATTTCCCAATACCTGGGCATGAACAATCGAAAGATGGCAGATCGAAGTCTCTCCGTCAATCTAACCGCAGCCATAGCCCTGGCCCTGCTATTCACCGCGCTGTGTGTTCTGTTTCCGGAGCAGATTGTAGGGCTTTATATCAAGGATGACCCGGCACTCCTCGCCGCTGGGCAGGGTTATTTGACCTGTATCCTGTGGACGTATCTCCCTATGGGCGTATCCACTATCTTGGCCGTTATGATTCGATGTTCGGGCTGGGCCGTTTGGCCCCTTGCCGCCGGCATTACCGCGGCGATTGTGAACACAGGGCTGAATTATGCGCTGATATTTGGACATTTCGGGTTTCCGGCATTTGGGGCAGGGATACTTAGCCGCTATGTCCATGACTGGCCCGATCCAAGGATTATTCATTGGGGCGCTAAGCGGCGTTTCTCAGGCTGCGGGGATCCTGATCGGCAAACGGTTGGGCGCAAACGAATATGAAAAAGCGTATCAGGAATCTAAAAAACTGATGTGGTATGGGATTGCAGGTTCGCTGATATTATCGGTACTGCTGATTCGTCTGAGATGGGTCTATGTGCCGCTCTACAAGGTCGAACCCGGCGTCCGAAATACCGCAGCCAAACTTTTGCTTGCCTTTGCTGTCATGGCTCCTGTAAAGGTTGCCAATATGATTTTGGGCGGCGGAGTGGTACGAAGCGGTGGAAAGACGGCCTCCATCATGGTAATCGACATTGTGGGCACCTGGCTGATAGGCGTACCGCTGGGGCTTACCACCGCTTTCCTGTTCCAGCTGCCCATCGAATGGGTTTATTTCACCCTCTCCCAAGAGGAATTGATCAGGCTAGGCATGACACTTATCGTATTCAAGCGAAAAGGATGGATGAACAGGTTGTCGGCATCGGAATCATAGCAAGCAATTGACACCAAAAAAATAAAGAGAAGGATCGAGATTACGCCGCAGGGCCCGGCAGAAAATTTTGTGTAAAAGGAGACGAGCTGTAGTCAAGGGAACGGGAGCAAATCAGAAGATTTCCCGGGCTGGAGACAACACGGCTTAACACGGCTTACCCACCTGTATTCCAGGCAGGGAGACGGTATGCGCGCGCAGCGCGAATGCCGTCTCCCCGCCTGGAAATACGAAGGGGAAGTCGGGTTCAGGCGGTCTGGCGGTCCTGGAACATGAGCTGGAGCTGTGCCAAAACCATGTCCCAATTTCGACATC
>JAAVYM010000014.1 GCA_022791135.1 Oscillibacter sp.
GCTACGGTAAATGAGCTGAGTGAAAAAATCGTGATCCACAGCCCGGAGAAAATCGGCGGTAAGAAGCATGTCACGATTGAAGTCTACTTTAACTATGTGGGTAAAATCCGGATTCCGCTTGGCAAACCGGAGCTACTAACAGATACGGAAAAACCGGCGTGATCTTTGCCACACCGGTTTTTCCGGAAATTCTATTTACTTCCTTATTGGCATCCGCCGAATGGGGCTGCTGTCTTTTTCCTGCTCAGCATCCTGTAACTCTGCGCTTGGATGCTCCTCCGGCAGAAATCCCCCTTGCAATTTCCCGGCTGTTTCTGTATAATAAATTGTCATTTTATTTTACTTGGGAGGACTGCGCCATGGCGGAGGAAATCAAAACGCCGGAACTGGAAAGCCGGAATTTCATTCACACGTTCATCGAGGAGGACATCGCCCCCGGCGGTCAGTACGCAGGCATGCGCGTGCACACCCGCTTTCCCCCGGAACCCAACGGATACCTGCACATCGGCCATTGCAAGGCCCTGACCATCGACTTCGGGACCGCGGAAAAATACGGCGGGTTCTGCAACCTCCGCATGGACGACACCAATCCCACCAAGGAGGACGAGGAGTTCGTGGAGGCCATCAAGGAGGACATCCACTGGCTGGGCTTCGACTGGGGGGACCGCTTTTTCTATGGGTCCGACTACTTCGAGGAGGACTACCGCCAGGCCGAGGGCCTCATTAAAAAGGGCTTGGCCTACGTCTGCCAGCTGACGCCGGAGGAATTTAAAGAGTACCGGGGCGGCGTGGGCGTCTCCGCCCGGAGTCCCTACCGGGACCGGCCCATTGAGGAGAGCCTGGACCTTTTCCGCCGGATGCGGGCGGGAGAGTTCCCCGACGGGGCTATGACTCTGCGGGCCAAGATCGATCTTGCCAGCGGCAACTTCAACATGCGGGACCCGGTGCTCTACCGGATCAACCACCTGCCTCACCACCGCCACGGCAGCAAGTGGTGTATCTACCCCATGTACGACTTCGCCCACCCCATTCAGGATGCGCTGGAGGGCATTACCCACTCCCTCTGCTCGCTGGAGTTTGAGGCTCACCGGCCTTTGTACAACTGGGTGGTGGAGCACTGTGACCTGCCTGCCAAACCCCGGCAGATCGAATTTGCCCGGCTGGGTATCGACCACACCGTCATGAGCAAGCGCAAGCTCCGCCGCCTGGTGGAGGAGGGCCGGGTCTCCGGCTGGGACGATCCCCGGATGCCCACCCTCTGCGGCCTGCGCCGCCGGGGCTACACCCCCCGGTCCATCCGGAATTTCTGCGAGCGCATCGGCGTGGCCAAGTCCGCCAACGTGGTGGAGTACGGCTTTTTGGAGCATTGCCTGCGGGAGGACCTGAACGCCACGGCGGAGCGGGTCATGGCCGTGCTGCGGCCCGTGAAGCTCACCATTACCAACTACCCCGAGGGGAAGGCGGAGGCGGTCTCCGTGGAGAACAACCCCGTGGACCCCGACGCCGGGACCCGGGAGGTCTCCTTCTCCCGCACCCTCTGGGTGGAGGCTGGCGACTTCCTGGAAGTTCCCGTGCCCAAGTACAAGCGCCTCTACCCCGGCGGGCCGGAGTGCCGGCTGAAGGGGGCCTATCTCATCCGCTGTACCGGGTGCGTGAAAGACGCGGCGGGAAATGTAACGGAGATCCTCTGCGAGTACGACCCCGAGAGCCGCGGCGGCGACCCCGCCGACGGACGGAAGGTCAAGGGGGCAACGCTCCATTGGGTGGATGCCGCCACTGCCGTGGACGCGGAGGTCCGGCTGTATGATAACCTCTTCTCCGACGAGAACCCCGACGCTGCCGATAAGGACTTCATCGAATGCCTGAACCCCAACTCCCTGGAGGTGCTGACGGGCTGCAAGGTGGAGGCCTCCCTGGCGGAGGCGAAGGCCCCGGCGAATTTCCAGTTCCTGCGGCAGGGCTATTTCTGTCTGGACAGCAAGGACAGCGCTCCGGGACATCTGGTGTTCAACCGCAGTGTCAGTCTGAAAGACAGCTTTAAAAAGTAAATCCCTTTATCCGGTTCAGTGTTGTCGGCTGAAAAGTGAATAATCAGAAAAATATCTGCATAAACATACTAAAAAGGCTGTCAGCGAGTAAATGCTGGCAGCCTTTTGCCGTTCGTCAAAATATACATTCCCATCAAGAAGAAATGACAATTAGCACAATGGACGATTCCCGGCGAAAGTGTAATACACACGTCAGCCCGTGCAATAGTGAGGGCTGACGCACATATTTATCCTTTCCTTGAAACAGACCAGAAAATGTCGTATGATGAGACAAAAATAAAGCTCAAATGTAGCGGATGCGGCGGAACATCTAAAGGTATTTTGCGTCTATACATATTATAAAAACGGAGTTTAGGAGGCAGCAATTCAAATGAAAAGATGGATCGTATTCGTTTTGTCACTGATTTTTGTCTTGGCATTGGCAGGCTGTAATCAGAATCCGGGGCCGGACAGTCCAGTTGTCGCATATATTGGAGATTCCACAACTACGGTGTTTATTACACACATTGACTTCATCGGCATGAAACCTACGCAATGGGAGGCAGAGGGAGAAGATGTTGAAAACTTAAGAGACTGGGTATCTAAACTTGAGTGTGAACTTCTTGAGGCTGAGGAAGGACAAACTCCAGGTAACAGCGATAGTAGAGCGGAATACGATTTTGAGTTTATCCCGACAGAAGGGGACTATCCCGTTTTGACCTGAGTGCTATCTCTTGATGGAAGGAAGCTGGTACTCTGTCTCCAAGCCATCCGATTTAACTCCATATCAGAAAAATACAGAGTGATTGTTATCATTCATTCACCCTGTATTTTGCCTTTTTAGGACTGGCATAGTATGAATATACATCATTTTGAATATAAAAGCAGTAGCAGCACAGGGTTAATAAGGGATAAAAATAAAACAGGACCGCCGGAGGGAAGCCCCTCCGGCGGTTTTTGGTTTGCTCAATCGCTGGTGACAGTGGTGAAGGATTTCGTGACCGTTGAAACCTTCCCCGTGTGCTCCATTGCGGTGTTGTAATCCACGCTGCCGTCCTCAAAGGAGGTTTCGATCTCCCAGTCCTCCAGGGAACCGGTGACTCTGATGTCCACCGCCCGTCCGTCGGCGCTTTCCACCGTGGCGCTGTAGGCGCCGTTTTCCTCGATGTCTTTGGTGATATCGAATTCCGCAGAGTCCACGGTCAGCACCAGCTTGCCGTCCCGGAGTTCGGCGTCCGCGTAGACGCCGGTGACAAGCAACTGGTTGCCCTGGTCATCCTCCAGCATGATCTGGGAACCGCTCTGCCAGACGATGCGCAGATTCTCAAACAGCGCACCGTTGCTGGCGGCATTGGCCGTCACCGCCAGGGCCAGGGTCAGCATCGCCGCCATGGCCGCCGCCCGCAGGGCTTTCAAGGGCCGGCGCAGGGTCTTCTTTCCGTTCATTTCGCTCATTTTTACAAGGACCTCCTTCTTCGCCTCATCGGAGGCCCGGAGCCGGGAAAAGGTCTCACAATACAGCTTTTCGTCAATCATAGGCTTCCGCCTCCTTCAGTTTGGTTTTCAGCTGCCCCCTGGCCCGCATGAGCCAGGTCTGCACGGTGGACGCCTTGGCTCCCAGAAGTTCTGCGATTTCCTTCACGGAGTAGCCTTCGTAGTAATGGAGGTACACCGCCGCCCGGTACTTGGGCGGCAGGGCCATCACCTGCCGGAACAGCTCCGTCTGGGCAGGCTGGTCAAAGGCCGCAGCCTCCTCCATCTCATCCAGGGGACCGGTCCGCCGCCGCCAAGGGGAGCGGAGCAACTTTCTGCACTCGTTGGCCGCCACGCGGATCAGCCAGTGCTTCTCGTGGTCCGCCGACTCGAAGTCCTTTGACTCCGTGTACAGCTTCAGCAACGACTCCTGCATCACATCCTCGGCGTCCGCCCGGTTTTTCAGGTAGCTGTAGGCCAGCCGGAACACCATGTCGCCGTAAAGCTCCACGCACTCCCGGAACCGCTCTTCCGTCAACGCGCCTCACCTCTTTTTCGCTGGTTTTGAAGGACCCTTCTGTAGGGAATATCCCTCAGCAAGGTGGGAAATCCCATGAAACGAAAAAGATTTTAGAAAGAAATATCCAGCAAGACGGCCGCCGTTCGCCGTCAATTCTCCGTAGCCAAATCCTTGAGCACCTCGCCCGCCAGGATCAGCCCCGCTACGGAGGGGGTAAAGGCGTTGCTCCCCGGGACCTGCCGCCGCTCCTGCCCCGCCAAGGTCTCCTGGTAGAGCGCCCCTTCGGGAGTCCTGGGCGGTTCCTGGGAGTAGACCACCTTCAATTGCCGGATGCCCCGCTTTTTCAGCTCCTTCCGCATGACGCGGGCCAGGGGGCATACCGAGGTCGCGTAGATATCCGCCACGCGAAAAGCTGTGGGATCCAGCTTGTTGCCCGCCCCCATGCAGCTGATGACCGGAGTCCCCGCCGCCTGGGCCTGTTGAATCAGGGCCAGCTTGCCGGTGACGGTGTCGATGGCGTCCACCACATAGTCATACTGGGTAAAGTCAAAGGTTCCGGCGGTTTCGGGACCGTAAAAAACCCGGCAGGCCCGCACTTTTGCCGCCGGGTTAATTTCCAGCACCCGGTCTCGGGCGGCGTCCGCCTTGTACTGGCCAAGAGTCCGGCGAGTGGCCAGGATCTGACGGTTGAGGTTTGTCAGGCTGATCTGGTCGCTGTCCACCAGGTCCAGCGCTCCCACGCCGCTGCGGGCCAGGGCCTCCATGGCGTAGCCCCCTACGCCTCCCAGCCCGAATACCGCCACCCGCGCCCGGGCCAGGCGCTCCATACCCTCCCGGCCGAAGAGCAGCTCTGTCCTTGAAAATTCGTCCAGCATGTCGTTATTCCTCGATTCCTTGTATCGCGATCTGATCCAGGACGTCCTGTCCCCGGCCGGTCAGCGCCATGCTGCCGTGAAGGGGATAGGCCCCGTAGGCCTTGTAGTCAAACCGCTCCAGGGGAATGTCGTAGTCCAACTGGAGCAGACCCTTTGCCGCCAGGGCCAAGATGGCGGCAGCATACTCTTCCTGGCGATAGGCCTGTTCCTCCAAATACACCGGCGCTTTCCGGTCATACTCGGACGCTGCCGGCAGAAAGGGTGTTTCCCCCAGACGGTTCAGCAGCGCCAGCTCCACCGGTCCCAGCGTCAGCGTGCCGCAGCCTCCGCCGCAAGCATCACAGCCCATGGGACGCCTCCTCTCTACTCGTTGTCCCTACAATGGTCCCGCCGCCCACGACGGTGTCCCCGTTGTAGAATACCGCCGCCTGTCCCGGCGTGACGGCCCTCTGCGGTTCATCGAACACCAGGCGGACCCGTCCGCCGCCCTCCGGGCGGAGGAGCGCCGGCCGGCCCGTCTGGCGTGAGCGGAGCTTCGCCTCCACCCGCAGGGGGGTCTCCGGGGGTTCCATGGAGATCCAATTCAACTCCTCCACCAGGACCTCCCGGCTGAACAGGACGCGTTCCGGTCCGACGGTGACGGTGTTTGCCGCCATGTCCTTTCCGCACACGTACACCGGCTCGCCCATGGAAAGACCCAGTCGCTTCCGCTGGCCCAGAGTGTAGCACGCCGCGCCCCGGTGCCGCCCCACCACTTGTCCGTCCAGGCTCAGGAAATCCCCGGCGGGGACGGGCTTTTTCGTGTAGGACGCCAGGAAGGCGCCGTAATCGCCGCCGGGGATGAAGCAGATATCCTGGCTGTCCCGCCGGCGGGCGTTGACAAAACCCAGGCGCTCCGCCAGCGCCCGCACCTGCCGCTTCTCCATACTCCCCAGGGGGAAGCGGACACGTGCCAGCTGCCGCTGCGTCAGAGTGTAGAGGAAATAGCTCTGGTCCTTTCCGGCGTCCAGGGCCGTTTTCAAAAGCCATCGCCCGGTGGCCCCGTCCCGCTCTACCCGGGCGTAGTGCCCGGTGGCCAGGACGGCCCCGTCTTGCTCCGCCATGTCCAAAAGGCGGGAGAATTTGATGCGGCGGTTGCAGTCCACGCAAGGGTTCGGCGTACCGCCCGCCTGATAGGTCCGAACAAACTTCCGGATCACTTCCTCCTCAAACTCTGGGGTCAAATCCAAAACGGAAAACGGGATGCCCAGCCGCCGGCATACGGCCTCCGCGTCCCCGGCATTGCGGCCATCGTCCCCGGCCAGCAGGCGCAGGGTAATTCCCCGGCAGGAAAAGCCCGCTTCCTGCATCTGATATGCCGCTGCCGAGCTGTCTACGCCGCCGCTCATGGCAATCAGCGCGGCAGGCTGCTTGTCCGTCATAGCGTACCTCCTTTATGAATTTACGGTCCTTATTATAATATAGTTTGGACGCTTTGTCACGTGTTATGGATGGCAAACGAAAGAAGGCGGGGGAACGCCTGCATTCTGCGCTGCATGGCGCAGGGGGTTTGCGTGAAGTTTTCCCTCTTTTCTACAAAAAGCGCCTCTGATCAAAAAAGTTTTATGCCGGAATGGAGAAATTTTATGAGGGAACTGCGTTATGTAAACTATAATCACAGGAAAAGGGCGTGGATAACCGGGCTTTCCGCTATGGGGAAAACGTGGAAATCCGCCGGAACCCTTGCTGCCTTAGGAGGAGGCTATGTGGAAAAAGCTGTGGAAAGTGTGGATAACTCTTGGTAGAAGGTTTTTATGAATAGTCTTATGTAAATACAGGCAGCGGCGGGAGGCTTTTGAAAGAGGGGAAGAAGAAGCGCGGGAAAAGCGGGGAAAACGGGAGAAAAGACAGCCGGGCAAAACCGGTGCTTCCGCCGCCTACGGCGGGTGCACTCCGGAAATGTGATAAAAACCGACAAAGTGCTCAAAGAAAAAACGCAGGATATCCTGCAATAATACAAAACGTAATCGGAAGGGAAACGAAAAACGGCACGTCCGGGGACTTTTGGAAATATGACTGGAATTTACAGCCTGTCCGTGGTATACTATTTTATACATGAGCATGATTTTATCGCAAGTGAGGAGCGTGAGTTTTTTGACCCTGCTGTCTTCCGTCCTTCTGGGCGTCATCCAGGGCGTGACCGAATTTTTGCCTGTCTCCAGTTCCGGGCACCTGGCCATCGCCGAACACCTTCTGCATGTCTCCGGCATGTCGGAGGTCCCTGCCTTTTTTGACGTGCTGCTCCATTTGGGTACGCTGTTTGCCGTCTTTGTTGCCTATTGGGAGGATATCCGGGACATGATCCTGGAGTTTTTCTACGGGATCGGCGACATCGTCCACGGGACCACCCCCGCCCACGCGCCTCCTGCCCGGCGGATGATCTTGCTGATTATCGTGGGCACCCTGCCTCTTTTCGCCGTGCTGTTCGTCAAGGACACCATCGAGGCGCTGGGGGATAATATGTATTTTGTGGCCCTTGCCCTGTTGCTGACGGGCTGCCTCCTCTTCGCCAGCGACCGCGTCCGCCGGGGGCGGAAAACCGAGAAATCCGCCACTATGCTGGATGCGCTGCTGGTGGGCCTGGGCCAGGCCGCCGCTACTTGCCCCGGCATCTCCCGCTCCGGCACGACGATTACCGTCGGGTGCTTCGTGGGCTTTGACCGGAAATTCGCCGTGCGCTACTCCTTCCTTATGTCCATCCCCGCCGTCCTGGGCGCCAATATTTTGAGTCTCAAGGACGCTCTGGAGGCCAGCATCCTCTGGGCGGAGGTTCCCATCTACCTGGTGGGCGTGGCGGTCTCTGCTGTGGTGGGCTACGCCTGCATCCGGCTCATCCGGCTGGTGGCGGACAAGGGGAGGTTTGGCTTCTTCGCCTATTACTGCTGGCTGGCGGGCATCGTCACCCTGGCCCTGATTTTCACTCAGAAGTGAAAAATTCCTGATTTTCGGAGGTACATACCGTGGCTTCCACACAAAAGAGATCTTCCACCGCCCGCAAGTCCGGCGGCAAATCCACGAAAAAAGTCCCTCAGAAGCAGCCCATCCGCCGGGAGGTCACGGGGGGAGCGCTGCTGGTGCTGGCGCTGTTCGTCTTAGTCAGCTATTTCGGCGTCAACGCCCTGTTTTTGGACTTCTTCGCCAAGCTCCTCAAGGGCCTGTTTGGCTACGGTTATTGGCTGGCGGGTCCGTCGCTGGTGCTGGCGGGGCTGATTTTGGTGTTTCACCGGGGCCGCCCCGTTCAGCTGCGGACCACCTGTGCCCTGCTGCTGCCGCTGCTGTTCGGAGCATTGACCCACCTGGTCTTCTGCAAGGAGACCTACGCCCCCTCCTTTTTCGGGATGCTTGGCGCCATCTGGGCCGACGGCGTGGCGCTTCGCTCCGGCGGGGCCGTCTCCGGCGTGTTGGCAAACGGCTCTGCCGCCGTGTTCTCTCCGCTGGCGTCTACCATCTTGTTTACCGTGCTGTTTATGACGCTGCTGTTCGTCTCTCTGCGGCTGACTCTGGCGTCCGTTGCCGAGTGGCGGCGGGCCATGCCCCAATATGAAGAGCCGCCCGAACCGGCCATCCGCGTGACGCCCCTGGACCCGCCCAAGCGGCGCGCCGCCGGGGCGAAGCCTCAGATCGATATCCCCCTGGACGGTGAGGAGCGGCCCGCCAAGCCGGAGAAGTCCGGGAAGTTCACCAGCTTTTTCCGCCACAAGGCCGACGGCCAGCCCACGCCGGACCAGGTCCTTCAGGCCAAGGCGGCGGAACCCGTTCCGACTCCCCCCGAACGGGCCGCGAAGGCCGCGATTCCCAGCCCGCCTCCGGAGCCGGTTCCTGAGCCGGCCCTTTTTACCCCGGCGGCGCCGGAACCCTTCGTTCAGGAAGGGGAGACGGCCCGGCCGGAACCCGTCGCCCCCGAGCCGCCCGCTTCGGCGCCGGACCCTGTGCCCCCGCCCGAGGAGAAGCCCAAAACCCTGCCTGCGGCGGAGTCCTTCACCCGCAGCGGCAAGGCTGAAACCGCCAAGGAGGTGGCGGCGCAGACCGCTGCCGTGGCCGCGGAGATCGAGGAGAAGCTGGCCTCTGAAGAGGGCGCCTATCAGTATCCGCCGGTGGACCTGCTGCGGATAAACCAGGGGGAGAATCATGTGGAGGCCGGAGCGGAGCTGCGGAACAACTCCCGCCGCCTGGCGGAGACCCTGACCAGCTTCGGCGTGGACGCGGCCCCTGGCGACGTGATTCACGGCCCCTCTGTCACCCGCTATGAATTCATTTTGGAGCAGGGCGTGAAGCTGTCCAAGATTACCAACCTGGCCGACGACATTGCCCTGGCCCTGGGGGCTACCGGCGTGCGCATCGCCCCCATTCCGGACAAAATCTCCGTAGTGGGCATCGAGGTGCCCAACAAGCAGGTGACGCCGGTGCTGATCCGGGACGTCATTGAGTCCCGGGAATTCGCCGGGCACAAGTCCAACGTGGCCTTTGCCCTGGGGCGGGACATTGGCGGGCGAAACGTCATCGGCGACATCGGGACGCTGCCCCACGTGCTCATCGCCGGCACCACCGGCTCCGGCAAATCCGTGTGCACCAACTCCCTGATTATCAGCCTGCTCTACAAGTCCACGCCGGACGATGTGCGCTTTATCATGGTGGACCCCAAAATGGTGGAGCTGGCCCCCTACAACGGCATCCCCCACCTGCTGATTCCCGTGGTGACGGACCCGAAGAAGGCCGCGGGCGCTTTGCAGTGGGCGGTGTTTGAGATGATGAAGCGCTACAAGACTTTTTCTGAGCAAGGTGTGAAGAAGCTGGAGGAGTTCAACCGTCTGGCGAAGACGAAGGAGGATCTGCAACCCCTGCCCAGCGTGGTGGTGGTCATCGACGAGCTGGCGGATCTGATGCTGGTGGCCGCCAAGGAGGTGGAGGAATCCATCTGCCGGGTGGCCCAAATGGGCCGCGCTGCCGGCATGCACCTGGTCATCGCCACCCAGCGCCCCTCCGCCGACGTGATCACAGGCCTTATGAAGGCCAACATCCCCAGCCGCATTGCCTTCGCTGTGGCCTCCTCAATGGAGTCCCGGATCATTTTGGACAACGGCGGCGCGGAAAAGCTGGTGGGCCGGGGCGACATGCTCTATGCCCCCCTGGGGGCCGGGAAGCCCACCCGGGTTCAGGGCTGCTTCATCACCCCGGAGGAGATCGACCAGGTGGTGTCCTTTGTCAAGCGGACCGGTGAGGCCCAGTATGACGATGACGTTATCGCCAAGATTGAGGAGTCCGTCCAGGAAAAGGGCAAGGGCGGAAAGTCTGCCGCCGCCGAGCCGGAGGAGCAGGAGAGTGACGAGCTGCTCCCCGCCGCTGTGGAGGTTATTCTGGAAACGGGACAGGCATCCACCTCCATGCTCCAGCGGCGGCTGAAGCTGGGGTACTCCCGGGCCGCCCGTCTGGTGGACCAGCTGGAGGAGCGGGGGTACGTGGGTCCCTTTGAGGGGTCCAAGCCCCGGCAGCTGCTGATTACCAAGGAGAAATGGCAGGAGATTAAAATGAGCGGAAACGCCGGGACGCCGGAGTCGGACGAAGAAGATGAATAATGAGAGGGCCTGGGAGAAACGTTCTCCCAGGCCCTTTGTCATGTAAATCCTGCCCTGCATAGGCAAGCAGAGCAGGTCTTTTCCTGCACAGGATATGGGGATGCCTTTTCAGGCAGGCTCTAGTTCAGGGTATCGGAGGCCTCTGCAAACAGCTGGGCTATCCGCTCCGCCGTGGCCGGGCAGGAGGCAAGCTCCGGATCCCGCGACAACAGCGCGACCGCCGCCGCCTGGGCCTCCTGGAGCAGCCGGGCGTCACAGCCGATATCCGCCACCCGCAGTCCCGGCAGGCCATGCTGCCGTTGCCCGAAAAAGTCCCCGGGACCCCGGAGGCGGAGATCCTCCTCGGCGATCCGGAAGCCGTCGCTGGTCTTGGTCATGACCTTCAGACGCCGGCGGGTCTCCTCGTTCTGATTGTCTGAGATCAGGATGCAATAAGACTGCCAGCTTCCCCGGCCCACCCGGCCCCGGAGCTGGTGGAGCTGGCTCAGGCCGAAGCGTTCCGCGTTCTCCACCACCATGACCGCAGCATTGGGCACATCTACCCCCACCTCAATGACCGTGGTAGATACCAGGATATCCGTCTCATGGGCGGCGAAGGCGGCCATCACCGCGTCCTTCTCCCGGGGCTTCATCTTCCCGTGGACAAAGGCCACCCGGAGATCCGGGAAGACCTCTCGCCTCAGTTGCCCGGCGTACTCCGTGACAGCCTTGCGGTCGTCTCCCCCCTCCTCGCTCTCGGAGACTGCGGGGCAGACAATGTAAACCTGCCGCCCCTCTTCCACCAGCTTGCGCAGAAACTTGTAAATGCGGGGATGATAGCTGCTGTCTACAAAGGAGGTCTGGACCGGCTGTCGCCCGGGGGGCAGCTGGTCGATGACGGACACGTCCAGGTCGCCGTACAGAATCAGGGCCAGGGTCCGGGGGATAGGGGTGGCCGACATGACCAGGGTGTGGGGGTGATCCCCTTTACCGGCCAGCGCCGCCCGCTGCCCTACGCCGAAACGGTGTTGCTCATCCGTCACCACCAGGCCCAGGCAGCGGTACTCCAGATCGCCGGTGATGAGTGCATGGGTACCCATGAGGAAATCGATTTCTCCCGCCGCAAGGCGGGCGGCGGCGGTCTTCTTCTCCTTTGCAGTGCTGGCCCCGGTGAGCAGGGCGCAGCGGACTCCCAGTGGCTCCAGCAGGGGAGCCAGCCCCTCATAGTGTTGCCGGGCCAGGATCTCCGTGGGAGCCATCAGGGCCGCCTGACGGCCGTTTTTCACGCAGAAGTAGGCGCAGGCGGCGGCCACCATGGTCTTGCCGGAACCCACGTCCCCCTGGCAGAGGCGGTTCATGGGCCTGCGGCCGGTCATGTCCGCCAGGGCCTCGTCCACGCAGCGGAGCTGGGCCTTCGTCAGAGTGAAAGGCAGGGCCTGGTAGAACGGGTCCATGTCCACCGGGCGAAACGGTTCCACCTCCGCTGCTTCCCGCCGCCGCCGGAGCCGCCGCAGTCCGATGGCGAAGAGGAACAGCTCCTCAAAGGCCAGCCGCCGCCGGGCCAAATCCAGCGCCTCAGGGCCTTCCGGAAAGTGGATATTCTCATAGGCGTAGCCGATGCGGCACAGCCGGTGCTCCCGGCGGATCTCATCCGGCAAAACGTCCGGCAGGATGTCCACACAGGCGTCCAGTCCCTGGCGGATAGAGCGGGCAAGGACCAGCTGGCTGACCCCGGCGGTGAGAGGATAGATGGGGACGATACGGCCCGTGGACTCCCGGCGGCCCTCGGGTTCCACGATGGGGTTCACCATACGGCGGCGGAGCAGGTTTCCCTCCGCCCTTCCGCAGAACACGTAGGTCTCTCCAGGACGAAGTCCGTTTTTCAGCCACGTCTGGTTGAAAAACGTGACCTCCAGTGCGCCGGTCTCGTCCACTGCCCGGACCTTGGTGAGGTCCAGGCCTTTCCGGATGCGGGAGACCACCGGTTCCGCCGCCACCATGGCGGCCACGCAGGCAGTCTCCCCTGGGATGAGGTCCGCAATGCGGCGAGTCTCGGTCCGGTCTTCATACCGCCGGGGAAACCAGGAGATCAGGTCCCGCAGCGTATGAATGCCCAGCTTTTCCAGGGCCTTGGCCCGCTGCTCGCCAACGCCCTTGACGAACCGCACGCCGGTATTCAAATCCGCCATCCAATCGCCTCCTCCCGGCCCGTATTATGGGACTCAGATACAAATTTTTCCCCGCGGATGCCCGCCCTAGAGGCCTGCCCAGCGGGAGGCCAGAGACAGGCAGCGCTCCGGCGGCAGGAGCATTTCGTCTCGCATGGGGCGAAAGCCGTACTTTTCGTAAAGAGGCCGGCCCATGTCGGTAGCTTCCAGGGAGATGAAGGTGACGTCCCGCGCCAGGCACTCCTTCACCAGCAAATCCACCATGCGGTAAGCCACGCCCTTCCGGCGGTATTCCGGGCAGGTGTAGATATTCATGAGATAGGCCTTTTGCCCGCTGGGATTGCAGCAGGTCGGCATAACCGCATAGAAGCTGACGCCTCCGGTGGCGGCGAAGCGCTCCCCGTCAAAGGCCAGGAAGGCGGCATGCGCACCCTCCGGAAGGGCGCGGCGGTAGTAGCTGCGGCTGTTTGCCCGGACCTCAGCCAGCTCATCGGTTTCGGGCAGGTGATTGGCTGCCCGCAGGACTTGAACGCGGATCTCCGTCAGCAGGTCAAGGTCGCGGATGTCCGCCCTTCGATAAATCATGTCCATACCGGCCTCCCAAAAAAGATTTTCATCTATCAATATATCACATCAAATCCGGGCCGGCAAGGTTCTTCCCCACTTGTGAAACGGGAAAAATCGTGGTATCATAAGGAAAAACAAGGCCCTGAGAGCCTTTTTCTACGGAGGAATTAAGATTGCCATGGAGGATTTTAAACAGCGTTTGATGGAAAACGGCTACTTCCGCCAGGAGGAGCTGGTGTTTCGGGACTGCGACCGGGAACAGCGCGTCCGGATATCGGCCATTATGAGCAAAATGGCCTCTTTCGCCGGGTATGACTATGACGCCAGGGGATTAACCCACGAGGTGCTCTGGGCCAGCCGGGAGGTATTCCTCCTCTCCAGGGCTGCGGTCAGGATCCTCGACTGTCCCCGAGCGGGAGACGTGCTGGATATCTCCACTTGGGAAAACGGCGTGAAGGCGGCCCACATGCGGCGGGCCTATGAAATGGCGGACCAGGCGGGCCGGGTCCGGGTTGCCGCCAGGACGGACTGGATCCTGGTGGACCCCCTCACCCGGAAAATTTTGCGCCCTTCCTCCTTTACCGCTAAACCCCTGCTGGACTCCGGCCGGGCGCTGGAGTGCCCAGAGACCCGGAAAGTCCTCCTGCCCAAGGAGGGGCGGGAGGACTTGGGAAGCCGCCGTGTCCGCTGGTCCGACCTGGACGGCAACGGCCACCTCTTCAGCGGCAACTACGGGGACGTGATCTGGGATGCCCTGCCAGAGGATTTGCAGCCCAAAGTTCCCGCCGAGTTCTATATCAACTACAGCCGGGAAGCCGTGCTGGGCGACGAGCTGCATCTGGAGGGCTTCCGGGGCGAAGAGGGCTACTTCGTGGAGGGCCTGGGTCCCCACGGCCCCTGCTTCACGGCGCTTTGCGTGTTTTAGCCCCCTTATTCCCGGCCTCCGGCGCTGCCGGGCGTTTTGCTTGCTCCGCCGGGCGGAATGTGCTATACTTCTTTCCAAACAAACCCGCAAAGGAGAACCCTCATGAAATTAGACATGGTCCGTGTGGCCCGGATCACCGGCGTCCACGGCATCCGCGGCGAACTGCGGGTCCTGCCCCTGGACGGGGACCCGGAGTTTCTCGCCGGTTTCAAGACCTTTTACCTGGATGGGGAGGCCGCTGCCGTCTCCGCCTGCCGGGTCCACAAGGGCCTGGCCCTATTGAAGCTCGCCGGCGTGGAGGATCGCACCGCCGCCGAGGCCCTCCGGGGCAAGGAACTGTCGGTTCGCCGGGCCGACGCCCATCTGCCGGAGGGGGAGTATTTTAACGGCGAGCTTCTTGGCCTGGACGTCTACGACGGTGAGACGGGCCGCTGCGTCGGGGAGCTGGTGAAAGTAGAGCGCTACCCCGCCAGCAAGGTCTACACCATCCGCGGAGTCAAGGAGTTCCTGGTTCCGGCGGTAAAGGATGCCTTCATCCTCTCCGTAGACCTGGAGGGCAACCGGATGGACATCCGGGTTTGGGAGGGGCTGGTGGAATGAACATCGACATTTTGACCCTGTTTCCCGACTCCGTGGACGCCATGCTGCATGCCAGCATCCTTGGCCGCGCACAGGAGCGGGGCCATATCGCTATCCGCAGCCATCAGATCCGGGCGTACACAACGAACAAGCAGATGCAGGTAGACGACTATCCCTATGGCGGCGGCCGGGGGGCCGTCATGCAGGCGGACCCGCTGTACCGCTGCTGGGTGCACGTGGCGGAGGCTCACGGGCCGGGGCGGACCATCTTCCTCTCCCCCTGCGGGCGGACCTTTACCCAAGAGATAGCCCGGGAGCTGAAGGAGCGCTACGAGCATCTGATCCTGGTCTGCGGCCACTATGAAGGCGTGGATCAGCGTTTTTTGGACGAGTGCGTGGACGAGGAGGTCAGCCTGGGGGACTTCGTCCTCACCGGCGGGGAGATCCCTGCCATGGCGGTGGCGGACGCAGTGTGCCGCATGGTTCCCGGCGTGCTGCCCGACGAGGAGTGCTTTCAAGAGGAGTCCCACTGGAACGGGCTTCTTGAGTATCCACAGTACTCCCGTCCCGCCGTTTGGCACGGCCGGGCAGTGCCGGATGTCCTGCTGTCTGGGGACCACGGGAAGGTGGCGGACTGGCGGAAGAAGGAGAGCTATAAACGGACTATGCTCCGCCGTCCGGACCTTTTCGCAAAATTCGACGAGGCCCAGCTCACCACCAAGGCGGAAAAAAAGGTCTTACAGCAAGCCAAGGAGGAATTCCTTTCTCTAAAGGGCCAGGAGGAATCCTGACGAGAACGTTCTCTGGCATTTTTCGGCCCGGCGGAGATTGGCAACTGCCGGAGCCAACGCGATAGTATAGGAAGAGCCGCCCGGCGGATTCCGCCGGACGGCTCCTTTTCATATGCTTAGGCAGCCTGGTCCGCAGGGGAGGCAAGCTGATCCGCACCCCCGATGACCTCCTCAAACTTGGAGAAATCGGGATAGGTGATCTTCACTGCGGCGCCGGTGGCGGCCACATCCATCTTCATCTGCATGGAGATGCCAACGGTCTTCATAATCGCCGGCTTCTGACCCATGTTCGCGTCCACGTCCACAGACACCGACACATCGGCGCTGATGGTTTTCAGCGCGCCGTTTTTCACGGTGTAATCCAGCTTAAACTGGTCAAACTTGAACTCGCCGATTACGTTCCCGGGCAGGCCGCTTTCCATCAGGCCAGAGACAACGGCGCTGTTCAGCAGATTGACAAACACATCGTTCATCTCCAGCGAATAGACCTTGTCCGTTCCGGAGTCCTTCGCCGTCATGTACTCCACGAAGGGCAGGATGGACACGCCAGTACTTGCCGGCATGCCGGAGGACATCATCGCCTCATAGGCATCCGCCATCTCAGGGATCTCCATCTTAATGCCCTCGTCCCCGGTCTGGAGGTACAGCCAGCCATTTTGCATCCACATCTGGACCCGCTGGGAATTCCCGCCTTCTTCCTTGACATTGAGGTCATAGGCGATTTGGGGGCTTATGGACGGGATCATCTTGATATTGCCCTTGCAGGACAGCACCGAATGCTCCACCCGGACCTGCTCCTGGCTGCTGGCGGCGCCCTGAGGGGTGACGGTGATGGACATATTGGCGTCGATGTTGGCAGACAGGCCCTTGTCCATCGCCGCAGAGGCGGCGCTCAGGGCGCGGGCGTTCTCAATCTTCTCCACAATGGGATAAGCGTCGTTGGCGTCGATGAAACCCTCCTTGATCAGGTGGTCCAGCAGATACGTGTCGCCGCTCTTCCGGTCCAGGCCCAGGGCCTGGTAGGTCATGGCCGCCACATCGTCCCGCAGGAAGGTCCCGCTCAAAGAAGAGGTGTCCAAGAGGCCCAGCTTGGCGGCGAAGTCCTGGGCGGTAACGGCGGTAAAGTCGGTCTCATCCTGATAACCCAAGGCGCGCAGCAGGAAGATGGTGTACGCCCGTGCGGTGCAGGGGTCCGACGCGCCGAAAGTGGTTGCGGTGGTGCCGTTGGCAATGCCCTCGTCCACCAGCCACGCCACATAGGGGGCCACGGTCTCGCTCACGTCGGTGAAGGGGCAGGTGATGCGCCCGGAGCTGTAGGTGTTCTGGGCAGCCTGCTCAGCGCCGTAGAGACGGACCAGCATGATGGCGGCCTGGCCGCGGGTGGGAACCTTGTCCAGGTCGAAGCCGCCGGCAGTGCCCTTGAACATACCGATGGCAGACAGTTCCTCCGCCACGCTGTCAAAATTGGACGCGGACGCGCTGACGCACAGCACAGCGCTCAGCGCCAGCGTGGTCAGCAGAATGGTCAGGAAGCGTTTCATAGTAAGTCTCCTCTCGTTCTGCGGCGTACTGCCGCTTGTCTTTTTCTATTTTATACCTATCGTCCGCCCCCGTCAAGGCTGACTTTTGAGAGGACGGGTCCTGTACAATAAAAGGCGGGACGTGAAGGCTACCCCGCACAAGGACAACAACAAAATAACCGTTCAGAGTATAAATAGAGTACGGCAATCAGTTTTGATTGCCGTACTTTATTTTATGTCTTTACTTCTCTCTTTTTATAGAATACAGACATAGAAATCGACGTATTTTAGCTTTTCGGTTATTTGAATGCCTGACAAACTTTCCTTACCCGTCAAACAACTCCTCGGGTGGCAATTCATGCTCAGTCAAAAAACAGAGAAAGATAGATTGCCCTTCCAAATAAAACGCTAACTTTCAAGGACTCGACTTCCCATTTCCTGCGAAGATACCCGCCAATTCCATACAGCCAGTGCGAACGCCGCCGGAACCAGAAGCACCGCCATGCCCATCTGAATCCCCGCATGAGACGCAATGCCTCCAATCAAGGACGGCGTAATAACGGAGCCAAGGCTGGAAATCGTAACAACCCCCCCATAGCCAATGGATACTCGCCAAACACGCTTCCCGCATTGGCTGCCGTCGTGCCATACATCCCGGAGAGGGCCAGACCCAGGCCGACCGTTTCCGCCAGCATCGGAATCAAACCTGCGCTCATCAGCAGCACCGCTAGAAACACTAAAATCCCCCCACAGAGGGCCAGGATCATGCGCGGCGGAGCAATCCGGCCCGACAGTGCGCCGCAGATGAAGCGCCCGGCCAGAATGACCACCCAAAGCATCGATGTAAGCAGCTGCGCGGACTCCACCGCCACCGCGCCGGAATCCGCATAGTAAGTAACCATCCACCCCATAACAGACGCTTCTACGCACAGGTAGAAAAA
>JAAVYM010000015.1 GCA_022791135.1 Oscillibacter sp.
CTGGCCGATCAGGGACTGGCCCATGCCGCCCCCCTTGGTGCCACAGAAGCCCACAGAGGTCTTGTTTCCGCCGGAAAAGTACATCTCATGGAGGGAGCAGCGGCCCAGTGCGGCGGATTCGTAGCTGACGCCAGACATACCAAACCGCTCCAGCTTGATCGTGTCACTTGCGGCGAGGGCCGTTGCCGGGAGCAGACCCAGGATGCAGACCAGCGCCAGCAGCAGCGCCGTCATGCGGGCCCGCAGGGGATGGTTCATTTTCTTCATAAACCGTTTCCTTTCATCATTTGAATTTCAAAAATAAATGCGTCTCACCGTGAGACGCAAAAGGGAATGGGAAAGCCCTCCCAGCTTTTCACTGAGAGGGCTGCGAGAGTGGGACTTACGCATAGGGGTTGATCCCATTGGGATTTCCGGCGAACATATAGCAGTAGGCCACATCGTCCCGGAGCATCACGCCCACGCCGATGCTGTCATAGCGTTCCGCGATCATGGTCTGGAAGTGCCCCGGCGAATATCTCCAATGGGAAACCGCCGTTCGCGCAATGTCCGTATTGCAGTTGTATGTGAACACCGTGAGATTGCTCCCGAAGCCGTGGGGATAGCCATGCCGCAGGGCAGATTCACATTCATACTGGGTGTCATGATCCGTAAATCCCTGCTGGGCACAGTCCTGGGCGACGTCCATCAGGGCCGTGTTCACGGTCAGCTCCCCCACGCCGTTTTCCCGGCGCACCTGATTGATCAGCCGGATCATTTCCTGGCGGGTGGTTTCCAGCATGTCCGCGGATTCCGCGGTCTGGACTGCCTCTGTGGGCTGAACAGCCTGGGCTGGGGCCTCGCCGGTGTAGGGGCTCTTGCTGTCCACCTGTACGCCGTTCTGATAGTAGACATTGAAGCCCACGGCCTTCCCAATGTCCCGGAGCTTGACATAGTTGTTGCCCAGGATGTTGTAGGCCGTCATTTGGACCTGCTGGCCGTCCACGAAGATGGGGGACCATGCGGGCTGCGCCACGAGCCCGGCGGCAGCGGTAGAGGCCCCGCCGAACAGCGCCGCCCCGGTAATCACGCCCAGCGCGAATTGCAGAAACTTTCCCTTCATTTTTTGATACCTCCTGTTGATTTTTTAGTGGGTTTCTCCACTAATGTTGTACCAAAAATGTGGAAAAGCGTCAAAAATTCGGCTGTCAAATTGATCTCACGGTGGGATTCATTTTTAGATTTCTACTGCGCGGACGCACCAGCGGTATTCCCTCTGGTCCCGAACACAGGTAAACAGGGTGATGCAATTCTCACTGGTGGATTCCAGCATGGAGTTATCCGTCTCGCCGATCTTGGCGATGCTGGTGACGGCATACGTCCGGGTTCCCTCCTTGGTAGTCAGGGTGATCCGGTCCCCATTCTCCAGGGTATGGATTTCTCCAAAGTAGCTGTTGGCCCCCCGGTTGTGGGCCGCGAGGGAGACGTTGCCATTCCAAATGCTGGTGTTGGTGAAATGGCCCGCTCCCTTTTTCAGTGTGTCGCTGCCGGTGCCCTGGTAGATTTTCACTGTCAAATCAATGGCCGGGATTTTCAGCGTACCCAGGCTGCCGTTGCTGTAATAGCTGTCCTCGGTCACTTCCGTATAGCCGCCGCTGGTGCTGGCAGTCCCGGTCCCGCTGCCGGAGTTGGACGCGGCGAAGGTGGGCGGGGTGCCGGAGACAGATCCCACGGGTCCGGGCAGAACCACGGCCCCGCCGGAGGTGTTGGCTCCGCCAGCGGAGGCCATCAGGGAAGGACTGTTCAGCGGCCCGCCCGCCGCAAGATTCGGCGTCAGGAACTCGCCGGAACCCGGGAGATAGCTGGTGGGCGTCCCAAAGCCAGGCGGAATCAGGGCGCTGTTCTTGCTCTTGTCTGTGTTGGGATTCTCCTGCTCCCGGATGGTATCATCGGCGCTGGTGGGCGTCCCGAAGTCCCCGGTGGCGGGACTGTCAAAGGTGTACTCCAGCGCACAGGCGGAAGTGGAAAGAGCCGCCAGCAGACAGCAGGCGGCCAGCAGCGTGATAAAGCGTTTTCTCATTATACATACCCCCTTTTCTTGTTCTTGTAGTATTTCGTCAGTTTCCAGCCTCCAAAGCCAGCGCCGCCCAGGAGTGCGGCCAGAGGAATCAGCAGAACGGCCTTACCCGCGCCGCCGCTCTCCGCCAGCTCCGCCCCGCCTGTTCCGGCATCATCCTTCCCGATTTGCGTCTCACCGTGAGACGCAAAAACGGCGGTATAGATCACGCTGTCGCTGCGGGTTCGGGTGACTTCCCCCTTGTATTCCACCTTGACGGTGTAGCCGGTGGCGTACTTCCCCGTGGCGGTGCCGGAGTAGGTGGCGGAGGCGTTGTAGTAGCCTCCGGCCTCCTGCCACTGGACATCCGCCAGGGTCAGCGTCCGCCCGCCGTCCGAAATGGTCTTGGGGATCAGGGACGCATCGGCGTCGGAGAGATTGGGATAGCTCCGGGAGGCGGTGACGGTGCGGGAGCTGGTCTTGTAGCCCGCCACCTCCACCTGGATGCCGGGATAGTCCGGGGAGAGGACGCCGTAATAGCCGTCCTCGGTGGTGACTTCCAGAGCGGGCTCCAGCTGCTGGATGATCTCCGTCATGTTGTCCGTGGAGCTGTTTACCGTGACCACCTCGATATGTTCTTTGCTGTCCGTCTCGCTCTGATCGTTTTTCAGCACGTCCAGCAGGGTGTACGTCCGGCCCTCCCGCTCAAAGTCCCCGGTGGGGATGGCGGCGGGGTCGTCCCTTCGGGTCAGATAGTAGACCTTCTCGATCCGGTGGACGCCGTTTTCCTCGGTCTCCCGCACCTCGGCGGGATAAACGGCGCTGGGAGCCGGGGCGGGCGCGGCGGCGGGAATGATCTGCGCCTCCGGTTCGCTCTCCGTCCCAGCGGCCAGGGCCGCGGGGCACAGCGCCAGTGTCAGCACCAGCGCGGTCAGGGCGGGGGCAAGGCGCCTCCATGTTCGCTTCATTCGCAAAACCTCCAATTTTAATTTAGAGTAGGCCAGGGGGACCGTTGGTCCCCCTGGCCGGAAGGGGAAGAACCACTTCCCAGGATAGACAAAGCCGCCGTCAGGCGGCTTTGGGGGTGTGTTCCCCTTGATTACCAAAAACGCCGGCGGGCGCTGTCTGTCAAGGTCCGGCCAGTCCTCAGACTGGCCGGCTCGCGGGCGATTGCGCCAGCAATCGTCCGGCCTTGACGGACAGGGACCGGCGGCGTACCCTCCCATGGGGGAACACACCCGGATAGGGCGGCCTTATCTCCTGCCGTACCGGCGCGGGTTCGTCCGCTCCTGCTGGCGGGGGTTCAAACTCTGGTCCAGGCCGTCCCCGATTTTCCGGGCCGTACCTCTGACCTGTTCCAGAGCCTCCCCCCGGTTGACCGCGGGATAGCCGTCATAGAGAGCAGCCACAAAACGGGCGTCCGGGGTACTGCACTCCACTCCGAAGCGGCGGCATACCATGTAGCCAACGCTCTCGGCGTCCAGCTTGTAAAGCTCCCGCTTGAAGCCCTTGTTGTAGCCCCGCTCATGGGCGCGGGCATAGGCGATCTCCGTGGCAAGGGCGGCGAACACCGCCGATGGCTTCTGGTCCGGGTTGATGTAGATGGTGTAGTCCGCCTCGTTGTAGAAGGCAGGGGAGGAAATCTCCTTGTCCTCCGCCAGCGCCACGGGAGACTGCTCCATGAGGGCGGTGAGGGCCGCCATCATCCGGGGGCTCTTGTCCGTGAGGGCCTCTGGCTCCTGCAACGGCTTGCCGCTGGTCTGGCTCACATCGTAATAGTTCCCCATGAAATACCCCCTGCGTTTGGGGTCCCTGGGGGGAACGTACACCTTCGCGCCGTTGTTCATGGCCTCGTCCAGAACATACCGGCCCCGGTCGTGCCAGAAGTCCGTGGTGCCGATCCTGGTGGCCTCCGGGAGCTGCACCATGGTCAAGGCCACGTTGCCCACGCTGCACCGGATGTTGTCCGCCTGCAAGGTGAGGTACTGCCGGTAGCGGTCCGGCTTGGTGGTGATCTCCTCCAGGGCCCCGTCCCGCATGAGGGAGAGGTTTTCCCGCTCGGCCCGGAGCTCCGCGGTCCTGGCCTCGTCGCGGGTGGCCTTGCCCTTGAGAATATCGCTGATACTCGGCATAAAAATAATTCCTCCTTATCTCGTTTTGTCTCTGGTTTTTTCTCTGGAACGGCTCTCCGCCATGGCCCGCAGCCCCTCCAGCCTCGCCCGCACGGATTCCTTCATCTCAATATCCGGCCTGGTCATCGGGGAGGGATTCAAGCCACTCCCGCGCTCGGGCGAGGACCTCTCTTGTGGAGCAGGGGCTCTCGCTTTTTTTGGCGGTTCACCCTCCTGCGCCTGCTGGGGGATGGGATAGCCCAGGGCGATCATGACGGCGTTGAGCTGGGCGGCGTAGTTCTGATTGGAAACCACGTTGATATAGCCGCTCTCATTGCCCTTTTTCTGCGCGAAGAAGTACAAAATGCCGTACTCCTTCGCCAGCTTCTTGAACTGGCGCATATCCTCCTTTTTCAAGGGGATGACCTCGGCGGGGGCCGGGTCCCGGGCCAGCCGCTTGGCGGTAGTCTTGCCGATGACCTTGTTGTCCTGGCGCTGCAAGGCCAGCAGCAGAGCCGCAACATTTTTCAAACCGGCTCCCGCCAGCTTCACGGCGCTCTCTGTCACCTGGATGCCCTCCTTGACCACCAGATCGGCGGCCTCGGCGCTCACGTCCATTCGCTCACTTCCTTTCTGACAGAAATTAAAAATTATCTGGATTTTATGATCTTCCGGTCTTTCTCCGGCGCGTGGGTTTCCTGCTCCCTGCAAAGCTGGACCTGCTGGCGGACGCGGGGAATATCCGCTTCAATTCTGCCGCAGGTTTTCAGTTCACGGCGGAGCTGGCGGAGTTCTCCGTTGATGGCGGCAATCTCCGCCTCCACGTCCCAGCCCGCCCGCCTCTGACGGTACAGCTCCTTCCGGCTGTCCGTCAGGGCGTCAATTTGGGCTTGCAGCGCATCCTCCAGCATGGAAAGCTGGGTGTCGCTGTCTATGCCGTATTTTTGCAGAAGGGAAAACTGCCGCTGGTACTGATGGAGCTTTGTTACCTCCGCCCGAACGGAGAACGGAGGCGGGCGGCGCTGTCTCCGGCGTGGACCGCCCAGGAGATATAAATAGTATACATATAGGGCCCGGAATCCCCGGAGCTTCTTCCGGGGCCGCTGGCGGATGTTCCCGCTGCGGACCCGGTATCGCTTGGGGATGATGGGAGACATTGGCAGGGCAGGAGAAACGGGAACCTCGCCGCTCCGAAGGTTGGCCAGCCGTGACCGAATGTCCACCTCGCTGTACCCGTCTCCTAGGCTGTCCAGGCGAAAGGCCCGCTTGCCTCCTGGCGGCGTAATGGCGGTGTGTTTGATATTCTCGCCATATTTAATGGTATAGCCCTGCCGCCGCAGAGCCGACAGGAAGGATTCAAAGGTGAAGCTCTCCCGGATGGCGGCGTCAATATCCTGCCGCACAAGGCCGGAAATGGTAGCTTTGCCTGTCCGCTCTGCGTCCCACTCGGCATAATGTTTTCCATGGCCCTCCGCATCAATGACGGAGAGGCCCCGCTCCCGGCTGACGGCGTTGGAGGTCTCCCGCAGGGTGTCGAAATAGCTTACAAAATCGCTGCGGTACTTCTTCCCGTCCATAAAGGAAACCGAGTTGAACACGATATGACAATGCAGGTGATCCCGGTCCGTATGGGTGGAGACGACTGCCTCGTAGCGGTCCCCCAGCAGGCGACGGGCAAACTCCACCCCGGCTTCATGGGCTTCTTCCGCTGTTACTTCGCCGGGAGCGAAGGAATGAACAATGTGATAACCCAAAATCCCGCCCCGCTTGTCCCAGCGGCGTTTCGTTGCCTGCATCTCCCTGTGGGCGTTCTCTGCATCGCAGTTGATCCCCGTCACAAGGCGGGCCTTCGCCGGATTCATGCCGTAATCCAAGGCGTTTCTTAAATCGGTCTTTTCCTCATTCAACGTGTAGTCCAGACAGTGATCCAGGCGGCTGTGAATGACAATGATCTTGTCGTAGGCCATTACAGCGCCTCTTTCACCAGCCGCCACGCCTCGCGGACCAGGGCGGCGGCCTCCCGAATGTCCTTTTCGGAAATGCTGCGCTGCGCATTGGCCCAATATGCAATCTGATTGGCGTTGTTGCCGATGGCGGACAGCTCCCGGAGCAGGGCGGCGTAAGTGTCGGGCGGACGGGGGAGAACTTCAACCCCCATGACGCTGTGCCGGATCAGGGCGCTGGTGCTCAGGCCGGAGACGGAGCATTGCTTCAAAAGGTGGCTGTACTCCCTGTCATCCAGCCAGAGGCCAATGAAATGTTCCCGTTTTCGCATGGCATCTTCCTTTCCATTTGCGTCTCACCGTGGGATTTATTTGGGAGAGGTGGATTTGTGTCCCACGGTGGGATTTATTTTGAATGGGCGATGCGGTTCTCCGCCGCCTCGTTTCGCGTCTCACGGTGAGACGCATTTTTTCGCGGGGTTTTAGGGGCGGTCAGCCCCTAACAAGGGTCATCTGTGTTTAACAGATGACATACTTGCTAAAGCAGCGCCGCAAGCGGCGCTGTACGGGGGTGGTCTACCGGGTCTGCAGTTTCCGGGGACGGCGGGTCCGTTTCCTGGCGGCAGAGATGGCACGCTCCGCTTGGAGAACGCAAGTCAGCTCATTTTCATTCCCTGGCTTATAGCACATCTGTTGAATTTTGCCGTGATACTGGGTCAAAGCATGGACCTGCCTGCGGTATTCCGCAAATGTCATGGTATAGGCTTCTCCGTCCTCAAAGGTCATTTGCACGGTCTCAACAGGGAGAGCGTTCTGCTTGACGCGCTGTATCTGCTCTCCATAATTCAAGGGCTGAATCTTCCCCAGGACAAAAGCGCCGGGCCGTCCAGGGGCCACAATAATGCGGAAGGCTTTGATATACTCGGCATCGTAGTCGTAGTGCGTCCAGGTGATGTGCGCGCTTGTTTCCCGCAAAAAAATCTCCCGTTCCAGGAGGCAGCGGGTTCCGCAGGGACGGCTCATCCAGAGAAAGGTACGATCCTCCTGGTACGTTTCCAGCATGGCGGCCTGCAAAATACGTTCATCCATTTTGAGATCCGACTGATAGCTCACAGTGTTTTCCTCTACGATGCCTTCCAGGAAGGGAATAATATCAACCTTCTTTTCCATACCGTTCCTTCCGCGTGGCGGGGTCGTAGTCCGGGGACAGGTACTTTTCCTCAAACTCGGAGGGGGTATAGTACCCGGCTCCGGTGTCCAGGGCCAGCTCTCCCGGCCCAATCTCCCGCTGGCCCTCCATGGGAATGGGGACCGGGGTCAGGACGGTGCCCAGGAACTTGCCGCCCGGTCCCTCCGCCAGACGGTGGGGGCGCTGGCCGTCTCCGGTTTGCAGCTCGTAGCGGAACATACCGGGATAGACGGCCTCCGGGGGAATGGCCTTGCTGGTGAACAGCGCGGGGACGCCGAAAATCTCGATTTCTCGCATACGCTCCGGGATGGTGTTGGGATTCTCCATTTCACTTTCCTCCTTAATGCTGCGGGCCGGTTTTAGGCTTTCGTTTGGGCTGGATTTTGATGGGATCGGAGCCATCGGAGGGCTGGATCGCCTTGACGCGGCTGGCGGCATAGATGGCGTTGTCCGTCAGCTGCCGCTGCCATGCGCCCACGCTCTGCGCCCATTTGAAGCCCCGGCCTTTCAGCTCCCTGCGGACTTCTTCATCGGGAATCCCGTCAAAGAAGATTTGCAGACGGTTCATATCCGCATTGGCAACCACCTTGCCGCCGTCAAACTCCCAGCCCTGATAGCCCAGCTCCTTTGCCTCGGTAAGCTGCTCAATGCGTTTTTTGACGGCATTGATATTCTGGTTGTTGTTTGCCAGGGCGTAAGCGGCAAAAGGCCGCTTGTCCCAGGGGTGGTGCTGCATATCCTCCACCAGCTTATCCGCCAGCTCGTCAGACAGGCCGTGAAAGCCCCGGCAGGTGCCGTTTTTCTTGTAGTAGGCGTTGATCTGTTTCATACGGGTTTGGGAAATTTGCAGGCTTTCCAGCTTCTCCTTCAGCTTGGCAAGGGCCTCCGGGTCATCAGAGGAAATGGTGGTGTTGTTCTCCGCCGCTTCTGCTCTGCGCTCGTAGTAATCCGCCTTATCCGAAGCGGCAATGGACTGGTCCATTTTTTTGCCGATCTTGTCCCGGTAGCGCCGGTCGGCGGCGCCGTGGACAGGCTGTCCAAACGGAATGGCGGACGCCATATCGGTGGACTGCTTGTATAAGGAATGGCTTTCGGCGCGGGCCTTCTCCGCTTTTTCGTGGAGGCGGTCGATCCGGGCCTGTTTTCGTTCCTCGTAGTCGTTCAATTTGTCACTTCCTTTTCCTGGATTTACGATAATTGGTCCTCCGCTGGTACTCTTGGGACAGCTCGTCCCTGGTCAGCTCCGGCGGAGGCGGCTGGATGGCGTTGATAATCTCCCCGGCGGTGGCGTGGATCACGTTCAAGGAGGCTTTCAGCTCCGCCAGCTCCTTCCCCCGGCTCCACCCGGCCACATAGCCCAGGGAGTAATCAGAGGTATCAATGCCAAAGTGCTGGCAGACGACATAGGCCACGCTCTCCGCCTCTACCTCCTTCTCCTGCCTTGGCTTGGGATTCTCCGACAGGAAGTCCGGGGGATGGAGCTTGGCGTGGGCGGTCTCATGGATCAGCGTCTTGATGGTCTGTACCTGGCTCATGCCGGAGCGGACCACAACGCGGTTTTCTGCAAAGCTGGCGTAGCCCTTTGCTGTTCCGGGAACGGGGCCCAGCTCCACGGGGAGGGGACACAGGGCGGCGAGGCGGGCGTATACATTCTCAAAATCTGGAACGTCCCCGCTCAGCTCGGAGACGAGGCTGGGCAGCTCCCGGCCCTCCGTCTGGCTTACGTCAAACACAGTGGCGATCCGAAAGCGGGTGGCGTTTTCCCTCCGCTTCTCTGTCAGCGGCTTGCCGTCCGGCCCGTATAGCGTCTGTCCGGTGTCCGGGTCCCTCTTTTCATACTCCACAAGGTAAGTAAAATGGCAGGGCGCGAGAATTTGGATGCCCTTCTCGTACCGCTTGACCTGCCGTCCAAACTTTTTCTTCCAATCGTTGTACCCGGCCACGCTGGTAGCAGTGGGACATTGCAGCAGGATCAACAGCGCGTTTCCGAAACTGTAATGATGAAATTTGGACATGGCGGCGAGGTATTCGGCATAGCGCCCGCTGGCGTACAGCTCCTTGATCCCGTTCTCCAGGCGGTCCGTCAGCTCCGCCAGCCGTTCATCTGTTACCGGGGGCATAAATCAATGCGTCTTGGGCGGACGCTTGGGCGGCTCCTGGCTGGGCGATTTGAACGGGTCAATCTTGGCAATGACCGGCCTGCCATTGTTGACAGCAAGCAGGACCTCGGCTTGATGGAATCTCTTTTTGAAATAGTCCATCTGATCCGGGGAGAGGGAGCAAAGGTCGTCCCCACTGTTCCCACAGATAAAAAACGTGCCGAAAATACCGCCGCGTTCATCGTCAATTTTTCTGTTGAACTCCATTCCCAGGCATATGCTTTCATCATTACTGACAATGACAGCTCCCTCCTGGGGTAAATCCGTGGTGGTGATTCGTCCTCCCACAATCGTTTGCATTTCTTTTAATAATCCGTTGATTTCTTTCTCGTAGGGTGCAATCCTCGGCTCCACGACTAAAACATTCAAAGCATCAGCTCCTTATTGAAATTTGATATGAAAAAAGCACCCTCATGGGCGCTTTGGGGAGGGACTGTCCCGCCCCTTACCGGAACGGGCGGGCCTCACCTTCGCTTGCAGGGGGTAGCGGAACACCTTGTATTTTTCCGGGACGTGCTGTCCATCGTAAACCTGCTGGAACTTTGTCCGGTTATTATAGATGTAGCCCAGCTCTGAGAAGTCCCCGCCCTCGTTGATGCAGGTGTCTCCGCCGTAGGATTCATAGTCGAAATACAGTCTGGCCTTCTCCGGCAGACGGAACTCCCGGCGGTGATCCACCAGCCAGCGCCCATATTCTTCCTCCGTCCGCACGTCCGGCAGAAAGTCGTAGCAGTCCAGATTGTAGGTCAGGTTTATCAAATCCTGCATACTGTCCCCATACTCCCCGTGGCTGACGGCGGCGGTGAACTTCTCCCGTTCCTCCGGCGTCAGTTCCGTGATCCGGCTGGCGAGGTAGTTCAGCTCGTCAATGGGTATGAACTCCCCCAGCCGCCCGGCGAGGCCCTTGATGCCGATGGAGTATTCCAGGATAATGATTTCCTCGTACCGCAGGCCGTCCACGCCGATCTCCCGCAGAACGGACTGTACCTGCTCTGTGGTGGCGGGAAAGGACAGCCACGCGGCGGCGAGAACCCCGGCGTTGTACTTGCCCAGGTTGGCGATATTGGTGGAAAACTCCATGCCTTATCTCTTGGGGACGTTCTTCTTGAAAACGCTCTCCTTCTGCTGGGCCTTTAACTGTCGTTGACGGCGTTCCTCCAGGGCGTCATAGACGCTTTCCTCAATCTCCCGGGGCGTCATGGACACATCGGGGAAATACTTCCGCAGACGGTCCCCGGCTAGGATGACCTTGGTGTACTCGGGCCGCTCCTGCTCACCCTTGAAGGGGGGCTTTTCTTCCGGGGGATTCATGGGGCCGGCGGGCGGTGCGGCAGGGCCAGAGGGCGGGACCGTGGTCTCCGGCGCAGGGGGATTGGTGGAGGGAGCGGGGCTCGGTGCGCTGGGCCCGGGGGCGTTGGGAGCCGCAGGCGTTCCCGCCGTCTGCGGCGGCTTCACGTCCGGGGAGGGCGGAATGGGCGGCGGAACGGAGGGACCGCTGGTCGGGGTGGGCGGAGGCGTAGGCGGCTGGGGAGCCGGGGGCGGCGCGGTATGCTTGGGAGCCAGATCCTTGTCCTCCAAAATCTCCCGCATAGCCGCTTCATTCAGCTTTCCAGCCTTCTCCGCCTTTTTCATCCGCTCGATCCGCTCGGTGGTGAGCTTATAGCTCAAATCGGACAGGTGGAGGACTTCATCCTGATTCTCCGGCTTCAGGAAGGAGATGGCGGAGGCGATGGACAGGGGCAGAGAATTGTCGTCCACCCGGTCGCACACATCCTTGGTGGCTTCGGAGAGGCGAATGATCCGGTTGAGCTTGCTCACCTTCATGCCCATCTCCTGGGCCAGCTTTTCATCGCTGTCCAGTTCCTCTGCCTTGAAGGTGCCCTTCTTCTTCCGGCCCGCCTTCTGCTTCATGCCCTCCATCTTCATCCGCAAAGAGCGGGAGAGGTCGAACATGGAGATATGGGGCCGGTGGAGGTTGCCGTCCGCCACCAGGATTTTCGCGTCCGCGTCGGAAATCTTCTGGATAATGGTGGGGACGGGATAGTTCAGCTCCGTGGCAATCAGGTGGCGGCGCTGGCCGGAGAGGATTTCCAGGGTGCCCTCTTCTCCGATCCGGGCGAGAACGGGGTCCTTCACGCCGTTCAGCTCGATGGACTTTTTCAGCTCCTGGTAATCCTCGCTCCTGGTGTCCACGGAAATGGTATTGTACTTGGACTTCTCCAGATAAGCGGGGTGCAGGAGGATAAAGAAAGCCTCGTTCTCCTTGGGGCTGGGAATATCCCGTTTGGCCTTCTCGTCCGGGGGAATCAGGCGCTCGTCAAACACCTGGGAAATGGCGGTTCCGGCGGGGCCCTTGGCGGCGGGGCCGGTCACAGCGGCGGGCGGCTCCGCCTTCTTGGGAGACGGAACCTCCTTCTTCTCACCCTGGGCGGGCTCGGGACCCTTGGAACCCTCGGGAGGCTTGACCTCCTTGGGCTTCTCACCAGGAGCGGGGGACGCGGGCGGCTCCGGCTTCTTGGGCTGCGGTGCCTCCTTCTTCTCCTCCTGGGCGGGCTCGGGACCCTTGGCGCCCTCGGGGGGCTTGACCTCCTTGGGCTTCTCACCAGCGGCAGGGGGCGCGGGCGGCTCCGGCTTCTTGGGGGGCGGGACCTCCTTTTTCTCCTCCTGGGCGGGCTCGGGGCCCCTGGAACCCTCGGGGGGCTTGGTCTCCTTGGGCTTCTCACCAGCGGCAGGGGGCGCGGGCGGCTCCGGCTTCTTGGGGGGCGGGACCTCCTTTTTCTCCCCCTGGGCGGGCTCGGGCCCCTTGGCCCCCTCGGGGGGCTTGACCTCCTTGGGCTTCTCGCCAGGGGTCGGATTCTCCGGCCCCTTGAGGTCGGCCTTTTCCTCCTTTTTGCTATTGGCTCCAGGCTCCACCAGCTTACCGGGAACCGGAACAGCCGGTTTCCCATTCGCCAGCCCGTGATACGTGATGGCCTCCTGCAAGCTCATTTCGTAGACCAGGGCGGGAATCTCCTGCCTCTTCATGAGTTCGCAGGCCCTCTTGCGCCGGTAGCCGGTGACAAGCTGGTACTCGCCGTCCTCCCGAAGCCGGAGGATCACCGCCTCCTTCACGCCGCCCGTCTGGATGCTGGTGACAAGGCCGCCGTAGCTCTTGTCCGGCTGCCTGGAAACGGGTACGCCGGGCAGGTCGTGGATTTTTGCCAGGGGGATGTTCTGCGGCCTGGGGATCGTGGGGTCTCTGCTGTTTTCGTTTGCCATAAATACCTCCATTTTTGAAATATATTTGCTAAAAATCGTGTCTCACGGTGAGATTTGATTCTTAACAGAAAGTTGAAAATTTCAGCCGGATTTGCGTCTCACCGTGGGATTTATTTCTCTTGGAATTGCGTCCCACGGTGGGATTCATTTCAGCCGAAGTCATGCCGCACAGCGGCGGAATAGTAAGGGCCTATCGTCACCGGCGCGTTATAGAGCGCCGTCAGCAGATAGGCCCGGATGTTATTGATTTTTGTGGTGGTCTGGTTCAGCGCGTCAATCACATAGCGGATGTGTTCGCTGTCAAGCTGGAGAAAACGGTCCTTGACCGCCTCCGTGGGAACATCGCTGCCGCTGATCCGTATGGTGGGGGCGGTACTGCATACCACGTCCAGCATCAGCTCCAGCAGATTGTCTATGTCATCGCAGGGATACTCCCTCCGCAAACGCTCGTAGTCAATATCCTCTTTCAATTCTTCTCTCCGCTCGTATCGCTCCATCTTCAATCCCGCCGCGGGGGGCTTTCGGGGGGAGATGGATGGATCAGTCTGAATAAGCTCCGTCTGGTTTCTCTTA
>JAAVYM010000016.1 GCA_022791135.1 Oscillibacter sp.
CTTTTTCAATCGCTTTCGTAAGCTTTTGGTTCGCTTTGAAAAGAAAGCCGCCAATTATCTAGCCCTCATTCAATTTGCCTGCGCTGTCATTGTTTGGCGTAAATTCATACATGTCTATCGTTAATTTCGGGATAGGTTCTAAGCATGCGGCCTTGGTTTCTCTCTTGACGGGCTTTTTATCCGGTTCCGCAGATTCTGCGATAATTGTCGCCGTTCCCTCAGTAATAGCCGAATCTCCTCATCACCTGAAACTGCCAGCTCCTCTCCCTTGGCAAGAAAACAGTCACAGCCTCTCTCGTATAATCGCTCCTGAACAATCCGACATCGTTTAAATTCACTCTCTGCGTGGTCTTTTGCAATCTCAGCGGTAATCGTTCTGGCGTTCGTCTTTGCCTCCCGGTCAATTTACCATCCGAAAAATATCCAGCCACTTGGCCCCATCCTCTATCATAGGGATATGGCGCCGCTCCCAATCCTCCGTCAGATCATTCTTTACCGTAGAGACGCCGTTTTTTCATGGTTTTCCCCAGAAACGTTTCCTTCCAGGTTATCAGCTCCATCAGTATAAGACCGCTCTTGCTCTCTTGAAGCCTTTTTAAGCTCCACACCCAAACAGGACGTTTGAACTGCTCCAGTAAAACTGGCCGGCAGGCAAAAGCCCCCTGATGCAGGCAACACTGCATCAGGGAGACTCTGTCAAAGCAACGTTATCCGCGCGCCCAGGGATTCTCCGTGGGATAGGGCAGATTCTTGGGCTGGTTATAGGCGATGTCCTGCACCCCCAAGTACTTGAACACCTCAAAAAGGGCTTTGCCATAATGTCCAAAGGCTACGGCCCCGTGGTGGGGATAGCGCTTTTGAATCAGCACGTGGCGGTAGAACCGGCCCATCTCCGGGATGGCAAACACGCCGATGCCGCCGAAGGAACGGGTTTTCACCGGCAGTACCTCGCCCTGGGCGATGTAGGCCCGGAGGATGCCGTCACTATCGCACTGAAGGCGGTAGAAGGTGATGTCGCTGGCGGCAATATCGCCCTCCAGAGTTCCCCTGGTGAAGTCCGGATCGCTGCCGGCGGGTTCCAGAAGGCGGTGCTGGATGAGCTGGTACTTCACCGCCCGGTCCGCACAGAGCTTGCAGGAAGGCGTGTTGCCACAGTGGAAACCCATGAAGGTGTCCGTCAGCTGGTAGTCGAATTTGCCCTTGATGTCCTCCTCATAGAGGCTGGCGGGGACAGAATTGTTGATATCCAGCAGCGTCACTGTGTCGCCGGAGACGCACATGCCGATGTACTCGCTCAGCGCGCCATAAATGTCCACTTCGCAGGACACGGGGATACCCCGGCTCACCAGGCGGGAGTTGACATAGCAAGGTTCGAAGCCAAAGGCCTCCGGGAACGCGGGCCAACACTTGTCGGCAAAGGCTACGTACTCCCGGGAACCCTTGTGGGCCTCGGCCCAATCCAGAAGGGTAATCTCCAGCTGCGCCATCCGCTCGCTCATCTCGGGATAGTAGCATCCCTCCCCCATCTCCTTAGCCATGCCGGCGCAGATATCGGGAATACGGGGGTCCCCGGCGTGGGCCTTGTAAGCTACCAGCAAGTCCAGTTCGGAGTTCTCCTCCACCTCCACGCCGATCTCATACAGACCCTTAATGGGGGCGTTGCAAGCGAAGAAGTCTTGGGGCCGGGGACCAAAGGTGATAATCTTCAGCTTGCTCAGGCCAATGAGAGTTCGGGCAATCGGTGTGAACTCGGCAATCATTTTTGCCACATCCTCGGCAGTGCCCACGGGATACTCAGGGATGAAGGCTTTCAAATGCCGCATTCCCAGGTTATAGGAGCAGTTCAGCATCCCGCAGTAGGCGTCGCCCCGGCCATTGATGAGGTCGCCGTCTCCCTCGGCGGCGGCGGCGTACATGCAGGGACCGTCAAAGTTTTTGGCAATGAGGGTCTCCGGAGTCTCGGGTCCAAAGTTGCCCAGGAAAACTACCAGCGCGTTGCAGCCCGCGGACTTCACATCTTCCACAGCCTTGAGCATGTCCTTCTCGTTTTCCACGGTGACAGGACATTCGTAGATGTCCGTACCAATGGCCTTGCAGGCGGCGGCGACAGCAGCCCGGCGGCGCTCGGAGAGGGAGATAATGAAGCAGTCCCGGGACACGGCGATGATGCCCAGCTTCACTTCCGGAATGTTGGTCAGCATGATTTGAAATTCCTCCTTGTTTAAATATCGGCGGCGATATCGATGTTTTCCCCAGTCAGCGCGATGATGGCGCCCTTTTTAGCCTCCTCGCTGTCCGGGTGGGCCAGAAGCCATTTGTTTCTGGCCCAGAGCAGACGATCCTCCCTGTTTAAAGGGGAGATGCCCACAATAGCTTCATTGGTTCCTTTGGGCAGAGCCACCAGAACCCGGAACCCTTTTTCCGGGTCGGTGTGGCAGGGGGCGTAGTGCAGTGTTGTGGCGTAGACCTCCACCAGAACTCCGGCGGGAACCCGGAACGCTTTCACCCTGGAGGTATCCAGCTTGCCATTCTCGATCTCGTCCACCCGAGCCACCAGGAGGATAAAATCCTCCGTGCCGCAGTTCAGTTCGCTGTCCCGGTGGTACTCCAGGCAGTTCAGCTTGGTGTTATGGCCGTTACAGTAGCCCACTTGGATGGGCATCTGCCCATAAGCGTTGGATTCAATTTGCCTTGCGGCCGCCAGGGACTCCAGGCCAGGGACAGAGGGGACATATTCCACGCCCTCCGGGAGCGGCGTCGTTGTGCGCAGGACATCCCGAAGAAGTCCGGTGTTGTAGCCCTCCAGCACCTTGCCGTAGGCGGCAAAGGCGGGAGACGTAACACTTTCTATTTTCATCGGCGAACCTCCTCAATGCAGTGCCGGAAACAGCGCCTTGACTGCCGGATAGATTTGACGGAACTTCTGATACTGTGCCTCGTAACGGGCGGCAAGCTCTGGTTCGGGGTGGATGGTCTTTGTCACATGGACCAGCTTCTCCGCCGCGTCTTCCACTGACGCATACTCCCCGCACCCGACCGCCGCCAGAATCGCGCCGCCGTAGCCGGGGCCTTCCTCGGTCTCCAGCAGGTCAATGTCCAGGTTCAAGATGTTTGCAAACATCTTCTGCCACAGCGGGCTTTTGGCCCCGCCGCCGCAGAGCTTGCTCCGGGGAACGGCGATCCCAAGAGACTTGGCGACTTCCAGGGAATCCCGAATGCCGAAGGCCACGCCTTCCAGCACCGCCTGGGTCATATCGGCCCGGGTGGAATCCATCATCAGGCCGGTAAAAGTCCCCCGAGCGTTGGTGTCGTTGATGGGGGAGCGCTCGCCCATGAGATAGGGCAGGAAAAAGACGTGATTGTTACCCAGCCGTTCCTCCGTAATCAAAGCCTGTTCAGCGGCAAACTCGCCGGTTTTCAGGATCTCCCCCATCCACCATTTGTTGCAGCTGGCGGCAGAGAGCATGCAGCCCATGAGGTGGTAATGCCCGTCAGCATGGGCGAAGGCGTGGAGGGCGTTGTTGGGGTCCACGCCGAAACTCTTGCTGGAGATAAAGATGGTCCCGGAGGTGCCCAGGGAGATATTGCAGCGCCCATCCCCCACCGTGGCGGTGCCGACAGCAGCGGCAGCGTTGTCTCCCGCCCCGGCACAGACCTTGACGGAGGCGGGGAGGCCCAAGGTTTCCGCCATTTCCGGCTTCAACGTGCCCACAACCTCGTAACTCTCGAAAATCCGGGCCATCTGGCTTTCCTTCAAGCCACAAAGTTCCAGCATTTCCGGACTCCAGCACTTGTGAGCCACATCAAAGAGCAGCATTCCCGAGGCGTCGGAGACATCGGTGCAGTGGACGCCGGTGAGACAGTAGTTGATATAATCCTTGGGCAGCATAATTTTGTCGATCTTCGCGAACAGGTCCGGCTCATGCTTTCGCATCCAGAGGAGCTTCGGGGCGGTAAAACCGGCAAAGGCGATGTTAGCGGTATAGCGGCTGAGGGTTTCCCTGCCTACCGTTTCATTGAGGTAGTCCACCTCTTCGGCAGTGCGCCCGTCGTTCCAGAGGATGGCGGGTCGGAGAACCCGGTCCTCTTCATCCAGGGCGACAAGGCCGTGCATCTGCCCGCCGCATCCGATGCCGGCAATCTGACTCCTGTCGCAGTCCGCCGTCAGCTCCCGGATACCCTCGACAGTCTGGCGCAGCCAGTCTTCCGGATTCTGCTCCGACCAGCCGGGTTCGGGAAAGGACAGGGGATATTCCCGGGAGACAATTTTGCAGATGTTTCCTCCGCCATCCATCAGCAGCAGTTTTACCGCCGAGGTCCCCAGGTCAATTCCGATATATAGCACAGGCAATCAACTCCTTCTCTTCGTTTTCCGCAGTATATCACAGAAATACAGGCACAACTACTCGTTTTCCTCACTTCGATCCGGACTTGCGGCTGGTGACCACATCGAAGATGACTGCCAACAGCAAAACGCCGCCCTTGATGACATACTGCCAGGAGTCGCCCAGTCCCATGATGGACATGCCCATGTTGATGATACCCAGCAAAAGCGCTCCAATGACGACGCCGCCCACCGTGCCGCTGCCGCCGTAAGCGGAAGCGCCGCCGATGAAGCAGGAGCCGATGGCGTCCATTTCAAAGGAGGTGCCGGTCGCTCCATTGACGGAACCCACGCGGGCCGCGCACAGCAAGCCGCACAGGCCGGCCAGGAGTCCCATGTTGGCATAGGCGATAAAATAGACTTTGTTGGTGTTGATGCCGGAGAGTTTCGTGGCTTTCTCGTTGCCGCCGACGGCGTAGAAATACCGTCCAAAGGCGGTCTTGGACGTAACGAAATTATAGAGCAGGCAGATAGCCAGCACCCACACCAGCATAACGGAAATACCGCGGTACTGGCTAAGTTGCCAGCAGTACCAGAGGACCAGCGCAGAGATGAGACCTGCCTTTAAAAAGTCGCTCAGGGCGCTGTTCTGCCGGTAGCCCTTTTGGGCACGGTCCCGGCGGTTTTTCACCGTGCCGAGAATCACCCAGGCCGCAGCCGCTATGCCCACGATGATGGGAGATAGCTTGAGATTTCCATCGTCCAGGCCGGGAATATGGATATAGGCGGTGAAGATATTCAGGAAGGTAGCGTCCTGGATGGCAACCGTCTTGCTGTCCAGGATCAGGCGGCCGATGCCGCGGAAGATGAACATACCGCCCAGAGTGGTGATGAAAGGGGGAATGCGGACATAGCCAATCCAGTAGCCCTGCCACATGCCCACCAGCAGGCCGGCCAGCAGGCAGACCAGGATCACCGGGATAGCGGACATGTGCGTATTCGAAACCATCACGGCGGCAAGGCCGCCCACCAGGCAGACCACGGAACCCACAGACAGGTCAATGTTGCCTCCGGTCAGGATGCACAGCAGCATGCCGCAGGCCATGACCAGCACATAGCCGTTTTGCAGCATCAGGTTCGTCATATTCTGGGAAGACAGCAAGACGCCCTTGGTCAAAAACGCGAACAGGAAAAAGACCACGACCAAGGCGATTACCATGGCATATTTGGTTAAAAACCGCACAAGTTTTGTCAGAAAACCGCTTTCGCTTTTCGTCATCTTTTTTACCCTCCCTAATTACGCCTGATTGGTGTCCCGGATGATGTAGCCCATGATGCTCTCCTGGGTGGCGTCCGCAGCATCCACCTCGGCCAGAAGGCGGCCCTCATTCATCACATAGATGCGGTCGCACATACCCAGCAGCTCCGGCAGCTCGGAGGAGATCATGATGACCGATTTGCCCTGGCTGACCATTCGGTTCATCAGGCAGTAAATTTCATACTTTGCGCCCACGTCTATACCCCGGGTGGGTTCATCCATGATGAGGATATCCGGTTCTGTGAACATCCACTTGCCCAGCAGGGCCTTTTGTTGGTTTCCTCCGGAGAGATTCCCCACGCTCTGCTCGATGGTGGGGGTCTTGGTGCCCATGTCTGCGGTCATTTGATCCGCCGCAGCCCGCTCCCGGTCCCCGTCGATGATGCCCCTGGAGCAGATCCTGTCCAGCCGTGCCAGGGTGGTGTTGAAGCGGATAGATTCATCCAGGATCAATCCGTTGGTTTTCCGGTCCTCGGTGACATAGGCCAGGCCATGCCGGATCGCCTCCTGGGGGGACTTGAGTTCGACCTTTTTGCCGTTAATGTAAAGCTCGCCGGTAATCCCCGTGCCGTAGCTGCGGCCGAAGATGGACATGGCCAGCTCCGTGCGCCCCGCACCCTGAAGGCCGGAAAACCCCACGATTTCTCCCTTGCACACATGGAAGGAAATGCCGTCATCCACCACCTTTTCCGGATACAAGGGATGGTGAACGGTCCACCCTTTCACTTCCAGACCGGTCTCGGGCCGGACCTCATGCTTTCGGGCGGGGTAACGGTCCTCCATGGAACGGCCCACCATGCCCTTGATGATCCGGTCCTCGCTGAACTCGTCCACGCCTTTCACCAGCGTTTCAATAGTAGACCCGTCCCGGATGATGGTGGCTTTGTCGGCGCAGTAGATGATTTCATTCAGTTTGTGGGTGATGATGATCGAGGTAAGTCCCTCTTTTTTGAACGCAATCAGCAGGTCCAGCAGCATCTTGGCGTCCTCGTCGTTGAGGGAGGAGGTGGGTTCATCTAGGATCAGCAGCTTCACCTTCTTGGAAAAAGCCTTAGCGATTTCCACCAGCTGCTGTTTGCCGGTGCCGATGTCCTTGACCAGGGTTTGGGCGGATTCGTTCAGACCGACCTGCCGCATATGGCGCTCTGCCTCGCTGTAGGTCTTGTCCCAATCAATACAGCCCTGCTTGTTTTTGATCTCGTTGCCCAGGAACATGTTCTCCCCGATGGAGAGCAGGGGGATCAGCGCCAGCTCCTGGTGGATAATGACGATGCCCAGGGCCTCGCTGTCCCGCTGGGTCTTGAACTGGCACAGCTTTCCCTCATAATAGATCTCGCCGGAGTAGCTTCCAACGGGATAAGTGCCGGACAGCACATTCATCAGCGTGGATTTGCCCGCGCCGTTCTCGCCGATCAGAGCATGAATCTCCCCGGCCTCAACTTTCAGATTCACATTGTCCAAGGCCTTGACGCCGGGGAACTCCTTGGTGATGCCCTTCATTTCCAGAATTGTATTTGCCAAGGAAGTCTTCCTCCTTTCAGAGTATGCAGGAAAAACACAGCGGGCGGGGCGAACTGCCCCGCCCGCCGGTTATCCTTTGATTACGCAGGGGGTTGTGATGTTTAGCCGTTGGTGGCCTCCAGGTAGCCGTCGGCGCCCACCACATAGTAGCCGGGAGTAACCAGCTTCTCTTCCATGTTGTCGGCGGTGACCACGTCGGGCACCAGCAGGAAGGAGGGGCAGTTGTGGCCGTCGGAGGTCTGATAGGAGGTGGTGTCATAGTCGCAGGCGAAGTCCCAGCCGGAGGCGGAAATCAGGCTGCCGTCGGCGGTGCCGCTATCCAGGATGGCCTTGGCCAGGTCCAGGGTGACAACGGCCTCGTTGGCCACGGCCTTGTACACGGTCATGGACTGTACGCCGTCCTTGATATTGCGCAGGTTCGCCACATCGCCGTCCTGGCCGGTGATGATGACAGAGTTGCCTCCGGCATAGTCGGCGGTGACCGCCTGAGCAACACCCAGGGAGGTGGAGTCGTTGGAGCACAGCCAGGCGTCCAGCTTAGCGCCGCCGGAGTAGAAGGAGGCCAGCACATTCTGGGCGCGGTCCAGAGCCACGTCGGTCTGCCACTGGTCGGTCGCCACAGCAGAGAACTCGGTCTGGCCGGAAGGAACCACCAGTTTGCCGCTTTCGATGTAGGGCTTCAGCACGTCCATAGCTCCGTTAAAGAAGTATCCGGCGTTGTTGTCGGCGGGGTCGCCGGCGGTGAACTCGATGTTAAAGGGACCGGCGGCGTTGTCCAGGTCCAGGGCGTCCCGCACGTATTCGCCCTGGAGCTTGCCGACGGTGTAGTTGTCGAAGGAGACGTAGTAGGAGGCGTTATCGTTCATGATCAGCCGGTCATAGGCAATGACGGGGACTCCCGCGGCGCCGGCGTCGTTCATGACGGTGTTCAGAGCGTTGCCATCGATGGCGGCGATGATCAGCAGGTCCACGCCCTGGGCCAGCATGTTCTGGATATCATTGACCTGCTGCTCATTTTTATTGTCGGAATAGGTCACGATGGTGTTATAGCCGGCGGCTTTGAATTGTTCGTCCAGATATGCGCCGTCACGATTCCACCGCTCCAGGGACTGGGTGGGCATCGCGATACCCACGGTTTTCGCGTCGCCGTTGCCGCCGGAGGAGGCGGCGGGTTCGCTGGACTGGCTGCCGCTGTCTGCGGGGGGCGCGCTGGAGGAGCCGCTGTCGTTGCCGCCGCAGGCGGCCAGGGCCAAGATCATGGTCAGCGCGAGGATAGTTGCAAGAAACTTTTTCATAATCTGTTCTCCTTACTTCCCAGTGAAGGGTGGTTTTGGAAGCTCCCGCTTCTTGAAATTTATTTTAGAAAACTCTTTAATAAAAGTCAATTACTTTTTGGGCATTGGTGCCAAGTTCTACCAAACGCAAAAAAAGAGTCCTGCCTTTTGTGAATTTTGATGATTTTCAGTGGGAACATTTTGAAAACCGTTTGACTACTTACAGGATTGTGGTAGAATATCCCGTGTTATATGTAAATGACTTTTGTAAAAGTTGAGGGCACGGAAATGGAACTGGAAACGACCATTACAGAACGGCGCCGGCAGACCCGGGGCGGCATCTACCGGCATATCTACAAAACGAAGGCGTTCTGCTCCAAGCAAACGATTGCCCATGATCTCCAGCTGAGCCTGCCCACAGTCTATCAGCACCTGAAGGAACTGATGGACGCGGGCTTGATTCAATATTCCGGCGAGAGCCTTTCCACCGGCGGCCGGAAGGCCATGGGATTGGACATCGTTCCGGATGCCCGATTCGCCGCGGGCGTTTCTATTTCCAAAAATCACCTTCGGATGGTACTGGCAGATCTGCGGCTCCAGGAGATGCGTTACCAGGAGCGAAAGCTGATGTCGTATACCAGCCTTTCCCAGTTGGAGGGATTGCTGCTTCAGGAGTTGTCCGCGCTCTTGCACGGCATGGAGCAGGACTGCCTTCTGGGTGTGGGCATTGCCCTGCCCGGCATCATTTCCCAGGATGACCGGCGGCTTACGTTCGCCCCGGTTCTGGAGCTGGAAGACCTCTCCCTGGAGGGATTGACCAAGGATATCCCCTATCGGGTCCACATTGAAAATGACGGAAGCTGCGGCGGCTATGCGGAGTGGTTTGTGCGGAGCAGCCGCAGGAACATCGCCTATCTCTCCCTGGAGAACGGCGTAGGCGGCGCGGTGCTGGTGGACGGGACGCCTTATGAGGGGGACCGGAGGCAAAGTGGGGAGTTTGGACATATCTGCGTGGAACCCGGGGGACGCCCGTGCAGCTGCGGAAAGCGGGGCTGCCTTGAGGCATACTGCACCACTCGCCGGATTCAAAAGGATCTGGGTGTTTCTCTGGAGACGTTTTTTGCCGGAGTGGAGACAGGTGTCCCGGAGTATATAGCCTTATGGGACGATATGCTGCGGCATCTGGCCATCGGGGTCAACAACATCCGTATGGTACTGGACTGCGATGTAATCTTGGGGGGTATTCTTTCGGAGTTCCTGCCTCCCTATATGAGCCGTCTGAAAGACTATGTGGACCAGGGCAATCCCTTCGCTCCAAAGGATTGTCTGCATCTCAGCGCCCTGCGGAAGCACACCGTTGCCCTGGGAGCGGCTTTGGGATTTATTGTGGATTTCCTGGAAAACTTATAGCAAGCAAAAGGAATGCCATGGAGGGTGTGCCTGATTAAAGAATGATAAGCAACGTCTCCGGCCTTTCACGGGCTTTACGGATGTCCTCTGCGGTATTCTCCATGATGATTCGTTCTTTTTCGTCCATGCCGTTCAACATCCGGTCAATGTGTTTCCGGCGTTCATCCTCTCCATTGTGTTTGTCCGGGCAAAAATTCATCTACAGAAATATCCAAAAGGGTGACAATTTTATAAAAGGCGTTCAGGCTGGTTGCTGGCCTTTGTTTTCGATATACATGATGAAACGGGGAGTGAGGTCTACAAGCTGGGCCAGATGTTTCTGCGTCCAGCCTTTGGCTTTGCGTCCGCACAATATTCATTTGCGACAAGCAGACGCATCTGATCTTTTAGCCAAATATGCGGTGGGATGTCTGTTTATTGAAAAGAATTACTTTGACTTTCCATATTTGAATCAACACTACCGGGAATGCTGAAAAAAGTTTTTACAGACAATGTACCAATACTTATCTACTTTTATTGAGCGCGGAGAAGTACGGCCTTTGAAATACTATTATCAAGAAAGGGCGAAACACCAGAAAAGCTTAGCATCGAATGGGCCATCTCACATAAAAAACAACCCAGCCTAATCTGAACAAGTGATAACAATTTGTTCAGGTTAGGCTGGGTCATTCACATCTAACATGCTTCTCAGACAGCGTGGGTGCCGCCGTTGAACGCCGCCGTCACCCCGGCGTCGCTGCCCAGCACCCGCACGCTCAGCCCCGCGTAGGCCGCGCTCATGTAGATCTGATCATAGCAGCGGCGGCTGGAGAACGTGCCGAAGGAGTGGAAGAAAAC
>JAAVYM010000017.1 GCA_022791135.1 Oscillibacter sp.
AATTTATCAAAAAAATCATAGTCCATGCGCCGGAAAAGGTGAACGGGAAACGGGTACAGAAAGTAGATATTGTTTTCAACTTTGTAGGGGAAATCAATTTCCTTTCTGTCACACAACCGAAACGGCAAGGCGCATAGGAAATCGAAAAGACGGTACAGCCCTTGTAATTGGGGCTATACCGCCTAATCTGAAATTACTTCCCTCTAACCGTAAACATTTGAAAACACTGGGCTTTCTTAATCCAGCGGCTTCATGGTGGGGAACAAAATGACATCCCGGATGGTATCGGCCCCAGTTAGCAGCATCACCGCCCGGTCTACGCCAATACCCATGCCGCCAGTGGGCGGCATTCCGTATTCCAGCGCGGTAAGAAAATCCTCGTCCAGCATTTCTGTCTCGTCGTCGCCCCGGTCTCGCAGCTCCGCCTGCTTTTCAAAACGACGGCGCTGGTCAATGGGGTCATTCAGCTCGGAGTAAGCGTTCGCCAGCTCGCTGTGGCAAATAAACAACTCAAAGCGCTCGGTCAAACGGGAATCTGCCGGACTCCGCTTCGTCAGCGGGGAGACCTCAACAGGATACATCGTGATAAAGGTAGGCTGAATCAGCTTCTCCTCCACCCGCTCGTCAAAACAGGCGTACAGCGCATTGCCCCAGGTCTTGTCTGCCGTCTCCGCCAGCTCCACGCCAATGCTCTTGGCGGCGGCCACCGCTTCGCTGTCGCCGGAGATTTCTCCGAAATCAATGCCCGCATACTCCTTTACGGCTTCAATCATGGTCAGGCGGCGCCAGCCCGGAGTGAGATCCACCTGCTGGCCCATCCACTCCATCTGATAGCCGCCTAAAATCTCCTTTGCCGCACCGGACAGAATTCCTTCCACCACGTCCATCATGCCGTGAAAATCCGTGTAAGCCTGGTAAAGCTCTACCGTAGTAAATTCGGGATTGTGCTTGGGGTCCATACCCTCATTTCGGAAAATGCGCCCGATCTCATACACCCGGTCCATCCCGCCGACGATCAGCCGCTTCAAGGGCAGCTCTGTGGCGATGCGCATATACATATCGATATCCAACGTATTGTGATGGGTTACGAAGGGCCGGGCAGCAGCGCCCCCAGCCAGGGTGTTCAGGACGGGAGTCTCTACCTCAATGTATCCCCGTTCATCCAGATAGCGGCGCATATACTTGATGAACTGGGAGCGAATCAAAAAATTCCGTTTCACATCCGGGTTCACCATCAGGTCCACATAGCGCTGGCGATAGCGAAGCTCCTTGTCCTGAAGCCCGTGGAACTTCTCTGGCAAAGGCAGCAGGGACTTACTCAGCAGCGTAATATTCTTCGCCCGGACGCTCATCTCCCCCCGCTGGGTACGGAAGACCTCGCCGTCCACCCCAACGATGTCGCCGATGTCAAACTTCTTAAACTTTTTATAGACCGCCTCATCCATCTCGTCCTGACGGGCATAGAGTTGGATGCGGCCGTCCCGGTCCTGCAAATCGCAGAAGCTGACCTTTCCCATGCCCCGCTTGCTCATCAGGCGTCCGGCTACCTTGACGGCTCTGCCCTCCATCGCGTCAAAGTTCTCCTTGATCTGCTGGGACGTGGTATCCCAGTCGAAGCGGGTCAGCTGAAAGGGGTCCTCCCCTGCAGCCTGAAGCTCCGCCAGCTTCTCCCGGCGGACCTTAGTCTGCTGGCTCAGATCCAGCTCCGGCTTTTTCATCTGTTCAGCCATGCTCTCTCTCCTTTTGTAGCGGCGGTTTACCGCTCGATTTTCAAAACCGTGTAGAGGATGCTGCCTCTGGGAGCCTCCACGGTGACGGTATCCCCTTCCTTTGCGCCGATTAAGGCCCTGCCGAAGGGGGACTCCTCGGAAATGATACCGTGCATAGGGTCAGACTCCTGGGAGCCGACGATGGAATAAGGCGGCAGGGCCTTCCCGTCGGCTCCGGCCACCGTCACCTTGCAGCCGATGGCCACCACGTCGGTGTTGCTGCTCTCGTCGACGATGACAGCGTGCTGCAAGACCTCCTCTACCTCGGCAATATGGGAGTAAAGCTTGCCCTGTTCGTTTTTGGCCTCATCGTACTCGCTGTTCTCGCTGAGGTCGCCGAAGCCACGGGCAACCTTGATCTGCTCCGCCACCTCATCGGAACGGGTAGTCTTCAGGTAATTCAGTTCCTCCTGCAGCTCGTCGTAACGGGCCTGACTCATTTTGTACTCTTTTGCCATGTCGGGTGGTTCCTTTCTTCATTATGCTTCACGCCGGGAAAAATCCCAAGTTCGCAATTTTACAAGATGATATTATATAGAATACCCCCTCGGATGTCAAGCCTTCCCATACTTCCTTCCCTTTTTCCTTTCGTGTTGATCAATGCCTGTACTTTTTCCCCTTGACAAAATAGCGAAGTAGGCGGTTATCCGCCACAGATAACCGCCCGATGAGCTGAAGCTTTCATGACTCAACTGCAAACATGTCTGCTCATTTCAAACCAGTTTATCAGCCTGCCGCATTTTGGACACCTGTGCTCATTTATTTTTTCGCTGACCCACTGCGGAATTCCAACCGCTTTCATACGCAAAGAATCCGGAATCACATTCGCATGATTACAAACTCCCTTGATAATGGGTTTGATTCAAACTCTTTTAGTTTTGCGCAAGGAAACTCCCCGCACTCATAACAGCGCGTAACATGGTGACTGACCGCACAGTCCAAAAATCCGTGATCGGCGCAGCCTTTGCATCCCTCGCGCACAAAATCAGACAAACAGCCCTGACATTCATCGGGAAAAGATGGGCATGCTCCACAAAATAAGCCGCATATGGACGCGCATTTCTCATCAGGAATTCTCTTCATAACCTCATCCTCCAAAATCGACTTGCCATTTTGAATTATATCACGGCAAACGTTTCGCTTCAATCCGCAATTCGTGAAATCGGCGGTGTTCAGATGCATCAACACCTTCCGGCTTCATTCTTGTTCTCTTTGCGCCGCTGATCCTGGAAGCCGGCAATTTCATAAACCCTGCCTTGTATCTTGACTCTGCCTGTGATAAGATGAGGCGGCAAATCCAGATTGACGAAACCGGGAGGACAATCCTATGGCGCTGGAACTCATTCAATTCAAGGAGCCGCATATCAGGGAATTGGCGAAAATCATGGAGCGGGCTTTTGACGAGGACACCAAAATCCATCTTGCAAAAGAAAAAGGCGGACCGGATGGATATGACGACGGCAGTTTTTTGAGAAAGTGGGGACTGCATAAAGATGCTTCCTCATATTGCATACTACTGGACGGGCTTCTAATAGGCGGGGTAATCCTTTGGATCCAGCAAGACGGCAACAACTTCTTAGGAAACTTCTTCATTGATCCCATCTATGAAAATCGAGGAATCGGCACAAAGGTGTGGAGTATCATTGAAAAATTATATCCCGATACAAAGACATGGAGTACAGAAACCCCTATTTTCTCCAGCCGGAATCACCATTTTTATGTCAATAAATGTGGCTTTCATATCATCCGGATTGATAACCCCAAAAACAGGCTGGAAGGTCAATATCACATGCAAAAGGTGATGAAATAAGCTTCACCAGCTCCCAGTATACCGGGCAGCTGTCCAGACCGGAGAACTGCCCGGCTGAATATTTTCCTAAAAAACCTGTAGAAGCCTTCAAATGCATGACAAAAAGGAAAGAACAACTGACAAGAGCAAAGCGGAGGGCCGGGCTTCAGCCCGCCAACAACGTAGCGCGCCGCTTGGGTCCGGGGCCTTTAACCGAGTGCTTTGCGGATTGCCGCAAAATATGGCGGAAGTACACAAAGTTCTACGGAGGAGATTGGTGCAGCGAGGAGATTGGCACGGCTTTTTGGAAAATCATCTCCACGCGGCGTGAGGAGGGCTTACTTCCCCAGGACAATCTGCTCTCTGCGGAGGACCCCCGCTTCTCGGAGGGCGGCCAGCAACTGTCCCCGGTCCGCGCCCTGAGGCAACTGCTCCTCCAGCTGTGGCGGCAGACTCAAAGGCGGCAGGGCCTGGCTCTCGTCAAACAGCCGTAATGCCACTGGATTCCCCAGAGTCAAGTCCGTCCGGAAGTCGAAGAGCACCAGGGCCTCCGCTCCCTCCAGCTGCTCCTTGGAAGGTCCCAGAAGCAGCGACACCCCATACTCCCGCCGGAGCTGGCGGCAAAGCTCCTCACCCCCATAGGGCAGATCCAGCAACACATAGCGGTGCCGCAGAGCCAGCTCCGTCACCGTCCGGACCACCTCCCCTGTCAAAGATGCCGCCGACACCGCCACCCGCGCCCCGGCTGCTGGCCGGCCGCTCTCCGCCAGGCCCCACCGCACCCAGTCCGCCGCAATGGCACGGCGGAGAGCCAGGGTACTTACCGGACGCAGCCCGCAATGCTCCAGCTGCTCCTGAAAGGGAAAGTCCTCCGGCAACACCGCTTGAACTACGCCCCGCTTGTGCAGCTTTTTCCCCGCCGCCACTACCCGGCGGCGGCTGAGCGCCAAATAGGGGCTTCTTACCACATCCACCCGTACAACGCGCATCCGCAGGACGCCGGTCTCTTCCAGCCCCACGCTCCGCCGTCCCCGCCCGGGTTCTGTCCACGCGAATAAACCAACCATAAAAGCACTACCTCCCGCCCCATGATATGGGGCGGGAGGCAAAATTATGCCGTCGGAGAAAGGGTATAGCCTGTAAGGTAGCCCTTGGACAGCGGATCGATAATAACGTTGTTCTCCTTGACCTCGAAATGGAGGTGGGGGCCGGTGGATCGGCCGGTGGAGCCGGTAATCCCCAAAACATCGCCCTGCTTCACAGTTTGGCCCACGCTGACCTTACGGCTGCTCATATGGGCATAGAGCGTGGTATTGCCGGCGCCATGATAGACAACAACATAATGCCCATAGCTTGAAGAGTATTCGGAAATGATGACCTGCCCCGCCTTGGCGGCGTAAACGCTGCTGTTATAGCCCACCCGGGCGATGTCGGTTCCCTTGTGGTCGGTAGAGCCGATACCGCCGGGGGAAACCCGCCCGCCCACGGCAGAGCTGATATAGCGGCTGTTCACCGGCCAGATGTAGCCGCCGGGATTGGACGTAGGGGCAGATTGCCCCTGAGCAGCCCGGCGGGCCGCCTCCTCCTCTTCCATTTTTTTAATCAGTGCTTTAATCCGGGCCTGGACCGCCTCTTCCTCGTCAGAGAGATCGTCCAGAGCGTTTTCCTGATCTTTTTTCTGCTGCTGGAGTTTGGCTACCAGGGCGTTGGCCTCCTCCCGCCGCCGGTCCAGGTCCTTTTTCTTGTCCTCCAATTCGGCCTTGGCCTCCTCCGAGGCGGCCTTTTGTCCCTCCAGCTCCGCTTTTTTCTCAGCGGTGGCAAGCTGAAGGGCCTTCAAATCGTCAATCACCCGTTGGTCGTACTCCATAATCTCGTTGACCACGTCCAGCCGCCCCAGAAGATCCGAGAAGCTGCTGGCCCGGAACAGCACGGACCAGTACTCTACCTTCCCCTGCTCCTCCATGGCCCGGACCCGCTTGCAGAAGAGTTCGTACTGAGCCGCTTCCCGCTCCTCGGCATCCGCCAGCTCTGCCGCCGTCTGGTCAATCAGGTCCGCCAGAACACGGATCTCCTCTTCCTTGTTGGCGATTTCGTCCTCTGTCAGGCTGATCTGGCCGTCCAGCAGGCGCTTGCGCTCCATGGTGTTGCTGATATCCGTGGACAGCTTGTCCAGCTGAGCCTGAATGTCCTTCTTCTCTTGGGCAAGATCCTTGGCGTCGCCTTTGAGCTTGTCGATGTCCGCCTGGGTCACCGCCGCGGCGGGAGTCAAATCCGCCAACACCAGACAAAGGGCCAGGGCCAGCAATAGCACGGACCGACCGAACCGCCTCAAATTTTGATGCTTTCCCATGCTACCCTCCTCAGACCTGCAAATACTTCCGGATGGCAGAGAGACTTCCCCCTACGCCGACGAAAATGCCCGCCGCTGCAAAAGACCCTGCCACTGGCGCCCACAGTTCCCGGAACGAGATGACGTCGATGAGCTGCAAAGCATCGTTATTGCTGACACCCTGGGCCACCGCCTCGTATAGCCCCCACTGCATGAGAAACGCGATGGAGGCGCCCAAAAAGCCCAACAGAAACCCCTCGTACACAAAGGGCCAGCGAATAAAGGCGTTGGTAGCTCCAACCATTCGCATGATGGCGATCTCCTCCCGCCGGTCAAAGGTAGTAAGACGGATGGTGTTGGAGATGATAAACACGGACACCAGAAACAAAATGGCGATCAGCGCCACGCAGACCACGGTCGCCACGTTCCGGATGGTGATGAAGCCCCCGGCCACCTCCTCAGCGGCGTTGGCATAGGCGATGCCGCTCACATCCTCCACCGCCTCTTTGGTCTGAGAGATGCGCTCCAAATCCTCAATCCGGATGGCAAACCGGTCCCGCAGAATATTGGGATCCAAGTCTCGAAACAGCTCCTCGTCAGGATACTCTTCCAGAAAACTCTCCATCGCCTGCTGACGGCTGATGAATACGGCAGAGGTGACATTGGGAATCGCCTCCAGCTTCTTCTGGAGATCCATGGGGTTTTGATAGTCCTCCTCCACGAAGGCCAGCATCTCATTTTCCCGCTCCAGGTCCTTCAGCTGCTGATTGGCATTCACCGCCACCAAGGTAAAGGTACCCATAATCAGCAGGCAGGCCACGGTGATGCCGATGGCGGCAAAGCTCATAAAGCCGTGGCTGAACATGTTGGAAAACCCCTCATGGACGAAGTATCCAAAATTATGCTTACCCATGAATGCGTCCTCCCACATAGCCGCCGACGCTGTCGTTGATTACCCGGCCGGAATCAATGGTGACCACCCGCTTGCCAAAGTGGTCCACCAGGTCTTTTTCGTGGGTCACCACCACCATGGTGGTACCCAGCTCATTGATTTTCACCAGCAAGTCCATCAGCTCCAGGGACCGCTCCGGGTCCAGATTGCCGGTAGGCTCGTCGGCAATGATGGTGTCCGGATTGTTCACCAAGGCCCGGGCAATGGCCACCCGCTGCTGCTCCCCGCCGGAGAGTTCGTTGGGATAGCTATAGGCCTTCTGCTCCAGCCCCACCAGCTCCAGCACATAGGGAATCCGTTGGCGGCTTTCCTTGACGGGAGCGCCCACAGCCCGCATGACAAAGGCCAGGTTGTCGTAGACGGTCTTTTTCTCAATGAGACGGAAATCCTGGAAGATGACTCCTAGGGTCCGGCGCATCAGGGGGATCTGCCGCTCGGAGATGTTCCGGGTGGAGAAGCCGTTCACCCGGACCCGGCCCGCACTGGGTTCCACCTCGCCGGTGAGCAGCTTGATGATCGTGGACTTGCCGGAGCCGGATGGACCCACCAGAAAGACAAATTCGCCGGGTTTGATCCGCATGGAAATGCCCTGGATAGCTCTCGTCCCGTTGTCATATTCCATTTCCACGTCTTTCAATTCGATGATGGCGTTTTCTGATTCTACCATATAGTCGCCTCCATTTGGTGTCGGAAAACAGGACCTGGGTCCGGCGGTCGACATAATTCGGTTGTTATTGTAGCATAACCAGCGGTTCCCGTCAATGAGGCCCAGTGTGAAAAACCGTCAAACTATCGCAATAGTTTCTATTGCACTCTACCACACCCGCTGCCTCCTGTCAAGGGCTGGCGCATGAGAAAGCGGCGGACAAAGGTCCGCCGCCCAGCTTTTTTAGGAATCAATTCCCCGGGAGGTCAGGTACTTTTTAACCATCAGCGCCACCTTAAAAGTGATAGCGTCATCGAACTCCCGCAGATCCAGCCCCGTCAGCTTTTTGATTTTCTCCAGCCGGTAGACCAGGGTATTCCGATGGACAAAGAGTTTCCGGGCCGTCTCGGAGACGTTCAGGTTGTTTTCAAAGAAGCGGTGGATAGTAAACAGCGTTTCCTTATCCAAGGCGTCGATGGGATTCTTTTTAAAAACCTCCTGCAAAAACATCTCGCACAGTGTAGTGGGAAGCTGATAAATCAGGCGGCCAATACCCAGATTTTCGTAATTAATGACATATTTCTCCGTATCGAAGACCTTTCCCACGTCGATGGAGATCTGCGCCTCTTTGTAAGACTTGGCCAAATCCCGCAGGTGGGTGGCAATGGTGCCGATCCCTACCACGACGGTACTCTCCGTACCGGAGCGGAGGCTCTCCTCAATGGAGGAGGCAATCTTATTCAGCTCCCGGAAACCGGCCCCTTCGGGCATTTGACGGACCAGCACCACATCCCCGTCCCCGATATTGAGAACAAAGTCATTCTGCCGGTCGGGGAACATGGCCTGGACCACGTCCGTGGGGACGGACTCTCCCTTCTTCAGCGCCCGGACCACGAAAACCCCCCGGGCCACGTCGGCGGTGACCCGAAGCTCCTTGGCCCGCATGTAGATATCGCCCAGCATGATATTATCGGAAATGATGTCCTTGATGAAGGACCCGCGGTCATGCTTCTCCTCGTAATAGGCCTTTGCAGCATTCAGCGCCACTGTCGCTACGGAGCAAACAGCCTTGCTGACGTCGTTTTCCCCAAAGGCAAAGGCCGCATAATCAAACTGGTTTCCCCAGCCGTTCAGCGCCTTGAACGTCTTCCCGTCGGAGGAGATCAACGCGCCGGCGGCGTTGTTCACCACCGGAACATACTCCGTCCAGCGCTGCCCGATGAGGGACAGTTCGCTACAGGCAATCACCACGCCTTCCCCATCCATAACGCCAATCGTGCGATCGGTATTTTCCTTTAATTGCAGCACCACATTTTGATAAATTCTTCCAGACATGGCCGTCCTCCTCACCTAAAATACCGGGGAAGCATTCATGCAATTCATAAAACACTTACATTATATCGTCAACTTCACCAAATTGCAAGATGTTTTTTCTTTTTTCCACAAAAAACTCATTCCCTTTTTGGTGAGTATTCGGTCTTTTTCTAAGAACTACACAAGTGCGCGGAGTTCTTTGATCTCCTCCTCAGTCAAAAAGCGAAAAGCCCCCCTGGCAAGACTGGGGTCCAGGGGCAGCTGTCCCATCTGTATCCGCTCCAGATACACGACCGGGTTTCCCCTGGCGGCCAGCATCCGCTTCACCTGATGATATTTACCCTCCCGTAAGGTGATGCGGGCCTCGCTCTCCTCCCCTGCCGACAAGATCTCAAGCTTTGCGGGCAGGCATTGAAGCCCACCATCCAGGCTAAGCCCCTGGGCAAAGGCCCGGCAGTCCTCCTCGCTCAGCCTCCCTGCCGTCCGGGCGTAGTATACCTTGTCCACATGCCGTTTAGGCGACAGCAGCGCATGGGCCAGGCCCCCTTCATTGGTCAACAGCAGCAGACCCTCGGTGTCCTTGTCCAGGCGGCCCACCGGGAAGAGATTCTGACGCTGAAGCTCCTGGGGCAGCAGATCCAGGACGGTTTTCCCCCTTCCGTCTTCCGTGGCGGAGAGACAACCGGCCGGCTTATTCAGCATGATCCAGGTATATCGCCGGTAACCCAAGGTCTCGCCAGCCACGGTGATTTCATCCTTCTCCGGGTCATATTTTTCCTCGGCGCTTCGAACGAAAAGTCCATTTACCGTCACCTGGCCCCGGCGGGCCAACTCTCGGGCCTCCTTTCGGGACCATTTACCGCTAGAGGCGATGATTTTATCCAGCCGCTGCTTTTCCATGGCGTTCCTTTCCCCCACCGCTGGCGGGACAAATCAATTGCTTGTATTATTGTATCATATTTTCTCCGGAAAATGAATAAGGAACTGTCAGGAGGGATTGCTATGCTGATTTGGACTGCGAAACTCTCACGAAAGAGGGCGGCAGCCGCCGTCATATTTTTTGGAGTGGTAATGGCGGCGCTGATTTTCCTGGTGGGACGGGCGCCGGGAGAGGCGGAAACGCCCCTGCCCAAGCTAACGAGCAACGAAGAGAGGGTTGCCTACCTTCAGTCCTTGGGCTGGGAGGTGGAGCCGGAACCCATTGAAACACTGCAATTCCTGCTGCCTGCGGAATTGGAGGAGCCGTATCTTTCCTATAATGAACTCCAGCTTGATCAGGGCTTTGATCTGCGCGAGTGCTGCGGGAAACAGGTGTCCCGCTACACCTACGCCGTCACAAACTATCCTGAGCAAGTCGAAGGCGTCCAGGCAAACCTCTACATCTGCGAGGACAGCCCAGCCGCTGGCGACGTCTGCTCCTCAGGTGCCGGCGGCTTCCAGGAGGCGCTGTGCCCACCCCCCGAGAAAAAGTAAGCAAATGATATCCAGTTGGATAGAGATCGGCGTTCAGGATAGAAAAGCGATAAAATAGTCATTAGACGGAACATGACGCTGCCTGGGCTGTCACCTTTGAACGCGTTGGCCCGCTCGTGTTTTTCTCCCCTGCCTCACATTTTAAAACATCACAAATGCTGCACTTAGAAGCCAGAAAAACCTGGCAGTATGCCGCCGCTCTCACATAGTTACTTCTTCTAATAGGAAAAAGGACTGCCGCAAATGGGGCGGTGACGTAAGAAAACATTTTAAGCGAGGGTCGGCGTAGCGTCAAGCTGCGCCGACTTTCGCATTATTTTTGTCTTGGGCAGTTTGGGATTGCTCCCGCGCTTCCTCAAAATCAAACGCACCAATGAAGTTA
>JAAVYM010000018.1 GCA_022791135.1 Oscillibacter sp.
ACGCCGGGGAGGTCCTTGACACGGCCGCCGCGGATCATGACCACGGAGTGCTCCTGGAGGGAGTGGCCCACGCCGGGAATGTAGGCGGTGACCTCGTAGCCGTTGGTCAGGCGCACACGGGCGATCTTGCGCAGAGCGGAGTTGGGCTTCTTGGGCGTCGCGGTTCTCACGGCGGTGCAGACGCCTCTTTTCTGAGGAGAAGGCTGATTGGTCGTCTTCGTCTTCAGGGTGTTCAGGCCGAACTGCAATGCGGGAGAGGTGGACTTGTAGGAAGCCTGCTCCCTTCCCTTCCGGACCAGCTGGTTAAAAGTAGGCATTGAATTTCTCCTTTCTTTCATATTTTGAAGTTTATTTTTTACAGAAAGCCGGTTGGCTATTCCGAAAAAATCAAAAAGTTCTCCGCCTGAGAAACCTCAGGCTTTCAAATCCGCCGCGGCGGAAGCTCCCACGGCGATGCCGCAGGCCCGTCCCAGCTGAGCCATGGTCAGGCCGGCCTCTACGGGGATTCCGGCGGCGGCGCATTCCGCCGCGATGGGTTCGGTCAGGGCCGGGTCGGCGTCGCTGGCAAGATACACCCGGCTGGCCCGCCCCTCCCGGATCGCCTTGCGGGACTGCTTCACGCCCACGACCCGCTTTCCTGGCTCCATAGGGCAAACCTCCTGCCCCTTCCTTCATCTGGAAGAAGCGCACAGCAAAATTCACGGACTTTGGTCCGCGCAAGTAGGGATTATAACACGGCATTTCAATGCCGTCAAGCGTTTTTGGCAAAAAGATTTTCATTTTCCTGTTTTTCCAGGGATTTCCCGCTTTGAATCACCCCAGAGGCGGCCGGAGGAAACCGATCAGAGCCAAGACGGCAAAATGGGCGGGGTAAAACGCGTAGCAAAAACGCGAAAAGCCCTTCCCGGCCCTCCCCTTCTCCCCGTTGTCCAGGAGGGTAATCAGCATGCCGAAATAGTTCCCCAGCACGTTCAGGAGGCAGTTCCGCAAGACCATGGACAGCTCCGGCGTTCCGATGCTCTCCAGAACCCACAAAATCAGCCCCAGCCTGGACAGCATGACGGCGGGGAGGTAAAGCAAAGCTCTTTGCCAACGCGGCCAGTTTCGGGTCAGGTAACAAACCCAGACCAGGAAAATATATCCCCGCCCGCCCTCCATGCCGAGATACACGGCGATCCATGTGGCAGCCGCCACGGCGAGAGGGCTTAGAAGAACCAGTTTCCGGCGCTTGAACTCCTCGTGGGCTGCCAGGACGCACAGGGCCATAGCCAGTGTAAAGAGGATATTCAAGCCCGTCTCCCTCCAGTCCCTCTCCAGCCCGTACATGCGGCCCTCCGCCAGATCAAAAAGCGTATAGGGAACCTGGGCAAGAACCGCCGTCACGAGGACGCGTTCTACGTAGCGGCGGACGCTGGACGTATGAGCAAAGCCCTGGGCGATGCAGTAAAGGAAAATGGGAGCCGCCAGGCGCCCGATATACATTAAATAAAATGTGAAATCGCTCAGCAGCCAGTCCGCAAGGTCCCCACACCCCTTGTTCCACAAAAAGTCCGCCAAGGGGGCAAGCATCTGGTGCAGGGGAACGATCCGGACCGTATGGTCAAACACCATGCAGCACACGGCAAAAATCTTCAGCTGTTTGTAGTTCATAGTATCCTCCTTATGTTCGGCGCAGGGCCGGATTTAAGGAGAGTATACAGGCCATTTCTTACAAATGAATTGACAAAAATCTTACGGTTTTCTTACGCTTTTACTCCTGACCGCCGGAGGCAGCTCCAGCAGCCGGGCAGTCCCCATTTCCTCATAAGGCCCCTTTGGGGCTTTCCGGCCGCCTGCCGGGTCCGACTTGACAAATCCCGGCAAAACAGGTAGTATGTAGCATGTTATCCCGCTGAGAGAGAAGATGGAGGAGGGCATTATGGACGACCTGTTTGACGGCCTGCAACCCATTGCGGACGAGGGTGTAATGCCCCGCCGGGCGGAAAAACCGGGCCTGGAAAAACTAGACCCGGAGAAACCGGACCTCCCGAAACCGGAGGAGGGTTCCCCCATTTTGGTCCGGGTGCAGGACACCCGCCCCCACCATATGGACGGCGGCAGGACGGTCCTGCGGCCCAGCCTTCCCTACGACTCCGTCTGCCATATGGCCAGCTGCTTTTTGGACCTGTATATCGGCGCGCGGTACGCCCCCGCCTCCTCCGTTCCCGGCTGCATCTGCCATGCCACGGTGATTTCCGGCACGGTCAGCCTGACGGCGGAGGGTCAGACCTTCCACCTCCTGGAGCGGGACGCCCTCCGCTTTGCGGCGGACCAGCCCTACCAGTTTGAAAACCTCTCCAACAGCACCGGACGCCTGCTTTTGGAGTACCAGTACCTTCACGGGCACAGTTAGGAGGACGCCGCCATGACCATCCGTACCGCCATTCCGGCGGACCTGCCCGCCCTGGCGGCGGTGGAGGCTGCCTGCTTCCCCCCTGCCGAGGCCGCCTCGAAACAAGCCCTGGCGGACCGCCTGGCTGTTTACCCCAACCACTTCTGGCTGTTGGAGGAAGATGGCCTTCTCATCAGCTTCATCAACGGCCTGGTCACCGACGAAGCCTTTCTGCGGGATGCCATGTACGCTGACGCCTCCCTCCACAGCGAGGCCGGGGCCTGGCAGATGATCTTCGGCGTCAACACCCTGCCGGCCTACCGCCGGCAGGGCCGGGCAGCCCGGCTGCTGGAGCGGGTAATCGCCGACGCAAAAGCCCAGGGCCGGAAGGGCTGCGTGCTGACTTGCAAGGCAAAGCTACTTTCCTATTACGAGAAATTTGGTTTTCAAAACGAAGGCGTTTCCAAATCCACCCACGGCGGAGCGGTTTGGCACGACATGCGCCTCCAATTCTAAATGGGAAGGGCCGGCGTCAATTGACGCCGGCCCTTCCCGCTTTTTTAAGAGAGGGCTTTACTGGACGTATTTTCCTACCTTCTGGGCCAGCAGAGCAGCCAGCCCCAGCTTCACCAAATCCGGGAAAATGAAGGGAAACACGCAGTAACCCAAGGCGGTCATCAGCCCCACCGGGCTTCCCGTGCGGGCATAGAGAGCCAGATACCATGCGGTGCCAAAGGCGTAGACAGCCGCCAGTCCCAGGACGCCCGCGGCAACCTTCACCGGGAAGGATTCCCCCAGCTTGGCGGTCATAAACCAATAAAGCAGCGCCGTGATGAAAAAGCCCAAAATGTAGCCGCCGGTATTTCCCAGCAGCACGCCGAGTCCGCCCCGGAAATTGCTGAATACCGGCGCGCCCACAGCGCCCAGCAGCAGATAGGCCGTGACGGCATAGGTTCCCCGCTTCCCGCCCAGGGTCAGCAACGCCGCGAAAACGGCAAAGGTCTGCATAGTAAACTGAATAAAGGGTGCGGGTACAGGCACGGTAATCCAGGCGCAGGCCGCCATCAACGCGGTAAACAGCGCGATGAGGGTCAGGTCCCGGGTCCGCAGCTTCGATGCGGTACGCTCAGGCATGAATGGTTCCTCCTTTTCTTTCCTGCCTGTTAGCATACCGCAAAGCCTCTCGCTTGTCAACTGTAGTTTTAAAATTGGTTTACAATTTTTCAAAAACAAGAGGAGACACCCTCCTCCTGTCCGGACCTCAAAGCTCCGTATGCCCGCACAGCTCCCGGGCCTTGGCCTGGATGGCCTTCAGATCATCAAAGGTTTCCGGCCGTTTGCGCACGTCCCGCAGCAGTGCCGCCGGGTGGTAGATAGCGGTCATCTGGATGCCTCCCCGCTCAAACCATTGCCCGTGTTCCTGCGTAATACGAAAGTCGTCCTTGATAATGGCCTTGGCGGCAATGCGGCCCAGGCAGACGATGATTTTCGGCTTCAACAGCGCGGTCTGGCGGCGGAGCCAGTCAATGCAGGCGTCCTGCTCCACTCCCAGGGGATCCCGGTTCTGGGGCGGGCGGCATTTGACGATGTTGGCGATGTAGACCTTCGTCCGGTCCAGGTTCACCATCTCCAGCATTTCGTCCAGCAGCTTTCCTGCCCGGCCTACGAAGGGCTTTCCCTGTTCATCCTCATGCTGCCCGGGACCCTCGCCGATCAGCAAAATCTCCGCATCCTCCGCGCCGTCGCCGAAAACCACGTTGTTCCGGGTCTGCGCAAGGGAACAGCCTTTACAGCTCAGGCACTCCGCTCGCAGGCTCTCCCAAGTATCCATACTGCTATCCTCCCCTTCCAATCGGCGGCTTTCGCCGTATTTTTCCCCATTCTAGCATGAAATCATTCCCAGCGCAAGGGCCGGAATAGTGCCCCGCTCCCTGGGGACACTGTAGCCGGGGTGATATACAATGGCCTTGTGGTATTTTTGGATTTACAGCTTTCTCGGCTGGCTGGTGGAGCTGGCTTTCGCCGCCGCCACGGCATCAGAGGAGCGGCGGCGGCGCTGCCTGCTGCTTTTACCCCTGTGCCCGGTGTACGGCCTGGGGATGCTGGCGGTGCTAACTCTGCCGCCCATGGGCTGGGTAGGACTGACCGCCTGGGGCGCCTTGGCGGCGACGGCGGTGGAATACGCCTATCACTGGGCCGGGGAACGCTTCCTGGGGGTTCAGTTTTGGGATTATACCCAAGTCCCCGGCAATCTTCGTGGCCGGGTCTGCCTGCCCTTTACCCTGGCCTGGGGACCGCTGGCGGCGCTGGCGGTTCGCTTTGTCCAGCCGGGCGTCTCCACTTTGGCGGCGGCAATTCCCCCGCCGGTGACGTACCTTTGCCTGCTGGCCTTCACCGGGGATCTGGTCTGCTCGCTGTGGTTTCTCCGGGTAACAGGGGACCTGAGGGAGATGCGGACCGCCAGATTTTTTTGAGTTCAAACCCACACCCTCAGCAGCCCCATTGTGACTTCCGCCGCGATTTCAGCGGCCCGTTCGCAGTTGCGCGCAAATGCCTCCGCGCCGCTGTCCTCCTCCGTATCGCTGATGCTCCGTACCGCCGCCGTTCACATAACATACATGGGCAGCGGCGGCCGTTTCCATATCCACCGCTAAGGGGGCATGCTTTTGGCGGATGCGTTCCCGGACTTCGTCTTCCACGAACTGCTCTCCCGTTGCGATTGTCCCGAAGAGGATCGGATGCTCTGCGGTTTCTGCATACCGCCTGGCGGCAGAAAGCAAACCCTCATCAGCGGAAAAGTAAATGGACGGCATCCACGGGTGGAATCCCGTCAGAATATCCTCCGCCACGGCAGCGTTTACCTTGCACACCCCGCTATATACCGCCACAGCCGGAATCCCCCGGAGCGTTCCCTCGTAAAACTTCAATGGCCTTTTCGGTCGTTTGAAAAACCGTCATCTCCTCTAAAAAAGGGGCCAGCTCCGTGTCGCTGGCGCACAATATTCCAATCTTCCGCACCCCGTAACCCCTCTTTTAGACCACCTGGAACAGATAAAACTTCAAATAATTAGTCTCCTCCACTCCCCACAAGACGGGATGGTCGCAGCTCTGCTGCCGGGCCTCGATCTGCCGCAGCCGTACCCCGGCATCCTTGGCGGCGGACTGGAGCATGGCCCGAAACCGCTCCTCCTCCGCGAAGTGGGAGCAGGAACAGGTGGCCAGATACCCACCCCGGGGCAGCAGTCTCATGGCCCGGTAATTGATCTCCTTATATCCCGTCATGGCGCTGGCAGCGGTCTTCCGGGACTTGGTGAAAGCCGGCGGGTCCAAAATGATAAAATCGTACTTAGCCGGCTCCTTCTCCAGGGCCGGCAGCAGCTCGAACACGTTGGCCACCGCGCACTGTACCACCCCGCCCAGCCCGTTTCGCTCCGCATTGGACCGGGCCATTTCCACAGCGGAGGCCGACACATCCACGGCGTCCACATGCTTCGCCCCGCCCAGGGCGGCATTCAAGGCGAAGGAACCGGTGTGGGTAAAACAGTCCAGTACCGTTCTCCCCTTCGCCAGCCGCTTCACCGCCCTGCGATTGTACTTTTGATCCAGAAAAAAGCCAGTCTTCTGCCCGTTTTCCACATCTACCAGATACCTCACACCGTTTTCCGTGATCTCTGTCAAGGGGGACTCCGGAACCGCCTCCCCCGGCAGAGGGAACCAGCCTTTATAGGCTTCCAGGCCCTCCTTCTCCCGGAGGGCCGCGTCATTGCGCTCAAAGACCCCCCGGATGGCCTGCCCGTCCTCCCGGAGAATCTGAACCAGCAGCGGCAGTACCCGCTCCTTGACCCGCTCCATGCCCACGGAGAGCACCTGCACGCTGAGCAGGTCGTGAAACTTGTCCACCGTCAGTCCCGGGAACATGTCCGCCTCTCCGAAGATCACCCGGCAGGCGTCCAAATCCGCAGGGTCCATGACGGTTTTCCGGTACTCCCAGGCCCAGCGGAGCTTCCGCTCCCAAAAGGCGGCGTCAAACCGGTCGTTGGCGTTGCGGGACAGCAGCCGGACCCGGATCTTCGACTCCATGGACAAAAAGCCGGTGCCCAGGTACTGGCCCTTCCTGCCCAGCACATCCACCAGCCCACCGTTCTCCGGCGTTCCGGCGGCGGACAGCACCTCCGCGTCATAGACCCAGGGGTGCCCCCGGAGAATGGCAACCTCGGCCTTTGGAGTGACGGTGACGCTGGGATAAGCGCGCTCTGCTTTCATGATGGCAGCCCTCCTGCTTTTTTCCTCAGTGTAGCACACTTTTGCTGCCTTTGCCATAGGATTCATTGAGAAGAAGGGGAAACCAGCGTACCGCAGGGACCTGCCACGGAGCTTGTCCCCCATCCGAAACGCTTTCCCCGCTAAGAAGGAGGAATCCCCATGCCCACCATTTACCTGAGTCCTTCCACACAGGAGTGGAATTCCTACGTTACCGGCAGCGGCTCTGAGGAGCACAACATGAACCTTCTGGCGGACGCTCTGATTCCCTACCTCCGCTCCAACGGCATTCAGTACCGGCGCAACCGCCCTGAGATGACCGCCGGCTCCTCCATCCGGGAGGCGAACCAGGGAACCTACGACCTCTACCTGGCCCTGCACTCCAACGGCGCGCCGGAGGGCCGCTACGGCGAGGAGCGTGGCATCATCGCCTTTTACTACCCCGGCAGCCGCCAGGGCCAGCGGGCCGCAGAACTGATTGCCCAGGAGCTGCGGAAGATCTACCCCCTGCCCGGCAAGGTCACCACCCGCTCCACCACCACCCTGGGGGAGGTAGCCCAGTCCAGGGCGCCGGCGGTGCTAGTGGAAATCGGCTACCACGACAACTGGTCCGACGCCGTCTGGATCGAGGGCCACATGGATGCCATCGCCCAGCAGCTGGCCCGGGCGCTGACCGAGTTCTTCGGCCTGCCCTTTATTTACCCCATGGACCCCAGGGAAGGCCAGGTGGCCGTAAACTGGGGCACGCTGAATCTCCGGAGCTATCCCTCCCCCACCGGAAAGGTCATCGCCAACCTCCCCAACGGTGCCTCTGTCACCGTCTACGGCGAGTGGCAGGGCTGGTACGTCGTCCGTTACGAGGGACAAACCGGCTACGCCGCCGCCGCCTTTATCGACCTGGCCCCATGAGTTCCCAGCTCTAGAAAAACAGGTCCAGGTGTGTTCGGCCTGCCCATCCGGATACCGCGGAGCTTGTCTCTGCCTTGCTTTTTCCAGCGCAGCGCTCCCGTTCCTCCCCCTTAGAAAACGATTTTTCAGCCTGCTCTCTATCCATCCCGCCAAATTTTTCTGTGGATTTCACCGCCGGTTTGCTGTTTTTGCTTGACAGCCGTCCAGTAAAAGTTTAAACTAAAGGCAGATTGCCGTCGGAGGGCAAAGGGGTGCCTTCCGGTTGTTTTCGAACACGACCCTGTTCGCGGGTCCCGTTTTGGAAACTGGCAATATGCCCAACGGCGAAAAGCCATTTCGTCCCTAAGGGAACACGCCCCCCATTCGGGGCGCGGGCGGAAGAACCCTATGCCTGATTGCCGCGGCGGCCATACCGCCTGCGGATATCCCATGCCCATGGAGGGCGGACCCCCTCCGCCGTACGGGCGTGTTGACGGTTTTGGAAGCGGGCTTCCCGCGGCAATACCAAATGAAATGGAGGAATCATCAGCCGTGATTCAGATCATCATCACCGCCCTCTGCGGTCTGGTGGTCGGCGGCGTGATTTGCTTCCCGCTTGGTATTCGCTATCGGAAGAACGTCTCTGAAAAAGAAATCTCCAGCGCCGAAGAAGAGGGAAAGCGCATTGTCAACGAGGCCATCAAAAGCGCGGAATCCAAGAAGCGCGAGGCGTTGTTGGAAGCTAAGGAAGAGATTCTGAAAAACCGCAGCGAGTACGAAAAGGAAGTCAAGGAACGCCGGGCCGACCTTCAGCGGCAGGAAAACCGCCTGCAGCAGAAGGAGGAAAATCTCGACCGGAAGAT
>JAAVYM010000001.1 GCA_022791135.1 Oscillibacter sp.
GCCCAGCTTGCTCTTATACTCGGCCTTGAACTGGGAGGCCAGCTCCTTCAGGTCCTCAGCGGTGAGGTCCACGTCCTGGGTGACGCCCTTTTTCTCCTTCATCTGGTCGATGAGCTGCTCAAAGTACTTCTTGCCCACCTCCATGACGACGTCCGAGTACATCTGGATAAAGCGGCGATAGCAGTCCCAAGCCCAGCGGGGGTTGCCGGATTTGCGGATCAGCACCTCCACCACATCCTCATTGAGGCCCAGGTTGAGGATGGTATCCATCATGCCGGGCATGGAGGCCCGGGCGCCGGAGCGGACAGAGACCAGCAGGGGATTTTCGAGATCGCCGAACTTCTTACCGGTGATCTCCTCCATCTTGGTGATATACTCCATGATCTCGGCGCAGATTTCGTCGTTGATCTTCTGGCCATCTTCGTAATACTGGGTGCAAGCCTCGGTGGTGATGGTGAAGCCCTGGGGAACAGGCAGGCCGATGTTGGTCATTTCGGCCAGGTTCGCGCCCTTGCCGCCCAGCAGCTCACGCATATTCGCGTTGCCTTCAGTGAACAGGTAGCAGTATTTTTTGCTCATTTTCATTCCTCCGTTTTCTTTGCGTCCGCCGGGCGGCGCAGGCCGCCGTCCGCTTGGCAAACGTTTGCCCAAATGCCTTTTTATTATAATCGTTCGTTTTCTGGAAAGCAATACATAAATAGCATAAGAAATAGACGGACATTTAAAACAATCTGCCCAAAATTTATAAGATTTCTTGTCCCGGAAAGACGGCAGGCGGTGAAATGCAGATTCCAGAGAGGCAAAGAGGCCATAACGCGCGTTTCCTACTCAGATTTTCCGATTTAGAAGGACCTTTGGTGAATGAGCCGCTATTGCGTCCTTTATACCGTTCGTGCCGATAAAGGCCTATAATTCTTCCCTTCATCGGCATGATGGAGTTGCTTGCCATGAATTGCTTGGCAAATTTATCGCTCTGATTTTGCCGTTGAGTTCATATGTCTTCATAGCGCTTGCATCAAATTGACGGGGTTTTCAGGCGGCAACATGTTTTTCAAAAGGGATTTTCCAAATTTCCTCTTGACAATTGGCCGAGGTTCTTGTAAACTAAAATGCGTTGTAAAGCAATGGAGCTTTACATGGCGGAAGGGGGAGGTCCTTTGAAGAATCAGACCTATCGCATGACGATGCTCTTTGACTTCTATGGAGAACTTCTCACCCCCCGGCAGAAGGAGTTCTTCGACCTCTATTATAATGAGGACTTCTCGCTGGCAGAGATCGCCGAGAACGCCGGTATCTCCCGCCAGGGCGTCCGGGATGTAATCGTCCGGGCGGAGTCCGCCATGCAGGAGGTGGAGGATAAAACCGGCATTATTAAACGTTTCCTCGCCCGAAACGCTCACTTGGACGCCATTGACGAGGCCGCCGGGGAAATCGCCACGCTGAATTACCGGCAGTATGAGGACCGGCGCCTTGGGGAGCTGGCGGAGCGCATCCGCCGGGAAACCGCTGCCTTGAAGGAATGAATTATGGCATTTGAAGGATTGACCGAAAAGTTAAACGCCGCCTTTAAGCGGCTCCGGGGCAAGGGCCGCCTGACGGAAAACGACGTCCGGGAGGCTATGCGGGAGGTCCGCCTGGCCCTTTTGGAGGCCGACGTCAGCTATAAGGTGGTCAAGGAGTTCGTGGCGGCCGTTACCGAGCGGGCGGTCGGCTCCGACGTGCTGGACAGCCTTACCCCGGCCCAGCAGGTGGTGAAGATCGTCAACGAGGAGCTGACGGGCCTGATGGGCGGCGCCAGCGCCCGGATCACGATGGCCAACAGCGGACCTACGGTGGTGATGATGGTGGGCCTCCAGGGCGCGGGCAAGACCACAACCACTGCCAAGCTGGGCGGTCTGATGCGGCGGCAGTACCAGAAGCGCCCTCTGCTGGCCGCCTGCGATGTCTACCGCCCCGCCGCCATTGAGCAGCTGAAGGTCGTCGGCGGACAGATGGAGCTTCCGGTTTTCGAGGAGGGCCAGGGGGACCCGGTGGAAATCGCCACGAATGCAATCCGCCACGCCCGAGACCACGGGAACGACATGGTTTTCCTGGATACCGCCGGCCGGCTCCATGTGGATGAGAAGCTGATGGACGAGCTGAAGCGGATGAAGGCCGCCGTCCATCCAAACGAGATTTTGCTGGTGGTCGACGCCATGACCGGCCAGGACGCGGTGAACGCTGCCTCCGCCTTTGATGAGGCGCTGGGCATCGACGGCGTCATCCTCACCAAGTTGGATGGCGACGCCCGGGGCGGCGCGGCCCTCTCCATCCGGGCAGCCACCGGAAAGCCTATCAAGTTTGCAGGCACCGGCGAAAAGCTGGATATGATTGAACCCTTCCATCCCGACCGCATGGCCTCCCGCATCCTGGGGATGGGCGATATGCTCTCCTTCATCGAGAAGGCGGAGCAGGCTTACGATGAAAAGCAGGCTGCCAAGCTGGAGGAGAAGCTGCGGAAGAACCGCTTTACCCTTCAGGATTACTACGACCAGCTTCAGCAGCTGAAAAATATGGGGGACTTGAGTCAGCTCTTGGGTATGATGCCCGGTAACCTGGGCAAGCAGATGCAGGGGGCCTCCATTGACGAAAAGGCCATGTCCCGGACTGAGGCTATCATCCTCTCCATGACCCCCCTGGAGCGGGAAAATCCTCAGATCCTCAACGCCAGCCGGAAAAAGCGCATCGCCGCCGGCTGCGGGCTGGAGGTGGTGGATGTGAACCGCCTCTTGAAGCAGTTTGACATGATGCAGCAGCTCACAAAACAGATGAGCAAGGGATGGACGCCTAAGATGGGCGGCATGAAAAATCCCCGGCTCCATGGCTTCGGGCGAAAAAAGCGCTTTCGGTAGAGTAGTTTCCTCAGATTTGGTGTGATTTCAACCTTTCCAGGTGAAATATAAATTAAAAATCAAAATATTTGGAGGTACAACAGCATGGTTAAGATCAGACTGCGCCGCATGGGCGCGAAGAAGGCGCCCTTTTACCGCGTCGTGGTGGCGGATTCCCGCTTCCCCCGTGACGGCCGTTTTATTGAGGAGATCGGTACGTACAACCCCTGTGTCTCCCCTGCCGCCATCAACATCGATGTCGAGCGCGCACAGACTTGGATCAAGTCCGGCGCTCAGCCCACCGATACCGTCCGGGTTCTGCTGAAAAAAGTGGACCTCCTCTGATCCGGGGGGCGGAGCATGAAGGACTTGCTGCTCTACATTGCCAGAAACCTGGTCGACAACCCTGACCAGGTCTCCGTTACAGAGACTCAGGGAAGTCAGGAGCTGACCCTGGAGCTGCGCGTGGCCCCCGAGGACATGGGGAAGGTCATCGGGCGGCAGGGCCGCATCGCCAAGGAGATCCGGACTGTGATCCGTTCCCGCGCCCAGCGTGAGGGGATCAAGGTCTCTGTCGATATTGTCGATTAGTTCCTTTTTTTTGAAAGGAAGGGAACTAAAAGGACGTTCGCTCGCTCTGATGGCCTGGCTGCACTCCGGGCCGGAGCGACGGCAACCAAGAAAAAGAAGGACTGGCTTGGAGCACCCAGGCCAGTCCCTTTTTTGTTGGTCCCAATTCCTTTTCGTGTTCCCGCCCCTGTAGGAACGGGAATCACAAGGGTATTTTTGATATAAGGAACACAAAAGCGAAGTGGGGAGTTTTGTTATTCGCTGCTGCGGCTTCGGCCTGGGCATTGCCCGGGCGGGAAGGGCGGGTCCGCTTACGCTTCTTTGGAGAAAAGCGAGGAGGCCAGAGCGTCCGCCAGGGATTCCAGGGCCTGGCGCTGGGCTTCTTTGACGGAGGATTTCAGGCTCACCGTGCAGTCCAGCACGGTGATGTCCTTCATGGAACCCAGAAGCTCGCCCATCTGTTTGCCGGACTGGGGCGCCCAAGTGCCGTTTTCGATCAGGGCCGCTGTCCGGTTCCGCAGGCCGTGGGACTTCAGGTCCCGGAGGAAGTTGTCCATAGGGGTGTAAATCTCGCCGTTGTACGTGGCGGCGGCAAACACCAGGTGGCTGCACCGGAAGGCCTCGGCCACCAGCTCTGAGACGTGGGTGTGGGACACGTCGTAGAGGCGCACGTCCTTCACGCCCTTATCCGCCAGGAGGGCGGCGAGGATTTCCGCGGCGTTTTCCGTGTTGCCGTAGATGGAGCCGCAGAAGATGGCCACCGTCCGGTCTTCGGGGGTGTAAGTGCTCCAGCGCTGGTACTTCTCCACGAACCAGGCGATGTTCTCCCGCCAGATGGGGCCGTGGAGGGGGCAGATCATGCGGATTTCCAGGCCTGCCGCCTTTTTCAGCAGGGTCTGGACCTGGGCGCCGTATTTGCCCACGATGTTGGTATAATACCGCCGGGCGTCGGGAAGCCACTCCGTTTCAAAGGGTACCTCGTCGGCAAAGACGTTTCCGTCCAGCGCGCCGAAGGTGCCGAAGGCGTCGGCGGAGAACAGGACCTTGTCTGTTGTGTCATAGGTGACCATGACCTCCGGCCAGTGGACCATGGGGGCCATGACAAAGGTGAAGGTATGACGGCCGGTGGAGAGAGTGTCTCCCTCCTTCACCGTCATACAGCGGCCGGAGATGTCCGCCTCAAAAAACTGGCCGATCATGGAGATGGCCTTGGCGCTGGCAACGACCTGGGCATCAGGATAGGTGCGAAGCACCGCGCCCAGGGTGGAGCAGTGGTCTGGCTCCATGTGATTGACGATGATATAGTCCAGAGGGCGGCCCTGGAGAGCATGCTCCAGGTTTTCATAAAAATGAGCACCCACGGCGCTGTCCGCCGTGTCCAGCAGTACCGTCTTTTCATCCAGCACCAAGTAGGCGTTATAGCTGACGCCCCGGGGAACGGGAAAGACATTCTCAAACAGGGACAGGCGGCGGTCGGACCCGCCGATCAAACGGACATCCGAGGTAATATTACGTACACAATGCATGTAGCTTCTCCTCCTTGGAAAGTAATCGTTTTGCAAGGCTAATCTACCGCAATTTCCACAGTTTGTCAAGAGTTTGACGGTGATAAGAAGGGCACGCCAAAGCGGCGCGCCCTTGTGAATTATTCCAAAAACCGGCCCGGGTTCCGGAGGGCCTCCGCTGTCTCCGCCGGGACAGCCATGGTGAAGGTCAGGAAATCCCCCAAATCCACGTTCAGCAGAGAGGGAAGCTCCTCCAGAATCACCATGGTCACCACGTCCTCTTCGGCAGAGATGGTGAAGCGTATTAACTCTTCATACTCCCGGTCCTCGGGGTCCTGGCCCGCCTTTAAGGTCTCCTGCTGGCAGTAGACATAGCTGTAAGCAGGGTCACCGGGGTCCTCTACATGGCGCAGCTCCCAGCTGCCGTCGTCGCTGAGAAGATCATCCAGGGCCTTGACCTGTTCTTCGTCCGTGACGGTTCCGGCCTCTTGGACGGTTCCGGCCTCTTGATCCGATAGGTCTAAAATCTTCCAGTAGTGGTCTTTTTCAACGCCGTCGCTGTCCCGGTGGTCCCAGGCGCCCTTCAAATCCTCCATAGACTCCTCCCAGTCCTCCTGGAATTCCTTTTGAAATTCCTCGTCCTTTGGGGAGGACACCACAATGCCGGGCATACAGCCAGACAGCAAAGATATACTCAAGGCCAAGGCGCAAAGTATTGCAAGTTGTTTCATCATGTACTCCTTATTATCATCATCAAATCAGTAGGCCGAACAAGCCCAGCGTAATGGCTGTGGTAATCCCCGCGGCGATGATCAGCCCCAGAAAAATCGCAGGCAGCGCATGGCGCAGGCGGATGTCCAGCAGGGAAGCCACCAGCGCCCCGGTCCAGGCCCCTGTCCCCGGTAGGGGAATCCCCACCAGGACTACCAGGCCCGCAAGGCGGTACTTTCGTACTAGGCGGCCCTTGAGATGGGCGCGGCGCTCCAGCCAGATAATCTTCGGACCGAAAAAGGGAGCACCCCGGAGCCAGTCAAAAATCCGGCGGGCCAGCAGCATGATGAACGGCACGGGCAGTAGGTTGCCCGCAATGGCGGCGGCACAGGCAACAGCGGGCGGCAGTCCCGCGGCAATACCGGCGGGAATGGCTCCCCGAAGCTCAATGACCGGCACCATGGCCACCAGAAAGGTCATCAACAGGGCGTGAGCCTGATTTAAGAGAAGCGTATCGGCGATCAGCATGGGGTACCTCCATAATGAATTTCATTATGGAACAGTTTACTCCAGGTTCAGGTGCTTTTTCAAGAAGAATGTGGTGACGGCGTAAAAAATCGCACCATAGACGATTACGCACCCAATGGCCATTAGCAGTCCTACGTGAATGGCCGCCGTCACCGAGGGGTTCCAATCGATGATGTTCAGGAAGTTGGAAACTCCCAGCTTATCCAGCATAACGAAAATCGAACTCATCGCCATCTGCAGCACAAACTGGAAGCCAAAGAACCAGACCACGGACCAGACCATCTTGTGATTGGCCCGGCTGTGCCCTGCCGCCAGGGCCGCGTAGAACTGAAGGGAGAAGGCCGCCAGGGACAAAAACATTAAGACGGCAAATTCCACCAGATAGACGGTGCCGTTAAGGGCCTCGCTGATTTTCAGCTTCTGGAGGCCCTCGAAGAAATAGCGGAAAAAGTCCAGCATTTCCCGCAGAAAACCCACGTCATAGGCTACAATCAAACTGGCGGCGATGATGGCCAGAATCGTGACCGCGAACCACACGGCGGCGACGATGAGCTTCGACCAGATGTGCTGGTGGACGGAGACGGGAAGGGTGAACATCAGGTATCCCTCGTCCTGGAGAAGGTTTTTGTAAAAGCGCTGGATCATCAGCGCAAAGGACATCAGTAGCACGCCGCAGATGGCGGAGGCAAAGGCTATGACGATCAGCACGGCCAGAATGTTCAGGATCCTGGAGGGACGGTCCAGCATCCCCCGGCCCGCGAGATTGGAGCCGATGGCCGTCACCAGCAGCACCAGGTACATGGGCAGCATGATCCGCCCCGTGGCACGAAACTCGTGCTTCAGCAGTTTCCTCAGCATTTGAACACCTCCCGGAACAGGGCGTCCACACTCATGCCCTTTTCCTCCCGGATATCATCCACGGTGGATTGCAGCATAACGCGGCCCTGATTGATGAAAATGACCTCGTCCAGCACCTTTTCCACGTCGGCAATCAGGTGGGTGGAGATCAACACCGCCGCCTCGGGGTTGTAGTTGCCGATAATGGTGGAGAGAATATAGTCCCGGGTGGCGGGGTCCACGCCGCCGATGGGTTCATCCAGCAGGTACAGCTTCGCCGCGCGGCTCATCACCATGATGAGCTGCACCTTTTCCCGGGTGCCCTTGGACATCTGCTTGATGGACTGGTGCGGGTGGATGTTCAGGTGGGCCAGCATCTCCTCCGCCGCGTCCCGGCGGAAGTCCCGATAAAAATCACAGTAAAAGTCCATCAGCTGCCTGGCCGTCATCCAGACGGGGATAGCCGTCCGCTCCGGAAGGTAACTCACCAGGGCGTGGCTCTCCCGCCCCGGGGCGAAGCCGCAGATGGCAATATACCCCCCGTCCGGGGTCAGCAGGCCGTTGGCCAGCTTGATCAGCGTGGTCTTCCCGCTGCCGTTAGGTCCCGGCAGGCCCACAATGCGGCCCGGCTCGATGGAAAAGGCTGCCTCGTCCAGGGCCGTGACCCGGCCGAAGCGTTTTGTCAGGCCCTTGCACTCAAGTACCGGCATGGTTTGCTTCCTCCTCTCCCAATTCCTGCTCAATCAGGCTGATGATTTCCTCCCGCTGGAAGCCCAGCCGGAGCATGGCCTCCAAAAAGCTCTTCACGTGCCGTTTGGCAAGGCTTTTCTTCGCCGCGTTGATCATGGTGTTGTCCTCCGTCACAAATCTTCCCGCGGTCCGCTGGCTGTAGACCAGGCCATCCCGCTCCAGCTCGGCCAGCGCCCGCTGCATGGTGTTGGGGTTTACCCCGGCCTCCGTGGCCAGATCCCGCACCGAGGGCAATCGCTCCCCCGGAGGGAAGGCGCCGGTGACGATGCCCACCTTTACCTGCTGGATCAGCTGGGCGTAGATGGGGGCGTCGTTTGAAAATTGCCATTGCATGATGCGCACCTCCTGTGGCTGTGCTATTGTCTTATGCAATTAATACAATAGCACATTTTTCGAAAATGTCAAGACCTTTTTCAAAAATATATGGGCAAGGCAAAAAACAACGCCTGGGAATGTCCCAGGCATTGCTTGACATTTATTTGAGGTGGTCGAACAGGCCCTTTAGGAAGCCGCCCTTTTCCGGGCGCTTCTTTTCCGGCGGCTTTTTTCCGCCCCGGCCGGGCTTGCCGGACTCCGGTCCAGGGCCGTTTTTCAGGCGCTCCAGCGCCTCGGCCGCATGTTTGTAATCCTGCTTGGCCGAGGCTTCGTAGAGCTGCTTTGCCTGCTCCACACTGGGGGGGACGCCCTTGCCGTGCTCATAGCACCAGCCCAGGAGGTACTGCCCTCTGGCCTCGCCCTGCTCCGCCGCCTGGCGGTACCAGGTGACGGCCTGGTCCCAACTCTGCTCCACGCCCTCGCCGGTTTCGTAAAGATAACCCAGGTTGCATGCGGCGGTCCGGTCCCCGGCCGCGGCGGCCTTGCGGTACCACTCCGCGGCGGCGGCCAGGTCTTTCCCTACGCCTCGGCCCGCTTCAAGGCAATAGCCGTAGTTGCACATGGCGCGGGGATAACCCGCATCAGCGGAGAGCCGGTAGAGCCGGGCAGCCTCTCCGTAGCTTTGTCCAACGCCCCGGCCTGTCTCATACATATAGGCCAAATTACACTGGCCGACAGGGTCGTTTTGCTCCGCCGCACGGCGGTAGCAGTCCACTGCCTGCTCCAGGCTGATCTCCACGCCCTCGCCAAACTCGTAGCAGATGCCTAGGTTGCACAGCGCCCGGACATAGCCCGCGTCCACCGCCCGCTGATACCACTGGAACGCCTCCTTGTCGTCCTGCTCCACGCCTTTGCCGTACTTATAGCAGATGCCCAGGCAGAACATGCCCCGGGGTTCTTCTTGTTCGGCGGCTCTACGGTACCAGTGGGCGGCTCGGGCCGGATTGGCCTCCACGCCCTTGCCGTTTTCATAGCACCAGGCCAGGTTGCACTGGGCCCGGGGGAAGCCCTGCTGGGCGGAGGCGCTGTACCACTTCACGGCTTCCTCCCAGCTTTGCTCCACGCCCCGGCCCAGCTCATACATATAGCCCAGGTTGCACTGCCCCGGGGCGTTGCCCATCTCGGCAGCCCTGCGGTAAAGCTCCACCGCCTTTTCAAAGCTCTGAGGCACGCCTTCCCCCCGCTCGTAGCACACGCCCAGGTCGCAGGCGGCCGGGGCGGAGCCGGCATCCGCCGCTTTTTGATACCAAGCGGCGGCGCTTTTGGCGTTTTGTTTCACGCCGATGCCGTAGTCATAGGCCCGGGCCACGCTGAACATACCCCGGACGTCTTCCAGATCTGCCGCCCGCTGATACCAGGCGAAGGACTCCTCGGGGTTCTTCTCCAAGCCCTTGCCGTGCTCATAGCACCAGGCCAGATTGCACATGCCCCGGGGAAGCCCCGCTTCTGCGGATTTTCGGTACCACGCCACGGCTTCTTCCCAGCTCTGCTCCACACCCTCCCCGGTCTCATAGAGAAAGCCCAGGCAGCACATGCCGTCCTCGTCACCCTGTTCGGCTGCCTTGCGGTACCATTCCGCGGCGGCGTTCTTGTCCAGGGGAACGCCCCGGCCCCGCTCGCAGCAAAGGCCCATGCAAAGCTGGCCACGGGGGTACTCCTGATCCGCCGCGGCCTGATAGAGCTGGACGGCGGCGGCGAAGTCCCGCTTCACCCCCTGCCCGTTCTCATAGCACCAGGCCAGGTTGCACTGGGCCCGGGGATAGCCTTTTTCAGCTGCCTTGCGGTACCACTCCACCGCCTGCTCCCAGCTCTGCTCCACGCCCCGGCCGGACTCGTACATGAAGCCCAGGCAGCACATGCCGGGGGCGTTGCCCTGCTCGGCGGCGGCGGAGTACCATTTCACGGCCTGCTCCAAGTCCTGTTCCACCCCTGCGCCGAATTCCAGACAGCGGCCCAGCTCCGTCTGGGCGCCGGGATAGCCCAGCCAGGCCGCAGACTGATACCACTTCGCGGCCTCCTCTTCGTTTTGCTCAGCGCCGTACCCCCGGCGGTAAGCCTCGGCCAGGAGGAACTGCGCCCGGGGAAACCCCTGCTCCGCACCCCGGCGAAAGCACTTCAAGGCCTTGCCGTAGTCGGTTTCCACGCCGATGCCGTATGTATAGCAATAGCCCAAATTCGTCAGCGCGGGCATGTACTCCTGCTCCGCCGCCTGGGCGTAAAGCATCACGGCCTGGGTCGGATCTGCCTGGACGCCGATGCCGGCCTCCAGGCACCAGCCTAAGTTCGTCAGCCCCAGGGGGTCTCCCTGGGCAGCTGCCCGCTGATAGCTGGCCAAGGCGTCCATATTCCGCCTTTCATCCACAGCCTGGTTGCCAAGGCTGACCCAGTCTCCGGCGCTCATCTCCTCCTCCGCCAGGGAAACGAAGAAGGTTCCCCCGCAGCGGGGGCAGACATCCGGCTCTTCCTCGGCCACAAAGCCGCAGTCCGGATTTTCACAGCGATAGAAATCCATGTGGTGTTCCTCCCTTACGCATCCGCTCCGCCGGAAAACGGGGAGCTATTGTATAGATCGGTAAAATGATAGGCCGATCCCCGATACTTGAAACCGGGGAAGGTGTCCAGCTGAACACCGTGGATGGCCCGGAAAATGCTTTTTTCAATGTTGGGATTGCCCTTTTTCAGCTCCCGCAGAAGGAGCTTGACTTCCTGGCGCTTGCTCTCGCCCACACCGTCGCCGGAGGCGTCCCGGGCCTCGGTGAAGCGGCAGGCGCACTGAAGAAAACGGAGGCCGTTATAGTCCCGCCAGCGGATAATAGCGTCCTCGTGGACGCAGTAGAGGGGGCGGATCAGTTCCATGCCGGGGAAGTTCTTGCTGCGGAGCTTGGGGGGCATGGCCTGGAGCTGTGCACCATAAAACAGGCCCAGAAGAGTGGTCTCAACGACATCGGAGAAGTGGTGCCCCAGGGCAATTTTCGTGCAGCCCAGCTCCTGAGCCTTAGCATAGAGACAGCCCCGCCGCATCCGGGCGCAGAGGTAGCAGGGGTTCTTGTCCACCTGGACGGTGACATCAAAGATGTCGCTGCAAAAGACGGTGATGGGGATGCCCAGCCGCCGGGCGTTGTCCTCAATGAGATGGCGGTTGGCGGGATTGTAGCCAGGGTCCATGACGAGAAAGGTCAGATCAAAGGGACGGTCCGTGTGCCTTTGCAGCTCCTGCATCAGTTTGGCCAGGACCATGGAGTCCTTTCCGCCGGAGATGCAGACGGCGATATGATCCCCGGGGGACACCAGTTCATAGCGCTTTACGGCGGCAATGAAGGGATTCCAGAGGGATTTTCGGTAAGTTTTGATGAGGCTGCGCTCGGCAGCCTCCTGGGGAGTGAGGTCACGGGACATGGGAAGCCTCCGGGAGAGTGATTTTTTGATTGCGCCGGATTCCGGGGAGTCCGTTCAAACGCCCGAAAACGCCGGGCGGGACGCGCTCCGGAAACACGAAAGCCGGGGCCTGATTAGACTCTGCTGCTTGGTGGTTTTTCACAGCACCATTACAGCCAGATTGCCCCCAATTTAAATACCGAGGCGCACATTTTCCGGAACCAGGACCGCCGGCTCCAATCCTCCAGGGTGTATGGCGCGCTCTGGGCCAGGATGCCGTCCAGGTCCTCCAGCAGCTCCTCCACCATCGGCATGTGGTACAGCAGCACGCCGCACTCGTAGTGAAGCTGGAAGGTGCGGTAGTCCATATTCGTGCTGCCGACCAGGGCCACCTCCCGGTCTGCCATGACGCTCTTGGCGTGGAGGAAGCCGGGGGTGTACTTGTAGATCTTCACGCCGTGGCTCAGCAATTCTCCCCAATAGGTTTCCGCCACCATATAGGTAAATTTGTGGTGGTCTGGTATGCCGGGGATGAACAGCCGCACGTCCACCCCCGCGTCGGCGGCGATGCACAGGGCCTTTTGCATGGACTCCTCCACAGCGTAATAGGGTGTGGTGAGGTACAGCATCTTCTGAGCCGAGGCGATGAGCTGCAAATAGACCTCTTCAATGGGGTTGTCCGGGTTGTTCAGCGGCCCGTCGGTGAAGGGCTGGCACCAGCCGGGGGCATTTTCCACCTCGTGGCGGGGACGGTAATAGTCGTCTTCGTTGTGGAACGTGCCGCCCATCATTTTCCACATCTGCATGAACTGGGTGGCAAAGCCCCAGACGCCCTCCCCCTCAATGCGCACGGCGCTGTCCTTCCAGTGGCCGAAGCGGACGATGAGGTTCGCGTACTCGTCGGCAATGTTGATGCCGCCGGTATAGGCGTACTGCCCGTCGATGACGGCGATTTTCCGGTGGTCCCGGTAATTGAAATAGATGCGGTTGATATAGCGGTGGACGGGGTTGAATGCCTTTACCTCGATTCCCGCGTTCTGGAGGGCCTGGAGAGTTTCGTCGGAAAAGCGGGTGAGGTTGCCGAAATCGTCGAAAGTGATGTGAATCTCCACCCCGGCGGCGGCGCGCTCTTTCAGTACGGCAAAAATCCGGTCCCAGAGTTGGCCCTCCGCCAGAATGTAGTACTCCATGAAAATATAAATCTCGGCCTTTTCCAAATGCTGAATCAGATCCTCGAAAAAGTCTGCGCCCTCCTTAAAATAAACGGCGCTGGTGTTCCGGTAGAGCAGGAAGCCCCGTTTTTCCAGGTACGCCGCCAGGCGGCCCCAGGCCGGAGATTGCCGCCGGAGGCGGGCCAGGTTGGTCTCGCTGGACATGCGCTGACTGTCCCGGCAGGGGATGGGGGGGACCTTTCGAAGGCTGAGCTGCTTGGCCTGATGGGTTCCGCCCCAGAGGCAAAAGAGAATCATGCCGGACACCGGCATTGCCAGCAGCAGGCACATCCACACCAGCTTATAAGTGGGGCTGCCGGGGCGCTGATAGACCCGGATGGCCAGCAGCGCGCCCATGATCAGCAGCAGCGCGTAGACAAAGCTGGAGTACTCCTTGAGAAAATGGGAGATCAGCAGGGAAGTGGCGATTTGCGCAATCACGGTTAGAGCGCACATAGAAAGGCTGGCTGCAGCGGAGATCTTCCGCTCGACCCGTTCCTCTACGGGGGGAATGCAGGGGATATTTTTGCGCATAAAACTTCGCCTCCTGTTGTTCAGTCTCAACGCTTGACCTTTCTATTATACAAAAAGACCGCGCTGGGTTCAACAGGTAAATATGAATAAAAGATAAAATTCCGTCGCCCGGCAGACTTGGCCTCTATGCGGCGGGGAAGTCATAAACTCCTTTGAAAGCCCGTTCTTTCCACATCTAGAAACATATCCGCTTCCCACGGCGCATAGGATGGACCAACAAGAGGCAGGGAGTGAGGGTGTTTTGAAGGGTAACATGGAGGAACGGGCGGAGCGCCTGGCCCTTTACATTATAGAAAACCGGTCCACAGTCCGGGCCGCCGCGCAGAAGTTCGGCATCAGCAAAAGTACGGTCCACAAGGACATCTCCGAACGGCTGCCCCTGTTTAACCGTCCGCTGTATTTGCAGGTGAAAGAGGTGCTGGACGTCAACAAAGCCCAGCGGCATATCCGGGGCGGCATCGCCACCCGTAAAAAATACCGCGGCAGCTGAGGCCGCGCGAGGAGGGAACCCCATCATGGCAAATCGTCAATACGGCAGAGGCCGGAGTCCGGCGGGCGGCCGGAACCCGGCGGATGGGAGGCCGGCCCGGGCCGTGCCCGTCTCCCGGCGGCCGGCGGCCGAACGGAATTCCGGCGCGGCTTGGACCGCGCCCCGGCCGGGCACACCGGGCTGCTGGGAGCCAGAGGTTCGCCGCTGGAGCCATCCGGTGACGGAGAGCGGCTCTTCTACTGGACCGGAGCCAGCGATGCACTATATCCGCTGTGCCCTGTCCTATCAAAACCAGCTGCTGGCGGATATGAAATCCCTGCTGGAGCGAATAGCGGCAGGGGAGGAGGTTCCGGCGGAGCCGGCGGAAGACGGCGGAACCAAGTTGTGAACTCGCTGTGAATTTTCTGAAAATATTTTTAACAGCTTGTAGGAAATGACAGAAATGGCTTCATTTTGACAGGAAAAATAGCGGCTCCGCCGCTATTTTTTCTCTTGTCTTTTTTTCGCTCCGGTTTTATAATGAAACGGATGTTATGTCAATCGGACTCGTTTTTTGGACAAGCCCAGTCCCCGCGAATTCACTTGAAAGACAGCGCCGCGCTGCGGCGCGCTGGAGGTTTCCATGGCATCACGACTTCGCCGCCGGAAGCGCAGCCCCTGGGGAGTTACCCTGCTGCTGCTTCTGGTGTTGATTGCGCTGACCTACGCCACTGTCCGGGTTTATTTCCGGCCCCCGGAGGTGAAAACAGACGAACCCGTCATGAGCCAGAGGACGGATACCTCCGTCCCTACCGAGGACCTCTCCGACGAGGAGGCCGAGGCTCTGCGCTCCCACTATGAGCGAAAGCCCGGCTTTTATACCATTCTGGTCTCCGGTGTGGACGACGGGAACGGCGGCAGCGACACCAACATCCTGGTGGCCGTGGACGCGGAAAACGACCATATTTACGGCGTCAGCATCCCCCGGGATTCCAAGGCCATCATCAACGGCAAGAACCGGAAGATCAACTTTGCCTACAACTCCGGCGGCATGGAGCTGATGGCCCAGACGGTCTCCGAACAGCTGGGCATCCCTGTGGATTACACCATTTTGGTGAACCTCCGGGCCTTTCAGGCGCTGGTGGACGCCATTGGCGGCGTGGACTTCTACATCCCGGTGAACATGGACTACGACGACCCCTATCAGAACCTGTCCATCCATTTTTCCAAGGGCATGCGGCACCTTAACGGCGCGGAGGCATTGAAGGTGGTCCGCTTCCGCCACAACAACGACGGCTCCGGCTACGGCAGCGAGGACATCGGCCGGATGCAGACCCAGCAGGACTTCTTGAAGGCCGTGGCCAAGCAGACTCTCACTGTGGGGAACCTGACGAAGCTGGACAGCTTTATGAAAATTTTCCAGCAGTACGTGGAGACAGATTTGAACGTGGGAAACCTGGTCTGGCTGGGAAGCGAGGCCATCGGCATGGGGGCGGAGAACATCGATTTTGCCACCCTGCCCGGCGATTGGAAGTCCCCCTACATCTACCTGAACCAGGCGGAGGTCCTGGCCATGGTAAACGAACACCTGAACCCCTATGTGGAGGACCGCACGACGGAGGATTTGAATATCCCCTCCTGACGGCCTGCCTCTATCCCAACCATCACAAACCGGCCCCGGGATGCTATGAAAGCCCGTTCCGTGGGACGGAGCGAAAGGAAGCTTATGAAGAAGAAAATCCCTGCCCTGCTGCTGGCGCTGAGCCTGCTGCTGACCATTCCCGCCCAGGCCGTCCTGGAAGCCGGCTTCTCCCGCCAGAGGAGCTACGCCGGGGAGTTTTCCGATTTGAAGGCCGATTCTCCCTTTTATGACAATGTCATCGCCCTCTACGAGTACGGCCTGGCCAATGGAAAGGCCAATGGGACCTTCGGACTTCAGGACCCCCTGACCGTGGGGCAGGTGGTCATCTTCGCCGGGCGCATCCGGGGGTCGTACCGGACCGGAAACCCGGAGGAGGCCGCCGCTTACCGCCAAGAGGGCGCGCCGGAGGCTCAGGCCCATCTGCGCTATCTCCAGGCGGAGGGTGTTCTGGGTGCGGAGCTGGACGGCATCCTCAGCCAGGCCGCCTCTCGCGCCCAGGTGGCCCATGTGCTGGCCCGGGTCTTGCCGGAGGAGGCGCTGCCCAGCGTCCACAGCGAATTGGTGGACGCGGCCTACGCCACCGGCCGCTATATCGCCGACGTCACGGGGGACACCCCCTATGCCCAGGATATCTTGGATCTTTACCGCAAGGGCGTCTGCGTGGGCAGCGACGCCGCCGGAACCTTCCTGCCCGGCGAACCCATTACCCGGGGCGCTGCTGCCGCCATGATCACCCGTATGGTAGACCCCGCGCTGCGCCTCCAGCCCCAGTGGGATGCCACCAGGCTTTACAGCGCCGCCGGCGCCACGCTGGCGAGCCTGGTGGAGCCAGGGACCTACGCCGTCTCTCCCTCCACGGAGAAGGAGCTGGAGGAGTCCATCCGCTACATGCTGTCCCGGGGGGAGAATCAGCTGGTGTTTTACTACCCCAGCGTCTCCGACGACGAGGCCCGGCAGCTGATGAATCAGGCGCTGTCCATCGTGAAGGACTACTGCGAGCAGAGCTATAACGAAGTGCACTGCACCAGGAGTGCGGGGATTGTGACGTTGAGCTTCACCGCTGCGGGGGCGGGAGGGAACCTGGAGTCCTACCGCACCGCCACTATGGAGGCCGCCATCGCCGTTCACGACCAACTCTGGGAGAATGGGACCATCCACGAGGGCATGACGGAGATGGAAAAGGCCCGGGTGTACTTTGGCTGGATTTGCGACAACTGCACCTATGATTACCAGGCCGGGAACAACTCCCTCAGCCACATCCCCTATACCCTTTTTACCAAGGGAACCGCTGTGTGTGACGGCTACACCGGGGCGTACAACCTGCTGCTGAAGCTGGAGGGCATCGCCTGCTCCTCCTATATCAGCGGGGACCACATCTGGACTGTGGCCACGCTGGACGGCGTGGAGTACCACATCGACACCACCTGGGGCGACAGCGGCAGACCGGCCGACTATCAATACTTTGCCATGACTCCCCAGCAGTCTCTGGACATCCACGCCAGGCGGGCTGGATGAGGGAGGAAACGGCTCCGCCGCTTGCGGCCGGGGCCGTTTCGTACTATATTCGGAAGAAAGACGGGACATAGCGGGCCGGATTTCCGCCCAAAATAAAGGGCGGCATCGCAAGCGGAGGGCGGGAAAAAGAGGCCCGGGCTATGACTGCATTTGCTGCCACCTGAGGTGATCTCCCGCCACAGAGCTGAAAAATCAGAAGGATTTTTACCTGATGCAACAACAAAGGAGGAATTTTCATGCCCAACAACCGGAAAAAAGAAGAAAAACGCGCCAAGCGGCGGAAAAAACAAAATTTCAAACAGGCCATGGAAAAGGAGCTGCGGGAGCACAAAAGCTCCTTCCTCGTTTTCTACACGCTGCGGCTGCTGGTGATCGTGGTCTTCGTCCGCCAGCTTTTCCGGGGTGGCTATGAGAGTGCGTTCTACTGTGCCTTAGCCTACCTGCTGCTCTATGTGCCCAGCTGGATTCAGGTGAAGCTGCACATTGAGCTGCCCCCCGCGCTGGAGATCACTGTGCTGTGCTTTATCTTCGCGGCGGAGGTCCTGGGGGAGGTGGCGGCGTTCTACGTAGTGGTCCCGCACTGGGACACCATGCTCCACACGCTCAACGGCTTTCTGGCGGCGGCTGTGGGCTTCTCCCTTGTGATCCTGCTGAACGACGACGAGCGGCTGACCTTCGACCTCTCGCCGCTGTTTTTGGCCCTGGTGGCCTTCTGTTTCTCCATGACCATCGGCGTGCTGTGGGAGTTTTTTGAGTTTGGCATGGACTGGTTCTTCCATATGGATATGCAGCGGGATACCGTCGTGAACGCCATTTACTCCGCCAGCTTGGATGTCACCCGCTCCAATAAGGTGGTGGCCGTCCCCGGTATCCGGGACGTGCTGGTTAACGGCGAAAGCCTGGGCCTGGGCGGGTATCTGGACATCGGGCTGATCGACACCATGAAGGACCTGTTCGTGAATTTTATTGGCGCGGTGGTCTTTTCTGTCACCGGGTTTTTCTATGCCAAGAGCAAGGGAAAGAAAAAGTCCGCGGCCCAGGGCTTCGTACCCAGCCGGAAAAAGGAGGGCTGCGACTATCTCAAACAGGCTCAGGAGGAAAACGGAGAGGCGTGAGAGCGCATGGATTTGTTAAATTTTTGCATTCTTGTTGCTTTTTTTAAATAGAGTGGTATGATATGTGCGAATGAATTTGAAAGTAAAGGACTTGATGCTATGACCAAAATTGACATTATTTCCGGGTTCCTGGGCGCGGGCAAGACCACGCTCATCAAAAAACTGCTGGCTGAGGCCTATCCGGGAGAGAAGCTGGTGCTGATCGAAAACGAGTTTGGCGAGATCAGCATCGACGGCGGCTTCCTCAAGGAGTCCGGCGTCCAGATCTCCGAGATGTCTTCCGGCTGCATCTGCTGCTCCCTGGTGGGGGATTTCAACCAAGCGCTGAAGGACGTGGCGGCCCAGTTCCATCCCGACCGCATCCTGATCGAACCCTCCGGCGTGGGGAAGCTGTCCGACGTTATCGTCGCCGTGGAAAACACCGCGGAGGAGGCCCCGGAGCTGAAGCTGAACAGCTTCGTCACCGTGGCCGACGCCAGCAAGGTCAAGGTTTACATGAAGAACTTCGGCGAGTTCTACAACAACCAGATTGAAAGCGCCGGGACCATCGTCCTCTCCCGGACTCAGAAGCTGAGTCAGGAAAAGCTGGAGGCTGCCGTCGCCATGCTGCGGGAGAAGAACCCCGACGCCGCGATCCTCACCACCCCCTGGGACCAGCTGGACGGCAAAACCATCCTCTCCGCCATTGAGAAAGTCTCCCTGGCGGAGGAGCTGCTGGCGAAGATGCGGGCTGAGCACGAAGCCGAGGAGGCGGAGCACGCTCACCATCATCATAATCATGAGCATGAGCACCATCACGAGCATGAGCACCATCACGAGCATGAGCACCATCACGAGCATGAGCACGGCCACGACCACGATCATCATCATGATCACGAGCATGACCACCACCATGATCATGAATGCGATGACCCCAATTGCTCCTGCCACCACCATCACCACCACGCTGACGAGGTCTTTACCTCCTGGGGCAAGGAGACGCCCAAGACATTTACCCCGGCAGGAATCGAGAGCATTCTGGCCGCGCTGGACTCCGGGGAGTACGGCAGCATCCTCCGGGCCAAGGGTATCGTGGCCGGCGAGGACGGCGGCTGGATTGAATTTGATTATGTACCTGAGGAGCACGAGGTCCGGGAGGGCCATCCGGATTACACGGGGCGCCTGTGCGTCATCGGCGCGGATTTGAAGGAGGATAAGCTGGCGCAGCTCTTCGGACTCCAAGCCTGAAAAGGAAGTTTACTTTACAAAGGAAGTTTGCTTTACAATGGATATTCCCGTTTATTTGGTGGCCGGGTTTTTGGACTCCGGCAAGACCAATTTCATCAACGGTGTCCTGGAGGACGGCTTTGCCCGGAAGGAGCGGACCCTCCTCCTCCGCTGTGAGGAGGGGGAGGAGGAGTACAATCCCAAGGCCCTGGACAACGTCACGGTCGTGGACATTGAGGACGAAGAGGAACTGACCTGCTCCCGCATGAAGGCCCTGGAGAAGCAGTACCGGCCCAGGCAGGTGCTGATTGAGTACAACGGCATGTGGCAAATGGAACGCCTTTACAGGGAAGTCCTCCCAGCTAATTGGGTGTTGTATCAGATTATGACGTTCGTGGAAGCGTCCACTTTCGAGCTGTACGCCAAGAACATGGGGCAGCTGATGATGGAGAAAATAACAAATGCGGATCTACTGGTGTTCAACCGGGCTACGCCGGAGCTGCGGGAGGCCCTGCGGAAGCGGAACCTCCGGATGGTGAACCGTCGGGCGGACATCTATTTTGAAAACGTGGACGGTTCCAGCGAGGACTACCTCACCGGGGATGAATGCCCCTTTGACCTGAATCAGCCTGTGATCGACATCCCGGACGACGATTTCGGCGTCTGGTATGTAGACGTCATGGACCATCCGGACCGCTATGCCGGGAAGGAAGTCCATATGAGGCTCATCATGTGCCACTCTAAAAACTACCCCGGCGTACACTGTCCCGGGCGTTTTGCCATGGTCTGCTGCGAGAATGACATCCAGTTCCTGGGCCTGGTCGCCAAGGGCGTGGGTCTGAAGGATTTTAAGAACCGGGACTGGGTGGAGGTCACCGCCCGAATGGCTGTGGAGAACCACGACGCCTATAAGGGAAAGGGTCCAGTGATGCACGTTTTGACCATCGCGCCCTGCCAAAAGCCCGCCCAGGACGTGGTGTCATTTTGATACGCTTTGTTATACGATTCCTAAAAACTCCCCTCCGTTGTGGTACGGAGGGGAGTTTTCGGTCATTTTAAGTTCCGGGGAAGATAGGCCCCATTGCTATCGCAGAGTTCGATCCTGGGAGAGGACACCTGTTTTTGGCCCATGGGCAGGGCCGGTATGGAGATGTCCAGCGCGGCTTTGAGACCGGTGTTCACCCAGCCCCGAAAAAGGCGGCCGTCTCCTTCCCATTCATAGAAGCATGCCTCTTCCGGCAGATCCACGCCCGAGATCACGATGACAGGCTGCTCCTGGGTGCCGAAGTTCCACTGCGCCAGCCCCTTGAATCCCGGGGAGATTCTGGACCGGCCTCCGAGGATGCAGTAGCGCTCCGGATATACCGCGTCCTTGCACCAAAAGCTCATGCACCATTCCCCCTTCCGGTCCGAGAGGAGGACGGCCATATAGTCCGTTAAAAATACCGTTTCCCGGACCTTCAGGCTTTTGGGATTAAAGCGGATGTGCATGCCCTGGCTTTCGAAATAGTCCGCCGTGGCCTCCGCGATGTCCGCTTCCTCATTGGGATTGACGGAGTTGATGTAGTGAGTGTAGCGCTCCCAGCGCTCCTGTTCCGCCTGTTCCTGTGCCGCCCGCTCCTGCTGGGCTTGGATGTAGAATACGGCGGCGCTCCAGGCCGCCAGCAGCGTCACTGCCGCCATAGCCAGCCACGCCAGCAGTTTCCAAAGGTGCTCCCGCTTCATACTCTCCATGATTTGTCCTCCCGCCGTTTTCGGTAGCTCCGCCTGGGTCAGCTCTTTTCCGCTGAGCAGCTCGCTGACCGACAAGCCCAGCACCTCGGAGAGAGGCTCCAGACTTTCCAGTCCGGGCATGCCCCGGCCGGTCTCCCAGCGGCTGACGGCCTTATCCGTCACGTGAAGCCGCTCCGCCAGCTCCGCCTGGCTGAGGTCCAGGCTCTTTCGGCGGGCGGCGATCAGCGCGCCAGTGGCTCTTGCATCCATAGCAATCAACTCCTTTGCCCACAGTATCCCATACCGGCGGGAAAATGTCACCCTATGCTTCGTAGAATCTGGGGATTTTCCGGTTTTGCCGCCGCTTTTACCCGCACCGCCGGTGCTTCCTCTTTTGCGGCTGTCCATTTCGCTGCCAGCACTTGTCTTTTTCAGTGAAAACTGCTATACTATATAAAATCCGTTGCTATGCGTACTTCTTTACAATAAGGAGCGGCGATATGAACAATAAAAAACTCTCCCGCTTGTTGGAGCCGAATTTGCAGCTGTACTTCCTCTGCCTCCTGGCCTTTACCCTGGCTGCCGTGACGGTCAGCCCTTTGCTGGCCCTGACGGAGGGGGTGGCCACTGTGGCGCTGTACGCTTACTTTGTCCGCAGCAACAAAAAGCGGCGGCAGAGTGTCTTGCAGTATATCGACAACGTCACCGGCAACGTGGACACCGCCAGCAAATCCACGCTGATCAACTCCCCCCTGCCCATCATGGTTTTCCGCCCCGACACTGGCGAGGTGATCTGGAGCAATGAGAATTTCCTCCAGCTGGCCGGCGTCCGGGAACACCTCTTCGAAATGAAGGTGGAGGATGCCGCTCCGGAATTCCCTGTCCAGTGGCTGCTGGAGGGACGGCGGGAGTGCCCCGACCGGGTGCGGATGAACAACCGCCAGTTCCGGGTTTACGGCAGCCTGGTCCGGGCAAAGGGCCGCAGTGGGGAGCAGAATCTGGTCGCCACCACCTATTGGGTGGACACCACGGAGATGGACCGGCTCCGGGCGGATTACGACGCCACCCGCCTGGTGATGGGCATCGTGATGGTGGACAATTACGAGGACCTGATGAATGCCTGCGCGGATACCCAGCGCAGCGCCGTCCTGGCCCAGATTGACGAAAAGCTGAGCAGCTGGGCTGCCGTGGGCCGGGGACTGCTGATCAAGACCGAGCGGGACCACTACCTCTTTTTGTTTGAGGAGCAGTATTACGCCCACTATGTGGAGGAGAAATTTTCCGTCCTGGACGCCATTCGGGATATCCGGGTGGGGGAGGGGACCCACCCCACCCTCTCCATCGGCCTGGGCCGGGAGGCGGACAGCATCCCGGCGCTGTATAAGAACGCCGCCCTCTCCTTGGAAATGGCCCTGAGCCGGGGCGGCGACCAGGCGGTAGTCCGAGGGAAGACGGACTTCACCTTTTACGGAGGACGGGCCAAGACCACGGAAAAGCGCACCAAGGTCAAGTCCCGGGTTATGGCCAACGCCCTGCGGGAGCTGCTGGCGGACTCGGCGGAGATCTATATCATGGGCCATAGCTTCGCCGACATGGACGCCGTGGGCGCGGCGGCAGGTGTGTGCTGTGCCGCCCGGAAGCTGGGGCGGAAGGCCCAGATCGTCATCGACCTGGAGAAAAACGCCGCCCAGTCTGTGTTGTCCATGCTGCGCAAGTTGCCGGAGTATGAGGGCGTGTTTGTCAACCCGGCGGACGCCTTTGTGAAGATGCGTTCCGGCGCGCTGCTGGTGGTGGTGGACACCAACCGGCCGGATCTGGTGGAAAGTCCTCAGATTCTGGAGTCCAGCAGCCGCGTGGCGGTCATCGACCACCACCGCCGGGCCGCCAGCTATATTGAAAACGCCGCCTTCAGCTTCCATGAACCCTACGCCTCCTCCGCCTCGGAGCTGGTGACGGAGCTGCTGCAATACCTGATTGAACCCAGCAGCCTCCTGCGGGAGGAGGCGGAGGCGCTGCTGGCCGGCATCGTGCTGGATACGAAGCACTTCGTCCTCCGCACCGGGGGCCGGACCTTTGAGGCGGCGGCGTTCCTCCGGCGGGCCGGAGCGGACACGTCGGATGTCCAGCGCTTGTTCCAAGGGGATCTGGAGGGCATGGTTTCCAAATACGACGTCATCCGCCAGGCAGAGCTGTACCGCCCGGACGTGGCCCTGGCGGTGGTCAACCAGGACGGCATCGATCGGGTGGCCGCTGCTCAGGCGGCGGACGAGCTGCTGACGCTGAAGGGAGTCAAGGCATCCTTCGTGGTTTACCGCAGCGGGTCGGCCATCCAGATGAGCGGCCGCTCCCTGGGGGAGATCAACGTCCAGGTGATCCTGGAGGCTCTGGGCGGCGGCGGCAACTCCGCCACCGCCGGGGGGCGCATTGAAAACGGCGATATTCTGGATGTGCGGGAAAGGCTGACTCAGGCCATCGACGCATATTTTGAGAAATAGGAAGAAGCGAACGAAACGGCAGTGCGCCGCTTATGCGGGGACCGCCTGCCGGATGGGACGCTTTTTTATGGGGCTGCCAGGAGATTTCCGTGGAAGCTCAAAATGGAAAGAGAATTGATTCCATGATGAAATAAACGAGAAAAGGGAGTTTGTTGCAATGAAAGTCATTTTACAGCAGGACGTCAAGGGCCAGGGCAAGAAGGGCCAGATGGTGGAGGTCTCCGAGGGCTATGCCCGGAATTTCCTCCTGCCCCGGAAGATCGCCGTCCCCGCTACGGCGGACGCCATCAACACCATGAATCTCAAGGAGAAGGCCAAACGGGCCGAGGAGGCCCGCCAGAAGGCCCTGGCCGAGGAGACCGCCGAAAAGCTGAAGGGTTGCATGGTCAAGCTCACCGCCCGGGCGGGCAGCGGCGGCAAACTCTTCGGTGCCGTCACCAACAAGGAGATTTCCGAGGGGCTTCAAAAGCAGTTCGGCATTGACATCCCCAAGCAGAAGCTGGTGTTAGAGGAGCCGATCAAATCCTTCGGCAATTACGAAATCAAGGCCCGGCTGGGCTTTGAAGTGGTTGCCACGGTCTACGTCTCCGTTTTCGAGGAGACGTGAGAAAATTCGAGAAGCCCTTCCGCCTTCTCCCGCTATGCGGAGGGGCCGGCCGCTTGCATAAGCTGTGCCTATCGGGGAAGGCACATTTTGTCGGGTAATTTTTCCTTTGAACGGCGATAGGAAAGATGGAAACCCGCCGGGGTTCTGGGCATTTTCTTATCGGGTGAAAAATTTCTTTGCCGGTTCACGCACCTTTCCCGGTTGCCGCAGCTTCTATAATTCCCAAGAAGGGGGGTGCACGCCCTTATGGCCAACGAGGACCTTTTGCTCCGTCAGATGCCCCACAGCCTGGAGGGGGAACAGGCCGTTCTGGGTTCTATGCTCATTGACCCGGACTGCGTAAAGGAGGTCATGGACAAGCTCCGGCCGGAGGACTTCTACCTCCGGCAGAACCGGGAGATCTTCGAGACCATTTACACCATGTTCGCCTATGCCCGGCCGATCGACGGCATCACTGTCTTTGAGGAGCTGCAAAAGGCCGGGGTTTCCGACGAGAATACCCGTTCCTATCTGGCCCAGCTGATGGAGATCACCCCCACCAGCGCCAATGCCATGGAGTACGCCGCCATCGTCCGGGACAAAGCGCTGCTTCGCTCCGTGGCCCAGGCGGCGGGAGAGATCACCGCCCTGGTCCAGGAGGGCGTGGGGGAGGCTGCGGTCATTTTGGAGGCTGCGGAACAGAAAATTTATGCAATCCGCCGGGGACAAAGCGCCCAGGAGATGGTCTCCTTGCGGCAGGTCCTGCCCGATGTGCTGGACCGGCTGGGCGAGATGAGCGAGCACGAAAATCATCTCCCGGGCCTGTCCACCGGCCTGTCCGCCATCGACAATAAAATTACCGGATTGAACAAGTCGGACCTGATCCTCCTGGCCGCCCGGCCCGGCATGGGCAAGACCTCCCTGGCGCTGAATTTGGCGCTGAACGTGGCCAAGGGGGAGGGGAAAACCGTGGCGGTGTTCTCCCTGGAGATGTCCCGGGAGCAGCTGGCCACCCGGCTGCTCTCCTCCGAGGCCCTGGTAGAAAATAACCGCCTGCGCACCGGGATGCTCCGGGAGACGGATTGGGAGAAAATCGCCGGGGCCGCCACCGTGCTGAACCGGCTGGATATCCGTATCGATGATAACCCGCTGCTGTCTGTGGCGGATATGAACGCCAAGTGCCGGAGGTTGGACAACCTGGCCCTGGTGGTGGTGGACTACCTCCAGCTGATGAGTTCGGCCGGGGGAAACAGCCGGGGCGGCGAGAACCGCCAGCAGGTGGTTTCCGATATGTCCCGGATGCTGAAAATCATGGCCAAGGAGCTGGACGTCCCGGTGATCTGCCTCAGTCAGCTCAGCCGCGCCAATGAAAAGCGGGATGACAAACGGCCCATGCTCTCGGACCTCCGGGAGTCCGGCGCCATCGAGCAGGATGCGGACATCGTCTTGTTCCTGTACCGGGATGACTACTACAACGAGGATTCTGAAAAGCACAATATTGCAGAATGTATTGTGGCCAAGAACCGCCACGGCGAAACCGGAAAGGTGGAGCTGCGCTGGATGCCGGAATACACCCAGTTCTCCACCTTGGACAAGCGCTATGACGACGAAGACTGAGCTGCGGGACGCGTGGCGGTTCATGCTGCGGTTGGCGGACGGGAGCGGCGCGCCCCAGCGGCTGTTGGCGGCGGTATCCGGAGGGCTGGATTCCATGTGCCTGCTCCAGTTCCTGCTGGACTGGACAGCGGAAATGGGCGGAGAGGTATTCGCCGCCCACTTCAACCACCGCCTCCGGGGAGAGGCGGCGGACTGGGACGAGTCCTTTGTCCGGAATTGGTGCAGGGAGCGCGGCATCCCCTTCCTTCGGGGAGAGGGGGAGGTTCGGGCTTACGCAAAGCAAGCGGGACTGACCTTGGAGGAGGCTGCCCGGCAGATGCGCTACGGCTTTTTGGAGAGGACGGCGGCGGAACGGCGCTGCGGCTGGATTCTGACTGCCCACCACGCCGACGATAACGCTGAGACCATGCTGCTGAATCTTATCCGGGGAGCCGGGAGCCGGGGCCTGGCGGGTATTCCGGCGGTGCGGGGGAGAATCGCCAGGCCCTTCCTCCGGCTGGAAAGGGCGGAGCTGGAGCGCTACGCCGCTGCCCGGGGTATTCCCCATGTGGAGGACGAGACCAATCGGGACCCGGACGCCGCCGCTCGGAACCGTCTGCGTCAGAAGGTGATGCCGGTCCTGCGGGAGCTGAATCCCCGGGCCGCCCAGAACATGGGCCGTACCGCCGCCATTTTGAGCCGGGAAAACGCATTTTTGGATCAGCAGGCCAAGGCCCTGGCGGCAAAGGCGCGGATAGAGGACGGCGCGCTGTGCATGCCGCGGCGGGAACTGAACGAGGCCCCGCCAGCCCTGGCGGCGGCGGCGGTTTTGGAGCTGCTGGAGCGGGCCTGCGGAGGGCGGAAAAACCTGACGGCCGTGGACGCGGAAACCGTTTTGGATTTCTGCCGGAACCGGCCAGGTCGGTGGGAGCTGCGGCTCTCTTACAACCTGGTGGTTCGAGGAGAGGGGGAGGAGCTGGTTATCTCGGTCCCGCCCCTTCCGCCGGGACCCGCCGCAATTTGGCCGGGGCGGACGGTGACGTTTGGCGAGTGGGATGTGACGCTGGGAGTGGAGCCGGGACCGGCTTACACGTACCGAATCGCTCTGCCGGGAGGCGTACCCTTGTCGGTGACGGCCTGGCAGAAGGGGGACCGTATGACCCTTCCCGGCGCCCGGGGGTCCCGGACGTTGAAACGGCTTTGCGCCGACGCGGGGGTTCGCCCCTGGCAGCGGGATGCCCTCCCGGTGCTGCGGGTGGGGGAGGCTGCCGCCGCCGTGCCGGGAGTGGGCCTGGCCGAGGGTTTTGTGCCGGGGCCGGATGAAAAAGCCTGGTTTGTGACATTTTATAAAAATAGAGACAAGGAGGAAGCAGAGAATGAGAAGCGAAATGGAGCAGGATATTCTGAAGGTATTGGTGACGGAGGAACAGCTCAAGGCCCGGGTGGCCGAGCTGGGGGAGGAGCTGTATGAGAAGTTCCAGGGGAAAAAGCCCTTGTTCTTAGGCGTGCTGAAGGGGAGCTTTGTGTTTATGACCGATCTGGTCCGGGCTTGCCAGCTCAAAAGCGACGTGGAATTCATTGCCGTCAGCTCCTATGGAAATGCGACGTCTTCTTCCGGGCGGGTGCAGATCGACCACGACCTCCGGCAGGATATCACCGGGCGGCATCTGATCATCGTGGAGGATATCTTGGATTCCGGGACGACGCTGGCTTTTTTAAAGGAGTACTTTCTGACCAAAGGGGCGGCTTCCATCACCATCGTGACGCTGCTGGATAAGCCCGCCCGGCGGGAAAAAGCCGTCACCGCCGATCTCTCCGGCTTCACGGTTCCGGATGAGTTCGTGGTGGGCTACGGGCTGGACTATGCCCAGCTGTATCGAAATATCCCTTATATCGGCGTGCTGAAGCCGGAGGTCTACGCCGGAAAGTAACAAGCGCCCTGCTGTCATGGGACGGCGCAAAGGAGGAATGCCATCGTGTCCAAACAAAACCGCAGCTCGAGCCTCAGCTTTGTCATGCTGGGACTGGTGATCCTGCTGTGCCTGAGCTGGATTTGGCAGCTGAACGGCCGGGATGAGCGGGTGAGCTTCTCTCAGGTGGAGCAGCTCTTCCGGCAGGAGAAAGTGGAGTCCTTCGTCATCCGGGACAACACCCTGGTGATGACGCTGCGGGGGGAGCCGGAGAGGCGGGATACCCTGCGCTATGAACTCTACGATTTTGATTTGTTCTATGACAGCCTGGGACAGCTGGTGGAGGAGCAGACGGCCAAGGGGGTCATCACTTCCTACGACTATCAGCAGGACCACTCCACCAACTGGCTGGAGATTCTGCTGCCCTGGGTCCTGATGGCGCTGCTGGTGGGGGGCATGTGGTATTTTTTCATGCTTCGCAACCAGGGCGGCGGCATGGGCGCGGACCGCATGGCACGGTTTGGCTCCGCCCGGACCAGGACCCTCTCGGAAAAGGACAAGAAGGTCCGCTTCGAGGATGTGGCCGGAGCAGACGAGGAAAAGGAGGAGCTGCAGGAGATCGTGGAGTTCCTCCGGGACCCCCGGCGCTTCATCTCTCTGGGGGCCAGAATCCCCAAGGGCGTGCTGCTGGTGGGGCCTCCGGGTACGGGTAAGACTCTGCTGGCCAAGGCTGTGGCCGGGGAAGCCGGGGTGGGCTTCCTCTCCATCTCCGGGTCTGACTTCGTGGAACTCTATGTGGGCGTTGGCGCCAGCCGGGTGCGGGATTTGTTTGACCAGGCGAAGAAGACCTCCCCCGCCATCGTGTTCATTGACGAGATCGACGCCGTTGGCCGCCAGCGGGGCACCGGCGTGGGCGGAGGGCACGACGAGCGGGAACAGACGCTGAACCAGCTCCTGGTGGAAATGGACGGCTTCGCCGCCAACGAGGGCGTGGTGGTCCTGGCGGCGACGAACCGGGCGGACGTGCTGGACCCGGCGCTGCTGCGGCCGGGGCGGTTTGACCGGCAGATTTACGTGGGACTCCCGGATATCAAGGGACGGGAGGACATTTTGAAGATCCACGTCAAGGGCAAGCCCCTGGCGGAGGATGTGGATTTGCGAACCCTGGCCCGGGGGACCGCCGGTTTTACCGGGGCGGATTTGGAAAACCTGGTGAACGAGGGAGCCTTGCTGGCCGCCCGGAAGGACCGGGATTTTATCACCATGGAGGACCTTCACGAGGCGGAGATCAAGGTCATCGCCGGCCCGGAGAAGCGCAGCCGCGTGATCTCCCAGCACGAGCGGGAGCTGACCGCCTGGCACGAGGCGGGTCACGCCGTGGTGATGGAGACCCTGCCCGAGCATGACGCGGTGAACCAGATCACCATCGTCCCCAGGGGGCAGGCGGGAGGCATGACCATCGCCCTGCCGGAGGAGGACCGCTCTTACCTCTCCAAGCGCTATATGGAGGACCAGATTGTGGCGCTGCTGGGCGGCCGGGTGGCGGAAAAGCTGTGCCTGGGGGATATCTCCACCGGGGCCAGCAACGACATCCAGCGGGCCACGGGCATCGCCAGAAAGATGGTGGCAGTTTACGGCATGAGCGAGACCATCGGTACCGTTGCCTTCGAAGGGGGACACGACGAGGTATTCATCGGCCGGACTATGAGCCAGGGACGAAGCTATTCTGAGGCCGTGGCCGCCCAGATCGACGAGGAGGTCCGCCGGGTGGTGGACGAGGCGTACCGCCGGTGCGAGGAGATCCTCGTGGAACGGAGGAAGATCCTGGACGCCGTGGCGCAGTATCTTCTGGAGAACGAGACTATGGAGCGGGAGGCCTTTTTGAAGGTTTTTTCCCAAGAAGTGCCAAAGAGCCAGGAAACGGAATAAGCGGCAAGGACCGGGAGCGTTGTGCCCCGGTCCTTTCTGTTTGGGCGGCAGTTCGGCTTTTTTCGCGTTTTTTACAAAACTGCCCATATGTCCTTTTCTTCCAGCTTTCGCCAGGGTATCCTATCCTTATCAACGACAAAGGAGTGGACCCCATGAAAAAGGCTGAACGCGTATACGCCTCCCTGAAAGAGAGAGTCCGGACGGAATGGATTCTCTACCTCCTGGCCTTCGTCTTCATCTTCATCGCGGACTCCATCGGGCAGATCAAAATTCCCGTCTGGAAGGGTACCTTCATCATCTTCCCCATTTTCTACGCGCTGTTCCTGGGAATCCTCACCGGACCCAATGTCTTCAAAATCCTGGACGACAAGAAGGTGAAGGCCGCTTCCGGTCTGGTGGGCGTGGCCATCCTTCCCTTTGTGGCAAAGCTTGGCATCAACGCCGGGGCCAACATCTCCATTGTCATCTCCGCCGGACCGGCCCTGCTGCTCCAGGAGTTCGGGAACCTGTGCACCATCTTCCTGGCGATGCCCATCGCCTTGATGCTGGGCTTGAAGCGGGAGGCCATTGGAGCCACTCACTCCATTAACCGGGAGACCAACCTGGCCTTGATGCAGGATATGTTCGGCGCGGATTCTCCGGAGGCCCAGGGCAGCCTCTCAGTGTACATCGTCGGTGGCATGGTGGGCACCATCTATTTCGGCTTCATGGCCTCCATGGCTGCGGCCACCGGTCTCTTCCACCCCTACTCCCTGGGCATGGCCTCCGGCGTGGGCGCGGGCATTCTGATGAGTTCTGCTGTTGCGGCGCTGTCCGAGGTTATGCCCGCCTATGCCGACCAGATCGCCGCCATGGCCTCCGCCAGCGAGACGATTTCCGGTATCGACGGCATTTACATGGCGATTTTCCTGGGTGTGCCTTTGTGCAATTTCCTCTACCGCAAGCTGGAACCCACCCTGGGGCGGCTCACCAAGTCCGGCCGAGAGGCCGCGGAAAAGAATTGAGGAGGAACCGGCTATGACTATCAAGGATTGGATTTTCGTCCTCGCCATCTCCGGCCTGGGCATGATGACCGCCAACTTCATCGGCTTCGACGTGGCTTTCACCGACTCCCTGCCGGGCGTGCTGGTGCTGCTGCTCATCGCCCTGTGCGCCGCAGGTCTGGCCCGCGTTATCCCGCTGAAGCTTCCCACTGTGGCCTACTGCTCGATTTTGGGTCTGCTGTGCGCCTGTCCCTTGTCTCCGGTGTCTCAGTTTGTGATTGAATCCGCCGGAAAGATCAACTTCACCGCACCCCTGACCATGGTGGGGGCCTTTGCCGGCATGTCCATCAGCAACCAGCTGAAGATGTTCTTCAAGCAGGGCTGGAAGCTGATTATCATTACCATCCTGGTTATGACCGGCACCTTCTTTGGCTCCTTGGTGGTGGCCCAGGTGGTGCTCCAGCTGACCCATGCCATCTGAGCTGATTCTGGCGGCCCTGGGGAGCTGCACCGTGGGGCTGTTCATTGGCTGGTGCGGCGTGGCGGGCTTCCTGCTGCCCATCCTGTTTGTAAACGCCTGCGGCCTCTCCGTGACGGAGTCCCTCCTGGCCAGCTTTCTCTGCTTTGCCGTCTCCGGGGCCATCGGCTCTTTGAACTACCGCCGCCGGGGCGAGCTGCCCCTCCGCCCCGCCCTGACCCTCTCCGCCGGAAGCCTGGCGGGAGGATTGCTGGGGGCGGCCCTGGGGGGACTGCTGGAGCCGGCGACCGTGAAAACCGTGCTGTACGTGGTGGTCCTCCTCTCCGGCGCCGCCATCGCTGTCCGGGAGCTTCGTCCCCAGAAGGGGCGGGAGGGCCAGGTGTTTCCAAAGCCCTTGCCGCTGCTGGTCCTGGGCTTTGCCACAGCTCTGCTGTGCGCCCTGTCCGGGGCGGGAGGGCCGGTGCTGGTGATGCCGCTGCTGGTGGCCATGGGCGTTCCCGCCAAGATGGCGGTGGGTACGGCCCTGCTGGATTCTGTCTCCATTGCCCTGCCGGCCATCGCTGTGTATGCCGCCCGCTGCCGGCCTCTGGCGATTCTGCCGGTTTTGCTGTTGGCGGCGCTGGGGCATGCCGCCGGGGTCTTTGTGGGCAGCGTCACCGCAGCCCGCGTGCCTCAAACGCTTCTCAAGCGGGGCGTCGCCGTGTTTTCCATCTGCTTCGCTCTGTTTATGCTGTTGAAATAGGAGGATTTTTTCATGTCTGACGATCTCCATTGCGACTTGCTGCTCACGAACTGCCGCTATCTCGCCCCGGACATGACCATTGTCTCCGGTAAGGCCATCGCCGTTAAGAACGGCGTTATCCTGGACATCACAGATCAGGATTCGTGTGCCTACCAGACGGAGACCGTTCTCTCCGGGAGCCGGCTTTTGTGGATGCCTGGCCTGGTGGACGGCCACCTTCACACCAGTCAGCAGCTCCTCCGGGGGCGGCTGCTGGATGAGAAGCCCGTGATATGGAAGAGGGTCAACGTCCCCTTCGAAAGCCGCCTGGACGAGGACAGCTCCCGCCTCAGCGCCCAGCTGGCGGCGATGGAGATGATCGCCTGCGGTACCACGGGTTTTGTGGATGCCGGCGGCAAATACCCCGAGATCTACGCCGGGGTCTATCAGGCCGCAGGCCTCCGGGGCCGCCTCAGCGTTATGACCAACGACAACCCCTTTTGCCCTGAGAGCCTGCGGGCCGCCTCGGTTCCGGCGGCAGTGGAGCGGCTGCGGGCCATGAAGGCTGCCCTCTCCGGTCTTCTGAAACCCATTTACTCCGTCACCACCCCTACCGCTGTCAGCGAGGAGCTGCTTCGGGCGGTGTTCCGGGCGGCGGAGGAGGACGGCGTGCCTGTGGAGACCCATATGAACGAGTACGCCAGCGAAGTGACGGATTTTCTGGAACGCTATGGCAAACGCCCCTTTGTTTGGATGGAGGACGAGGGCCTTCTGGAGGCCCCCATGACTGCCCCTCACTGCATCTTTCTCAGTCAGGAGGAGATGGAGATTCTGGCCCGGCGGAAAGTACGGGCAGTCCATTGTCCCTTCTCCAACTGCGGCAAGGGGATGCCGCCCACACCCCAGCTCCTCCGGGCCGGGGTCCCCGTGGGCCTGGGCACCGACGGCTCCGCCCATGGCGGACTGGATTTGTTCCGGGAGATGCGCTTGTTCCGGGGCGTGATGAACGTCACCCGGGGCGTGGGGACGGCGGACTCTGCCATCATGCCCGCCGAGACCTTGCTGTCTATGGCTACACAGGGCGGCGCCGCGGCGCTGATGGAGCCGGGATTGGGTGTCATCCGGCCCGGCGCGCCGGCGGACCTTATCGCCATCGGCACCGACGCCCCCCACCTCTGGCCCACCCAGAACCTGGTTCATACCCTGGTGGAGAGCGCCAGCGGGGCCGACGTGCGTCACTCCATCGTAAATGGGAAGCTCCTGATGAAGGACCGGGAACTTTTGACCGTCGACCGGGAGCGGATCTGCCGGGAGGCGGAGCTGTTGTTTGAAAAACAGCCTTGGCTCTCCAGCTGGAAATAGAAAACGCCCTTGTGCGCCCCTTGAAATCATGCTATCATGACTTCGAGGGGCGTTTTCGCCTGCGAAAAGGGAGGTGCACCCAGATGCGTTATGCAGAGCTGCTGGAGCTGACGCCGGAGCTGCGGGACTTTACCCCGCAGATTCCTCAGGAGCTGGACGGACAGTTCCTTTTGCGGACCTATCCCGCCCACAGCCTCATCCACCAGAAGGACAGCCCCCTGGAACGGATCGGCATCCTCCTCCGGGGATCTTTCCGGGTGGTGAACGAGTTTGAAAATGGCAACGTTTTCATGATCGAGCTGAATGAGCCAGTGTCCTTTATCGGGGAAGTGACCCTGCTGGCCGGTGCGGCCACCACCTCCGTCACCATCGAGACCGTGACGGACTGCCTGGTGGCCACAGTGCCGGTGGAAACCTTTGACCAATGGCTGCGGCGGGATATCCGGCTCCTCCGGGCCGTCAGCCAGCATGTGGCGGCCAAGCTGTATTGCTCCAGCTACAACCGGGGAGAGCGGCTGTTTCACTCGGCGAAATACGTCTTGCTGAAATATTTGGCACGGCAGGCGGAAGAGCAAAATGTTCGTGCTGCCGGACAGGCAGTCATCCAAAAGACCCGCCAGCAAATTAGCGAGGAGGTGGGCCTGACGGTGAAGACCATCAACCGCACCCTCACCCAGTTTGCAAAGGACGGCCTGCTCTCCATCCGCCGGGGCAAGGCGGTCCTCAGTGCCGAGCAGTACCGTCTTGCCCAGAGGGAGCTGCGGGTTTACGTGTCCCAGAGCAAGAACGGGACGTTTTCCTGAGCGTGCCCCGGGGTCTGGAATGGAACCGCTGGCGGAGGGCTTTGACAGGCTGCACGATGCAAGGGGAATTCGAGGGATTGAAAATTGGATAATTTTGTGATAAAATTACTTTTATCATTGCCCTTCCCGCCTGCAAATTTATTGTATGGAAAAGGAGTATCGCTATGGAACGATTTGGAATTCACGTGGAGCTGAAGCATGCGCCGTCCCTGGACCCGGACTTTATCCCCCTGATGCGGTTCAACCGCGCCTTCCTGGCCTCGGCCAAAAAGCCTGTGGGCATTGCCGTGGAGCGCGCCGATGGCCAGATGGCCTCCTGCCGGACCTTTATCCACGGGACTCCGGAGATGGAGGCTGCCGACCACTACTACATTGAGCGGCTGGTGAAGACCATCCTCTGGATGAAGGGCGGTTTTAAAATCTACGTCAGCGGCGACGAGGGCGTGTGTGAGTACCTGAAATCTGTGTACTGTGCCGGCGGGCAGCAGGAATTCGACTGGGACTATATGGCCAGCGTGTTCGAGCACCCCTTCGAGGTGGTGCTGGTGGACGATATCCCCACTGCCAAGGACGCACCCAAGGCTATTGGCGGCCACATGGAAGGCTGCCGCATCGGTTTCGATGCCGGCGGGAGCGACCGGAAGGTCTCTGCCGTCGTCGACGGGGAAACCGTCTACTCCGAGGAGGTTGTCTGGTTCCCTAAGACCAACTCCGACCCGGATTATCACTACGACGGCATCGTCGCCGCCCTGAAGTCCGCCGCGGAGCATATGCCCCGGGTGGACGCCGTGGGCGTCAGCTCTGCCGGCGTGTTCATCAACAACCGGACCATGAATGCCTCCCTCTTCCTCAAGGTGCCCAAGGAGCTTTATGACAAGAAGGTCAAGGACATCTATATCCGCGCCATCCGGGATACCTTTGGCAGCGTGCCCTACTGCGTCATCAACGACGGCGACGTCTCTGCCCTGGCCGGGGCCATGAGCCTCAATGACAACAGCGTCCTGGGCATTGCCATGGGTACCAGCGAGGCTGTGGGCTACGTGGACGAGGAGGGTCGGATTACTGGCTGGCTCAACGAGTTGGCCTTCGTCCCCGTGGACGCCCAGCCGGACGCTATGCGGGACGAGTGGAGCGGCGACATCGGCTGCGGCGTGAAGTACTTCTCCCAGGACGGCGTCATCAAGCTGGCTCCCCGGGCGGGCATTGAGCTGGATGAAAATGCCTCCCCTGCTGAGAAGCTGAAGGCCGTCCAAAAGCTGATGGCAGAAGACGACCCCCGGGCTGCCAAGGTTTACGAGTCCATCGGCGTGTACCTGGGCCATACGCTGGCATACTACTTCGACCTCTATGGCTGCCGCCACGTGCTGCTGCTGGGCCGGGTCATGAGCGGCAAGGGCGGCGATCTCATTCTAGAAACCGCTAAAAACGTGCTGGCCGCCGAGTATCCGGAGCTGGAGGGAAAGATGGTCCCTGAGCTGCCGGACGAGAAATTCCGCCGGGTGGGGCAGTCCATGGCCGCAGCCAGCCTGCCGGAGATCAAAGCGTAAGGGAGGGAAGTGTATGGACCGGCAAAAACTGCAAGAGGCCCGGACCTGGGTCCGGGGAGAGCTGGAGCGCTCCGCTGACTTTTGGCTGGAGCACGGCATGGATTCGGAGCACGGCGGTGTCTATACCTGCTTGGACCGTAAGGGCGAGATTTACTCCACCGACAAGAGCGTGTGGATGCAGGGCCGCTGCGGCTGGATCTTTGCCTTCCTATGCCACAGCTACGGCGTGAAGCAGGCGTGGCTGGACGCGTCCAGAAGCTGCCTGGACTTTATGGAGGCCCACTGCTTCAACCATGCTTGCGGCGATCGGATGTACTTCACCGTCACCGCCGAGGGTAAGCCTCTGCGCCAGAGGAGGTACTATTTTTCCGAGGCCTTCTGTGCCATTGCCAACGCCGAGTATTACGGTGTCACGGGGGACAAGGCCCGGCTGGAGCGGGCGCGGCAGTGCTATGACCTCTACTGGGATTTGAGCCGGGGAAAGCCGGACCCGGTGGGCATGGGACCCAAGACCATCCCGGAGACCCGGGCGGGCCGGGCCTTCGGCACGCCCATGATCATCCTGAACGTCACCGGCGTGCTGCTGCGGACGGACCCGGAGCGCAAGAACTTGTATGAGGAGCGGGCGCAGCAGTGTGTGGACGATATCTTCCGCTACCATGTGAAGCCGGAATTGAAGTGCACCTTGGAGAACGTGGATGTGGATGGAACACCCCGGCTTTACTACACCGAGGGCCGCACAGTGAACCCTGGGCACGACATCGAGGGCGTTTGGTTTTTGCTGGAACACGCCCAGCGGACGGGAGACAAGGATTTGGTGGTCAAGGCGGCGCAGATGTTTGACTGGGCCATTGAGGCCGGGTGGGATAAGGAGTACGGCGGGCTGCTGTACTTCACCGATTGCCTGGGCAAGCCTCCGGAGGCATATGAACACGATATGAAGCTCTGGTGGCCCCACAACGAGATCCTCATTGCCTCTGTCATGCTCTACCGGGACACCGGGGAGGAGCGCTACCTGGAGTGGTTCTATAAGACGCTGGATTACTGCAAGGCCCACTTTGCCGATCCTGAGTTTGGCGAGTGGTACGGCTATTTGCGCCGGGACGGCCTGCCTACCCAGCCCAGCACGAAGGGCAGTACCTTCAAGGGGCCGTTCCACCTGCCCCGGAGCATGATCCTGGTGGATAAGCTGATCGGCGAGATTTTGGGCGAGTAAACCCCTGCGGACCTCGCGGAAGAAGGGATACCGGTGGGAAAGGATATTATTGCGATGATGCTCCAGGATTACGAGCGCTTCACCCGCTCGGAGCGGAAGATCGTGGACTACGTGCTGGAGCACCAGGAGGAGACCCAGTATATCAGCATCACCGACCTGAGCAGCCAGTGCGGCGTGGCGGTGTCCACGGTGTCCCTGTTCTGCCGGAAGCTGGAGCTGGCGGGGTTCAACGACTTCAAGCTGGAGCTGGCCCGGGCGGCGTTGCCCGCCCGGGCGGTTTTGGGAGAGCCGGGAGGCGAAATCACGGCGAAGGATCCCCCCGCCACCGTGATGGGTAAGGTGCTGGCCTCCGCTCAGGACGCGCTGAACAGCGCCTATCACATGTTGTCGGAGCGGGAGGTGGCCCGGGCGGCAGATTTGCTGCGGGGGGCGGGACAGGTGCTTTGCCTGGGTCAGGGGAACCACTCCGTGGTGGCCCTGGCCGCCTGGGCGCAGTTCTCCACCACGTCCCCCAAATTTAAGACAATTGCGGATTCCCATATGCAAACCGTTGCCCTATCCACCCTGGCGAAGGGGGACGCGGTGCTCTACTTCTCCTACTCCGGCGCTACCCATGAGCTGCTAGAGGCCGTGGAGGTCATCCGGAGCCGGCAGGCCCGGCTGATTCTGGTGACCCGCTACCCCAACTCTCCCGCCAGCGCTTACGCCGATGCGATGCTGCTGTGCGGACCGAATGAGCAGCCCTTTCAATTTGGGTCCACCTCCGCCATCGTGGCTCAGCTCTACGTGCTGGAGGTGCTGCTCAGCGAGTTTATCCGGCGGAACCCGGAGGAGGCGGAAAATTGCCGCCAGTCTGTAGGCAAGGCGCTGACTCAAAAATGCGTATGAGACGTTTTACGGGAGCGGCGGCGAAAAAGGACTTCCGTACGGTTGGACTGTCCGGCGGTTATTCGGAGTTAGAGCATCGGCGCGGAGGGGAGTGTTGAGGACGTGGGCGAGTTTTTTAACCCGGAGAAGGGAATCTGGGCCTGGCTGAGCACGCTGGTGGATATCTGCGGACTGTCGATTCTCTGGACGCTTCTCTGCCTGCCGGCCGTCACCGCCGGGCCGGCTACGGCGGCGCTGTATTACGCGGTGGTCAAGTGCGTCCGGCGGCGGGAGAGCGGGGCCTTTGGGTGCTTTTTCCGGTCCTTCCGGACCAACTTCAAGGTGGGGCTGCTGGCGGGGTTGATTGTGATTCCCTTGGGGCTGGCGCTGCTGGGCGGATACGCCGTCGTCCGCTGGTATGGGACACGGCTGGGGGGCGGGGCCTATGTGCTTTATGTGGCCTATTACTTCGCGCTGGCGCTTCCAGCGGGGGTCTTGTGCTGGCTCTTTCCCCTGCTGGGGCGGTTCGACTACCGCGTTGGCGGTCTTTTCCGCACGGCCCTTCAGCTGACGGCTGCCCATCTGCCCAGCACGGTGGTGATGGTGCTGCTGACGTTTCAGACCGCTGTATTTTGCATCGAGCGGTGGTGGCCGACGGTGTTTATGCCGGTAACGGCTATGCTGCTGGTGTCCCTGTTTTCGGAGCGCATTTTCCAAAAGCATTCCCCGGAGCTGGCTGAGGAGGATGCCCAGGAGGAATCAGGCTGAGGGATTTTTTGTCTTATGGGCTGGGGCGTACCGCCCCGATATTGGCATGGCCAGCGACACAATCTGTGGAAGCTTAGCGGGCCTGCCATGCCGGAGGGACAGTGAAAGCGGGGGCAATGGTTCATTGCCCGCTTTTTCTTTTCTGGTCTTGAAAGGCACGGTCTTGTTTGACAGTTTTTGCTGGAGGGACGGTTTTTCTGGGGCCTGTTTTGCTGCGCTGCGCGCGGAGGAAGGAAATATGGAGCTAAGAGACTACAAATCCTCGGATTGCCCGGCATTGGCGGAATTGTTCTATCACACCGTGCATACGGTGAATGCCGGGGATTATTCGGAGGAGCAGCGAAACGCCTGGGCAGACGGCCAAGTGGACCTGGCGGAATGGGACCGCTCTCTCTGCGCTCATATCGCCGTTGTGGCTGAGGAGAACGGACAGATCGTGGGCTTTGGGGACGCCGATCCCACCGGCTACTTGGACCGGCTGTACGTTCACAAGGACTTCCAGGGGCGGGGCGTTGCCTCTGCAATCTGCGCCGCTTTGGAAAGCGCTGTGGATGCCGGACGGATCGTCACCCACGCGTCCATCACGGCCCGGCCGTTTTTTGAGGGCCGGGGGTATCAGGTGGTCCGGGAACAGCAGGTTCTGCGGCACGGAGTTTTCTTGAAAAATTACGTCATGGAAAAGCGCCTTGCGCCGCCCTGACGGATTCCGCAGGGAAGTACACCTCACAAAATGCCTGTTATTGGGCAGAAAATGCCGTTGCTCCGGCAGGAAAAAAGGAGTAAGATACCGGCATCAGCTTTATGGGAGGGATTTTATGAATGCCGTCTTGGACGCCCACTGCTGGGCGGAGATCGACTTGGATGCCCTGGTACACAATTTTCGCCTTATCCAGCAGCGGGCAGGGACTGCTGCCGTCTGCGCTGTGGTGAAGGCCGACGCCTATGGGCACGGGGACAGTATCACGGCCAGGACGCTGGCAGAGGCGGGCGCCGCGTGGTTCGCAGTGTCCTCCCTGGCGGAGGCCAGGCATCTGCGCAGGGGCGGTATCGTGCAGCCGATCCTGATCCTGGGCATGACCCGTCCGGAGTGCGCGGCGGAGCTGGCAGGGGAGGGCGTTGTTCAGGCCATCTACAGCCCGGAGTATGCCAGGGCCTTGTCCATGTCGGCGGAGTCCGCTGGGGTGGTTGTGGAGGGCCACCTGAAAATCGACACAGGCATGGGCCGCATTGGCTTCGGCGCCCGCCGGGACCCGGAGTCCGCCGCTGCCGCGGCGCTGGAGTGCCGGAGGCTGAAAGGGCTGAACATTACCGGTGCGTTTCAGCACTTTTCCGTGGCGGACTCCCTGTCGGCGGAGGATGTCCTCTACACTGAGGAGCAATATACCCTGTTTCGCTGGGTGGTGGAGCGGCTGGAGTCGGCGGGACCGCTGAAAACCCTGCACTGCTCCAACTCCGCCGGGCTGGCCGGGCATCCGGAGTGGAGCTGCGGCATGGTCCGGGCGGGCGTGATCCTCTATGGCCAGGACCCCAGCGACGAGGTGCGCTTTCCGGGATTGCGGCCTGTGATGACCGTGAAGTCTGTGGTCAGCCAGGTGAAGGACCTGGCTCCCGGAGACTGCGTGGGCTATGGCCGGACCTATACGGCGGAGCGGCCTCTGCGGGCGGCGACCCTTTGCTGCGGCTACGCCGACGGGTATCCCAGGCTGTTGTCCAACCTGGGCACGGCTGCGATCTGCGGCAAGGCTGCGCCGGTGATTGGCCGGGTGAGCATGGACCAAGTCGTGGTGGACGCCTCCGCCATCCCCGAGGCTGCCGCCGGAGACGAGGCGGTGCTCCTGGGCGAGGCCCCGGCGGACAGCTTTGCCCAGGCGGCGGCGAAGTCGGGGACCATCTCCTATGAGCTGCTTTGCGCTGTGGCCCGTCGGGTGCCCCGGGTCTACTTCCGGGGCGGCAAGGTAGTTGGGGTTCTGGATTATCTGGCACAGGAGTAAAAAGGGCCTTGACGGATGGTGGTTTCCGTGCTATCATCCTTTTCAGCAAGCTTGTCCCCGGGAAGTATTTCTGACCGGAGGACTCAATGTCATCCATCGATCTGGCGGCAAGGTATTTCCGCGCCGTAAGAGGAGAGCGGGACACGGAAATGGATTTCCGGGTCTTATCCAGCTGTGGCTTTACGGCCCCTCTGCCGCCAGGCAGGGGGGCTTTACTTTGCTTAAAAGGAGGGAAGACTCTTATGGAGACTCGCGTTGCCGTCCTGGCGGTCATCGTCCGGGAGGCAGATTCTGTGGCGGCGTTGAACGCGCTGCTGCACCAGTATGAGAGCGCTGTTATTGGCCGGATGGGCGTTCCCTGCCGGGAGAGGGGAATCCGCCTGATCAGTGTGGCCCTGGATGCCCCGGCGGATGTTATCTCCGCCCTGTCCGGGAAGATTGGGCGGCTGCCCGGCGTAACGGCGAAAACGGTTTACGCGCCCCCAACTTTCTCATAAAAAATAGGCAAAAAACGTTCGCGCGCCCTGGCAGTCTGGTGAACAACCGGACCGGAGCGACAGAAACGAAACAACTGTTTGGAGGAAACGATGATGAAAGTTTTGAAGACCCTGGCACTGGTTCTGGCGCTGCTGCTGACCCTATCTGCATGTGGTGTAATCCGCGGCAACGATGGCTCCACAGAGCCGGTGGGCGGCTCCGCCCCGGCGGAGGAGGCAGATGGGCAGACAGCGCAGGCGCCTTTGGATACTTCCGCGGATGAGATGCATGAGGAGTTCCCCCTTCTGATTGGGGCGCTGAAAGGCCCCACGGCGATGGGAATGGTGAAGATGATGGAGTGGAAGTCGGTGCTGGCGTCCGTTGGCGTGTGGTATTTCCAATTGGCGGGTTCCGCCGATGAGCTGACCCCCAAGCTCATCAAGGGGGAATTGGACATCATCTGTGTTCCCGCGAATTTGGCTGCGGTGCTGTACAACAAAACGGAGGGCCAGATTGTCACCCTGGCTGTCAACACCCTGGGCGTTCTCTACGTCATGGAAAACGGCGGGGAAAGTGTTCAGTCCATGGCGGACCTGAAGGGCAAGACCCTCGTCGCCGCTGGGAAGGGGTCTACGCCGGAGTTTAGCCTCCGCTATCTGCTGGAACAAAACGGGTTGGATCTGGACAAGGATGTGACAGTCGAGTGGAAGTCCGAGCATGCCGAATGCGTCGCCGCCCTGGCGGCGGGAACGGCGGATTTGGCCCTGCTGCCGCAGCCCTTCGTCACCGTGGCTCAGGGGAAGCTGGAAAATCTCCGGGTGGCCCTGGATCTGACGGCAGAATGGGATGCGCTGGACAATGGCTCCGCCATGATTACCGGCGTGGCGGTGGCCCGGCGGGATTATGTGGAGAAGAACCCGGAGTTGATCGAGGAATTTCTGACGGAGTATGCCAAGTCTGTCGAGTGGGTGAATGAGAACGTCGCTGAGGCGGCGGAGCTGGTGGTGCAGAATGGCATCGTGGAAAGCTCCGCCGTCGCGGAAAAGGCCCTGCCCCAGTGCAACATCGTTTGCCTCACCGGGCAGGAGATGTTCGAAAAGCTCTCCGGCTATCTCCAGGTGCTGGCGCAAGCAAATCCGGAGTCCGTGGGCGGCGAGCTGCCAAGAGACGACTTTTTCTATGGAATTTAAGATCCGGCCGGTTTTGTTCTGGCTTTTGATCTGGCAAGGGGGGAGCATGGCTCTGGCGGTGGCGCACTCCGGTGGAAAGCTGCTGCTGGCCTCTCCGGTCCAGGCGTCCCTCCGGCTCTTGGAGTTGCTGCCCACCCCGGCCTTCTGGCGGGCGGTGGGAAATTCCTCCGCGCGCATCCTGGGCGGGTTCCTGATTTCCTGCGCCCTGGCCGTTTTATTTGCGGCCCTGGCGGCGGGACGGCCTTGGCTTCGGGATTTGCTGGCCCCACCGGTGGCGGTGGTGAAGGCTGTGCCGGTGGCCTCCTTTATCATTCTGGCTCTGGTCTGGCTGGAGGGCCGGTCCTTGTCGCTGTTCATCTCCGGGCTGATGGTCTTTCCACCGGTGTATCTCAACGTGCTGGAGGGACTTGGACGGACGGACAGGAAGCTGCTGGAGCTGGCCCGGGTCTATCGAATTCCCCGGTCACGGCGGCTTTGGGGAATCTACCTGCCTCAGGTGCTGCCTTATTTCCGCTCCGCCGCCTCCTTGGCCCTGGGACTTTGCTGGAAGGCCGGTACGGCGGCGGAGGTCATCGGACTGCCGGCGGGAACCATCGGCGAGCGGCTGTACACCGCAAAGGTTTACCTGGAGACGCCGGACCTCTTTGCCTGGACCGCCGTGATTTTGGGCCTGGCAGCGGCATTTGAGCGGCTGTTTCTGGCAGCGGTGGACACGCTGGCAGAAAGGGTGGGAGGATAATGGAAATTCGTGTGGAGGGGCTTTGCAAATCCTACGGTGGCAAGCAGGTGCTGACGGACCTGAGCGCCGTGTTCCTCCCGGGGATCACCTGCATCAGCGCGCCCTCCGGGACGGGGAAGACCACCTTGCTCCGGCTGCTGCTAGGGCTGGAGGAGGGCGACGGCGGGGCCATATATGGAGCGGACTGCCGCTGGGCTGCGGTCTTTCAAGAGGACCGCCTGCTGGAGAATCTGTCCCCTGCCGCCAATCTGCGCTTTGCCTTGGGGGAGATCCCGGAGGCGGCAGGAGCGATGCTGGAGGACCTGGGGCTGGAACTGGCGGACGCCAGGCCCGTCTGCAAATGGTCCGGAGGCATGCGGAGGCGGCTGGCCCTGGCCCGGGCGTTGCTGGCCCCGGCGGAGGCGTTGGCCCTGGACGAGCCCTTTGCCGGGCTGGACCGGGAGAGCCGGGAGCGCTGTCTGGCCTGGATCCGCAGGGCGGCGTCGGAGAAACCGGTGCTGCTGGCTACCCACGAGCTGGCGGGGCTGGAGAATGTGCCGGTTCTCAGGCTGGCGTGACGGAAAGAGGAACCGCCCCTTCGGAGTGCGTCTCCGGAGGGGCGGTTTTTCTTTGGTTCAGCAGTTTACCGGGATACCGGCGTCGCGAAGCTGGCGGCGCAGATGAGCAACGTCACCGCCGAAAACCGCGCCGTCCATGCCTGCGTCCCGGGCGCCTTGAATGTTGGCGGGCAGGTCATCGATGAAGAAGCATTCCTCCGGCTTCAGGCCGTATTCCCGAAACAGCACTTCGTAAATTTCCCGCTGGGGCTTGAGCAGCTTCCAGAGGGCAGAGATGATTTTTCCGTCAAAGCACTCGCTGCCCGGAATCAGGCCGAAGTACCGGTCATTGTCCGCACCGGCGTTGGAGAGCAGGTAGATGCCGTATTGCATGCCCTTCAGCTCGCGGATCAGTTCTGCCATGCCCACTACCGGGATGGGTGCGGGCTTCCACCAATTCAGGGTCAGCTCTCGGGCTACGCCGTGGAGGCGCTCCGGCAGACGGCGGCACATGGCTGCGATTGCCTCCTCGGACTCGATCATTCCCTGATCCAGCAGCGTCCACTCCTCCCGGCCATAAACCTCCTGCTTCAGCTGCTGCTGGTCCTCCTCCGGAAGCTCCAGCCGTTCCACAAAGATGTCCGGATACCAGTGTATCAGCACATTGCCCATGTCAAACACGATGTTTCGAATCATGACTGCCTCCTTATATTTTACGCTTTTCGCCGCCATATCAGGACTGCTTGGAGAACTTGGCCTTCAACCGCTCCAGGCGCTTGCGGCGTTTATCCTTCAGTTCCAGGCGCTCACCCAGATCCCGGGAGCCTACGCCATAGACCAAATACAAGATGACGCCGGAGACAAGCATGATGAACACTGTAGACGCGCAGCGGCGGCCCGAGGCGTTGACATTGTAGCCATACAGCCCCTCTTCGGCGCACATGGACTGGATGACCATGGCGTAGGACGTGCCATAGGAGCTGGCGAAGGTGGCGGACATGTCGTACTCGGTGAAGAGGGCGTTGAAGTTCAGGGCGAAGACCGCCAGCACTGAGGGCAGGATGATGGGCAGCTTCACCTTGAAAAAGGTGAAGGCGCTGCTGGCCCCCAGATTCCGGGCGGCGTCTTCCAGCTCCTCGTCGATGGCGTAGAAGGCCGCCTTGATCATCCGCAGGGAAAAGGGCAGCTTCACCACCGTGTAGGCGATGATGATGAGGAGGCGGACGTTTTCGGCGTAGTAGAGATTCGTATTGCCCACATACCAGACGCTCTCACTGTTGAAATAGGTCCGGTAGGAATAGCAGATTAAAATGGTGGGCAGCAGCCAGGGGAAGAGCAGGGCGTATTCCAGGACGGTGCCGGATTTTTTGTTCCGGTTTTTGAAGATGTAGCTGCACGCCGCCACCACGATGACGCAGGCCAGGGCCGCCGCGATGGCGGACATGATGAAGCTGGTGCGGATGCCGCCCAGAGTTGCCTCGTTGGCAAAGAGGCCGGAGATGGAACCCTTTCGGGTTTTATAGGTGCCCCGGCTGGTGAGGTACTGGTAGTCTTGGGAGCCGAAGAAGTTCACCAGTGTCCAGTTAGAAAGGTCCAGCTTCTTCATCCTGATGGCCCCGTAGGTTTGGAAGGAAAAGACGATGATCATCACCACGGGGATCATGTAGATGATAAAAAGCACATAGGCGTAAATGTGGGCCAGGACATTGGCCGCGGGGTTGTCGATCTTCTGCTTTTGCAGCTTGGCCTTGGTCTTGGACACAGAGAGGTAGTGACCCTTGCGCTCGTAAGAGGACAGCACCGTCAGCAGCACGATGGTGAACATGGCCAAAATGACGCTGAGCAGCGCCGCCCGGGCCTGGGGGAACGCCTCGTCGGCCACGGAGGAACCCGCCAGGCGGACAATCTCCGGGTTGATGGAGTCGTAGCCCAGGAGCGTCGGCGCGGACATGGCGCAAAGGCCCGTGATGAAGGTCATCACTGTCAGGGAGAACATGGTGGGGACCAGGGTGGGAAAGACCACCTTCCACAAGACCTTGAAGGGCTTGGCACCCATGTTCCGGGCAGCCTCCACGGTGTTGTAGTCGATGCCCCGGATAGCGTTTCGGAGGAAGAGGGCGTGGTTGCTGGTGCAGGCGAAGGTCATGGTGAACCACACCGCGTTAAAGCCGGAGAACCAATCCGGATTCATGCCCGGGAAAGCGTTGACCAGCATGGTGGTGATGATGCCGTCGCTGTCGTAGAGAAAGAGGTAGCCGGTGACCAGGGCCACGCCGCTGTAAATCAGCGTGGTCATGTAGCCCAGGCGGAGGATCTTCGCGCCCTTGATGTCGAAATACTCCGTCAGCAGCACGATGGACACGCCCACCACGTTTACCGTCACCACCAGGCCCACGGCCAGCTTCAGGGAATTCCAGACGAAGGAACGCATGTTTCCCGCGAAGAAGAAGCGGATGACCGCCAGGGGGTCCCGCTCCCCGGCGGCGTTGACGGTGCCGAAGATGCTGGTCAGGGTGTTCAGGCAGGGCAGCAGCATAAAGCCGAAAAACAGATAGGCAAAAAAGGCCGCGCCGAAAACCTTTGCCAAAAGCGCGGGATGGAAGCGGCTGGAACGCGCGTTCATGCAGCCACCCCCTTACGCCCCGGCGGCGGGGTAGGCCATCACGTCCCGGGGGTCCATGACAACCTTGACCTTCTGGCCCGCCTCATAGATGTTGACGCCGTCGTTTTTCTCGATAACCTTGATAATTTGACCGTCCACGGCGATGGAGTACTTGATGTAAAGCCCGTAGTACTCCCGACTGTCCACCACGCCCTCCAGCACGGCGCAGCCGGGTTTGGGGTCCGCGTTGACGTGGATGCGCTCCAGGCGGATGTAGTTGTGGGCCGCGGGGTCGACGCCGCCCCCGGCCCGGTTCAGCTCCTGGACCACGGCGGGAGTGAGCGGGTTGATGTCGCCGATGAAGTTGCAGACAAACTCGGTGGCGGAGTGGTTATAGACTTCGTTGGGGGTGCCGATCTGTTCCACCACGCCCTTGTTGAAAACGGCGATGCGGTCTGAGAGGGTCAGCGCCTCCTCCTGGTCGTGGGTAACATAGATTGTGGTGATGCCGAAATCCTTCTGCATGTTTTTCAGCTCGTTGCGCAGCTGGACCCGGAGCTTGGCGTCCAGGTTGCTCAGCGGCTCGTCCATGCAGATGATGGCGGGTCCCGTCACCAAAGCCCGGGCGATGGCCACCCGCTGCTGCTGCCCGCCGGAGAGCTGGGAGACGGCCTTGGCCAGCTGCTCGTCGCTGAGGTCCACCTTTTTGGCGATGTCTCGGACCTTTTGATCGATCTCCGCCTTCTTGTTCTTTTTCACCTTCAGGCCGAAAGCGATGTTGTCGTATACGGTCATGGTGGGGAAGAGGGCGTAGCTTTGAAAGACGATGCCGATGTTGCGGTTTTCGATGGGGACATGGGTGATGTCCCTGCCCTTGACCTCCACGGTGCCGGAAACCGGCTCAATGAACCCGGTGATGGTCCGCAGGGTGGTCGTTTTCCCGCAGCCCGAGGGGCCGAGGAAGGTGAAGAACTCCCCCTCCTTCACGTGGATGCTGATATCATGAAGGGCGGTGAAGTCGCCGAACTTGACGACGATATCATTGAGCCGGATCATGGCGCGAATCTCCCCTTTTTTCTGATTTTTGGTCTGAAACCTATGGCGGGCCGAATTTCGGCCCGCCATAGATGAAAGCTGCCTGGCGCGGGCGGCGGCGGTCAGGCCGCGGCCTCTTGGGTCAGGGTGGCCCAGTCCAGATTGTCCCAATCGGGAGTGGGGGCGGGCTTGCTGGCGTCGGCCCAGTAGAAGCCCAGGTTGGTCATGATGTTGGTCCACTCGCTGGAGTGAGCGGCCACATACTCGGCGTAGGTCATGTTGGCGCCCTCTACCTGGCTCAGGGCGAAGTTCTTCAGCGTGTAGATGCTGGGGACTCCGCCGGGATAGAGGATGTCGGCGGCCTCGGTGTTGCAGGGATAGGAGTCGAATTCCTCGCCCCAGGCGGCCTGCACGTCGGCGGAGCCGAACCACTCGGCAAACGCCTTCACCGCTTCGGTCTCCTCTTCGGAGCGGCCGGCCTTATCCAGGATGCCGATGTACTCGGCAATGTAGTAGGTGCCGTCGGCAATATCCACCAGCGCCCAGTTCTCCGGCTCCATGGTGCCCGTCAGGGGCTTGTCGGAGCTTTCCGCCGCGGCGTCGATCTTGCCGTACAGGGAGGAGGAGTAGAAGGTGGAGACCTGGACGTCGCCCTTGTTGAGAGGATCGAAGCCGTACTTATAGTCGTCGCCGCCGCTCTTACCCTCGGCGCAGTACTTCCACAGGGTCTTCCAGCCGTCTACGCTGATGCCGCCCGCCGGGGAGGAGGGGTCGACAAAGGCATAGAGCATGGCGGAGTTGATGTTGGCGTTGGTGGTGCCGCCCACTTTGTTCTGACGGTACCAGGTGTAGCCGCAGTCTACAATGTCGGCCCAGTGGTCAAACTTCAGCTCCGCGCCATTGGTGCCCAGCTCGTCGTTGCGGTAGAGCATCAGGACGTTTTGGATGACCAGACCGTAAGCCTGACCGGGATAGACGTATTCACCCACATCGCCAGACCAGGAGGGCGTCCAGTCCACCAGCTTCAGGTTTTCATACTGACCGTTGATGACCTGGCTCCAGCGGGTTTCGTTCAGGCCGAAGAGGATATCGCCGTCCTTGTTCTCGTTGGCGGCCTGGATGGCGGCCGTGTCGCCGGAGATGACGCTGTTGTCGTCAATGCTGATGGTGAAGCCCGCGTCCTTGGCCTCGTTGATCAGCCAGGTGGTGCGCTCGGTGGAGTTGGAGTTGGAGTAGATGCGGATCGTGTAGCCGGAGTAGTCCTTGTCCTCGCCGCCGCTGTCGGCGGGAGTCGTGGAGTCGCTGGGTTGCTGGCTGTCCGCGGGCGGCTGCTCGCCGCCGCCGTCCTTGCCGCCGCAGGCGGCAAGGGAAAGAACCATGGCCAAGGCCAGCAGAGTCGCAAGAATCTTTTTCATTTCATCGTCTCCTTGTCTAAAAATCTGCGGGGAAACCAATGCTTCCATGGTTATAGTATACAAGGAGAGCGGGCGGAAAAAAACCGGGCAGAACTGCGATTGTTCGGCCAATCCTGTCGAAAAGACAGCGGCTGCCAAAAGACAGCCGCCGTTTTTGTATATTTTTACAGCTCCGTCCGGCAGCGATCCTGGTACTCCGAGGGGGACATACCCACGAGTTTTTTAAACGTACTGCCGAAATAGGTTACATCCCGATAACCGACCGCGCCGGCGACCTCGTAGACCTTCCGGCGGCAGTCCTTTAAAAGCTCCATGGCCTGGTGGATCCGGTACTGTGTCAGGTAATTGATGACGGTGTAGCCGGTCTCCCTTTTGAAGACGTGGCTCAGGTGGCCCTCGCTGACCTGAAGGTGCTGGGCAATGGTGGTGATGCTGATGTTCTCGTCGGCATAGTGCCCGGCGATGTACTGGAGGGCCTGAAGGACGTACTTGCTTTTGTCCCCCTTGCTCAGGGGCATCACGTCCGCCGGGGCCAGGGAGGTTAGCTCCCGCTCTTTTTGGCGGACCTTATCGATGGCGGCGATCAACTCCTCATTCCGGAAGGGCTTGAGCAGGTAATCGTCTGCCCCCAGCTTCAGGGCGCTTCGGGCGTAGGTAAAATCGCTGTAGGCGGTAAGGAGAATGACGTGGGCCTTACAGCCTTGAGCGCGCAGCTCCGTCAGCATCTCGATGCCGTCCAGCCGGGGCATGCGCACATCGGTGATGATCAGGTTGGGGCTGTACTGCTCCACGGCGGCCAGGCCCTCTTCTCCGTTGGAGGCCTCCCCCACCAGGACGCAGCCCCGGGCTGCCCAGTCCATGCCCAGCTGTATCCCCCGGCGAACGACCGCCTCATCGTCAACGACCAGAACCTTCAGCATAGAAATCCTCCTTTCGCCCCATGGGCAGGCGCAGCCGGACCTGGCTTCCCTCCCCAGACAGGACCGCGGCGGAAAGGCCGTAACCCGGGCCGTAGTGCAGGCGGATGATGCTGTCGACGTTGAAAAGCCCCAGGTGCCCGCCGGGGGCCTGCTTGTCCGGGCAGTTGACCGCGTCCAGAATTTCCCGGGGAATGCCGGGGCCGTTGTCGGAAACGGTCAAAATCAGGTCCCCGTCCGCCTCCTCTGCCCAGAGCTTGATATAGCCCTCCTCCAAATCGGCCACGCCGTGAAGGATGGCATTTTCCACCAAGGGTTGGAGGGCCAGCTTGGGAACCAGACAACTGCGGTAGCGCTCCTGCACGTCGATTTCGCAGGTGAAACGGTCCCCAAAGCGGATGGATTGGATGGACAGATACCGCTCCACCAGATCCAGTTCCCGGTCCAGGGTGACGATTTCGTTCCCGGAAATGGCGGCCCGCAGAATGGCGGCGAGGTTGGTGGCCAGATCCGCCACCTGGGGGACGTGGTGAGCTACGCCCAGCCATTTCACGGTATCCAGGGTGTTGTAGAGGAAATGGGGATTCAGCTGAGCCTGCATCATGCGGAGCTTGGTTTCATTCAGCTCCCGCTGACGGCGGAGATTCCGCTCCAGATTGGCCCGATACTCTTCCGTCATACGGTTAAAGCTTCCCGCCAGGCGGCCCAGCTCATCTTCCCGCCCGGTCTCCAGGCGGACGTCCAGCCGGCCCCGTTCCACCTCACCCATGGCCTGGTCCAGCTGGTGAACGGGCTGGGAGAGGTAACGGCTGAGAAGCCAGGTGCACAGCAGACTCAAAAGCACGCACAGCGTGCCCACAAAGGCGCTGACAACATAGATGGCGTCCATGACCCGGCCGGTGAAGGTCCGGGGCTGTTGAAGAATCAAGGTAAAGCCCGTAGCCTCGTGCCGGGCGGCATAGAAGCGGTACTCCCCGTCTGCCCCAGTAAGAGGCGCGCCGGAGAGAAGCTGGGTGCGGAGGGCGCTCACCGTCTCGGCAGCCTGCGCTGGGCGGGAGTAATACACCGTCCGCCATTGCCGGTCCAGCAGCAGCACCTCGCATGTGGCGTTGTACCGTTCGCCGAAGAGACGGAGGAAACCAGTTTGGTCCATAGAGGCGGTAATATAACCCAGCAGCTCGCCCCCGTGCCCCCGGACGGCCCGGGCGGCAGAAAGGCCCCCGTCGGGTTCGGAACGGAAGATGAGTCCCGGTTCCCCGCCGGCAGCGAGAAGCAGCCCCCAATGGGTGTCCATCGCCTGAGCGGGCAGGGCCGCGCCGGTGGTGTAGCAGCAGAGTCCGCTGCTATCGGCAATGTCGAAGCGCATATAGTCCCGTAGCGGTTCCGTGGTCCGGTAGAGGACCTGATAGAGCGTCCTGGAGCCGCCTCCACCCCTGTGGAAGGCACTGTGAACCACTGTGCTGCCGGCCAGATCTTCCGTTATGCGGCCGCAGGCGGCGCACAGCTCGTCCAGAGCGGACTCCAGGTCCTCTAATTGCAGCTCTGCCTGGCGGGCCAGCCCGCTTTCGGTCCGCTGCACCTGAAGGCGGAGCATCAGCGCTCCGCCCAGCAGCAGGGGGGCCAGGGCTGTAAGCAGCATAGCGGCAAACATCCGGTTGCGGAAGGAGCCGCGAAGCCATTTCCTCATCCTATGCCTCCCCTTGTTCTATCAGAGCCTGCCATTGCTCCAGTAGGGACTCCCGATGGATTCCGGCCCAGGTCGCGTCGTAATCAAAGGAGAGAAACGCCGTCTCCTCCCGCTGCAGATCCGCCCGTACCGAGCGGCGGAAGCAATGTTCCCCCAAATAGCGCTGGACGTCCTTGCTCAAGGCAAAGTCGATGAAGCGCCGGGCGTTGGCCCCATGGGCGCAGCCGGAGATCACAGCCATGCCGTCCGGCAGGGTACAGGTTCCCTCCTTGGGGCAAAGAAGGGCCACGTCCCGCCCGTCCTCAATGGCCTGGAGGGCGATGTCTTCGGGGATTACGCCAATGTAGCACGAGCCGCCGGCTATAGCTTGGGCCACCTGGATGGGGGTTTCCAAAGTCCGGCCCTCTAAATTCTGGGCGAAGGAGGCGAGGAGAGTCCCATCCTCCTCCGGCAGGACCTGGAGCAGGGCGGCCAGGGCAGTGTAGCTGGAGCTGGAAAGGGAGGGAGAGGCAAAGGCGATTTTTCCCTGCCAGGCGGGGTCCAAAAGACTCCGCCAGCTGTCCGGCGGATTCGAGCGGATGAGTACCGGGTTGTAAACCAACACCACCGGGAGGGAGGAGAAGGCCGTCCAAGTCCCGTCCGGGCAACGGAAGGCAGGGGAAAGCTCCTCCTGAAGGGGGCTGACATAGGGTTCAAAGAGGCAGGAGAAGGCCTGGAGGGTGTCCACTCCGCCGCCGAGGAACAAATCGCAGACGGGGTCCTCTGCCTCCTCCGCGGCGCGACTCAGCAGGGCACCGCTGCCGCCGGTCTCCACCTGGACCCAGACGCCAGTCCGTTCCTCGAACTCCTTGACCAAGGGGCTGTAGACCTCCTCCCTATGGGAGGTGTAAATTATCAAGCGGTCCGCCTCCGCCGGGGCGAAAGGGAGCGGGGCGGAAGTCTGGCCGCAGGCGGTCAGAAGCAGCACGAGGGCGCAGAGGCCCCAGAGCCGGCGCATACTGGACTCCCCCCTTCCCGTTTTTTACATTTTATCACAAGATTTGCCCAGATTGCAAGGGCGGAAACGCCGCGCCCCGGAATAAGACGGCGCCCCAAGCCGTCCGGCTGCCACGGGGAGGTCCATTGACAGCGGGGAGACTGGGGCGCCGGGCGCTTCTTTCCGGAAGGAGGCGGCACGCCGTCTCCTTCGAGGAAGAGCATGTTTAAATGAGTCCTTGAGAGAGCATAACGTCGGCCACCTTCATGAAGCCGGCGATATTCGCGCCCAGCACCAGGTCGCCGGGCTTGCCGCATTCCTCGGCAGCGTTGTAGATGTTGTGGAAGATATTGGTCATGATATCCTTCAGCCGCCGGTCCACTTCCTCGAAGCTCCAGGAGTAGCGCATGCTGTTCTGGCTCATCTCCAGGCCGCTGGTGGCAACGCCGCCGGCGTTGGCGGCCTTGGAGGGGGCGAAGGGGATCCCGGCGCTCTGGAAGACCTGCATAGCCTCAGGGAGGCAAGGCATGTTAGCCCCTTCCGTCACGGCCATGACGCCATTTTTGACAATGGTTTTGGCGATGTTGCCGTCAATCTCGTTCTGGGTGGCACAGGGGAGGGCAATGTCGCAGGGGATGTTCCAGATGCCCCGGAACCCCTCGGTATAGGTGCTGCCGGGCACGCGGCCGGCGTATTCGCTGATCCGGCCCCGGTGGCCCAGCTTGATGTCCTTAACCACATCCAGGTTGATGCCGTTGGGGTCGTGAATATATCCGTTGGAGTCGCTGAGGGCCACAACCTTCGCGCCCAGCTGTGTGGCCTTTTGGCAGGCGAAGATGGCCACGTTGCCGCTGCCGGAGATAACCACGGTTTTGCCCTCGAAGCTGTCGTTCTTCATCTTGGCCAGCATCTCCTGCGTCAGGTAGCAGATGCCGTAGCCTGTAGCCTCGGTGCGGACCAGGGAGCCGCCGAAGCTGAGGCCCTTGCCGGTCAGCACGCCGGCGGCATAGGTTCCCCGGACCCGGCGGTACTGGCCGAAGAGATAGCCGATCTCCCGACCGCCCACGCCGATGTCTCCGGCGGGCACGTCCACAAACTGGCCGATGTGCCGCTGAAGCTCTGTCATGAAGCTCTGGCAAAAGCGCATGACTTCCTCCTCACTCTTGCCCTTGGGGTCGAAGTCGCTGCCGCCCTTGGCCCCGCCCATGGGCAGGGTGGTAAGGCTGTTTTTCAGAATCTGCTCAAAGCCCAGGAATTTCAAAATGGAGAGGTTGACGGTGGGGTGGAAGCGAAGTCCTCCTTTGTAGGGGCCGATGGCAGAGCTGAACTGGACGCGGTAGCCCCGATTTATATGGAGCTTCCCCTGGTCGTCCACCCAGGGCACACGGAAGCTGATGACCCGCTCTGGCTCCACAAAGGTCTCAATGATGGCCTTTTTCTCGTACTCGGGATGTTGGTCGATGATTTGGTCCAGACTCTCCAGAAATTCCAGGACGGTCTGGTGGAACTCCCTCTCATAAGGGTCCTTGGTGGTCACCTCAGTATAGACGCGCTGCAAATACGTGCTCTTTAACATAAAATCGCCCCTTTGTCCGGCTTTGACGCCTGCCCAAAAGGCTGCCCAAAATGTGTGCCAGGCATACCATTTTTTGGGAATTTCAGGTGAAAAGAAGCCGGGAATTTTTTCACTTACAGAATATCGGATAAAGGGGGGGTTGCACAAGAAATAAATTTCCTAAAATGCAAATCAAAATCATAGTTTTTTTCACGCATTTATCACAAAAATGGGCCGCCCCTTGAGGGGTGGCCCATATCGATGGACTTTTCTAATGAATTTGTCCACTAAGGAAGGACGCGCGGGAATTCGGACCAGACGCTGCTCAGGCATAAAAGCGGTGACAGCCGATAGTTTGGCGGTAGGTCCGGCTGGAATCAATCCAACTTCCCTGAGACAGAGCGGGGGCAAAGAAATAGAGGGACTCGCCTGCGGTGTTTTCCCCCTCTAGTACCCGGCGGGCCGCCTCCTGAGACAACTCCGAGGGTTCCTGGGTGAGGCTGCCGTTGGAGACCGGTTCGAACTGGACGCCGTGTTCCTGATCGAAAATGACCTCTGGGATGCTGTCCGGAAAGTCCGAACTGGCGACCCGGTTCAGCACCACGTTGCCCACGGCGATCTGTCCCTCCAGGGTCTCGCCGCCGCTCTCGGCGTGGATGATTCGGGACAACCAGAAATAGTCGACGGCATTGTGCTCCGCCCCGGGGGAGGTCACTGCTGCCCCGTCCAACCAAGGATCCCACTGGACGCTGCCGCCCAAGGCCTCTGCCGTCAGGCGGAGGGGGACGTAGGTCCGGCCCTCCACCATGTCTACCGTGCAGGCGTGGCGCTGGCCGTTTACGGTCAGGATATTTGCATCTGGGTCCGCCGAAAGGGACATTTCGTCCGAGACGGCCCGAGCCGCTCCGGCGGCGCTGTCCCACCAAAGGCTCCAGCCCCCCAGGGACTCCAGCAGCTCCCGCAAGGGCACATAGGCGGTCCCTTCTCTTACATAGGCGGCGCTTTCCAGTGTTTGGCCGTCCACCTGGACGATGACAGGACGAGCCGCCTTTGCCGGAAGGGAGAGGGCGGCGGCGGCCAACAGCCCGCATAAAAGCTTACGCTTCATATCGTTTCCTTTCCTGTGTGGATTTCCGGGTTTTGTGCTGGATTTCACAGTTTAGGATACCGAAAAATGAGGCCGGAAGCAAGGCTTAAAATCTGGCAGGGAAGGGAGAAGATGGAAAGACGCTCCGCCGTCAGAGACGGGGGAACTGCCGGCGGACCGCAGTGCTGCGCCGGAGGGCCATCGCCAACAGGGTGGATGCCGCCGCGCCGAACACGGCCTGAACCAGGTTGCTGGGGATTCCGGCTGCGCTGCCTGCCAGGCACAGCGGCAGGGCTGCGCCGCTGGAGAGGGAGACCAGCAGCGCGTCGAACAGCCAATAGCCCGCCACCATGGGAATCTCCGCCGCCGCCGCACAGAGGATCAATCCCCGCTTTCCCAGGGCCTGATACAGCCCCGCTGCCGTGACGGCCATCAGCGCTTTGATGATCAGCGTGGCGGGAACATAGGCGGCGTAGCCGGACAGCAGGTCCGCCATGGCGGGGCCAATCCCGCCGGCCACGGCGCCATATGCCGGGCCCAGCAGCCAGGCCCCCAGAATGACCACGGCGTCGCCTAAATTTAAATAGCCGCCGGTGGGAGAGGGGACTTGCAGGGCCAGTGTCCCCGCGCAGCTCAGGGCGGCAAACAGCCCCGTTAGGGCCAGCGCTTTGGCAGGCGCCTGACTGGTAAGCGTCTCGTGTGTGTTCTCCATGATGCTTCGCTCCTTTTCTATGGTGGTTGTTGCCATGATATCGCAATTATGATATGATGAAAATATCCAAAAACTATTTTTTTTATAAGGTCAGAAGAAAGGAGCATCCATGCTGACATACGATCTGGAGAACCGGGGTGGGCTGCCCCTTTACGAATACCTCTACCGCTGCCTTCGAGACGATATTTTGAGCGGCGCGGTGGCAGCGGGGACGCGGCTTCCCTCCAAGCGGGCGCTGGCGGAGCATCTGCGGATTTCCATCATCACGGTGGAGGGGGCCTATCAGCAGTTGGCAGCAGAGGGCTACGTGATCGCTCGGCCCCGGCGGGGCTTTTACGCCGCCCCAGTGGACCACCCCCCTGCCGCCCCAGCTTTGGTGGAGGTCCCGGCGGAAGAATCATCGCCCCGCTGGCGGCTGGATTTGAAAAGCGGGCGGGTGGACTCGTTCCCCTCCGCCGTCTGGGCCAGGCTGACCCGCCAGGCCCTCTCCGAGGGGGGGCACCTGCTTCCCACGCCTCACCAGGGCCTTCCCGCCCTGCGGCGGGCCATCGCCGGGGACCTTCGAGACTTTAAGGGCATGGTGGTCTCCCCGGAGCAGATTGTGGTGGGAGCGGGAGCGGAGTATCTATACCTGCTCCTGGCCCAGCTTCTGGGCCGGGAGCAGGTATTCGCCCTGGAGGACCCCGGCTATCCGAAAATCCGACAGGTTTACGCTAAATGGGGGGCGGTCTGCCGTCCCATTCCGCTGGACGGCCAGGGCATGGCCCTGGAATCCCTCCGGGCCTCCGGAGCCGGGGTGGCCCATATCTCCCCCGCGCACCACTACCCCACGGGCATCGTGATGCCCATCCCTCGGCGGCAGGCCCTCCTCCGCTGGGCAGAGGAGGCAGACGGCTGGATCATCGAGGACGACTATGACAGTGAGTTTCGCTTTACAGGCCGTCCCATTCCAACGTTACAGAGCATTGATGCCCGGGGACGGGTGATTTATGTCAACAGCTTTTCCCAGACGATTTCGCCGTCCATGCGGGTGGGCTTTATGGTGCTGCCGCCCCGGCTGCTGGAGCGGTACCGCCGGGAGCTGGGGTTCTATGCCTCCACCGTCCCGGCCCTGGAGCAGCAGGTGCTGGGCCGCTTTTTGGACGGAGGCTGGTACGAGCAGCACCTCTCCCGGACCCGGAAGAAGTACCGCCTCCGGCGAGAGGCGGTTCTGGAGGCGTTTGCCGCCTGCCCCTTCACTGCTGGACTTACTGACCGGGGGGCGGGGCTGCACTTTCTCCTGCGGCTGAACACAAGGAGCGACGACGAGGCCCTCCGCCGTCGGGCGGAGGGCCTGGGGGTGCGCCTTGGCTTTTTGTCGGAGTATGCCGCCGTGCCGGACCCCGCCTACGCCCACACGCTGGTGGTGAACTACGCGGGATTGGACGTGGAACGGCTGGGAGAGACGGCGGCGCTGCTGTCGGAGGTCTTCTTCTAGGCGGCCGGAGCCGCCTCGCCGCCCCGGCGGAAGCGGACCAGACCTGTCCGGTCCAGGGCCACCATCACCACTGGGATAAAGACCAATTGCAGGATAATGCCCGGAATGGCGGTGAGGAACCCCTCCGTGAGGAATATCTGCCAGGTGAAGGCCTGGCCGGAAACGCCGGAGAGGATCACGCGGGCCGCGGCCCAGACGGCGCGCCCGCCCAGCATGGCGGCGATCAGGCAGCGGTAGAGGGCCATGACGCACTGCCAGCGGGAGCGGGCGTAGAGAAAGCCCGTGAGAAAGCCGTAGGCCGCCAGCTCAAAGGCCATAGCGATTCCCGTGGGAAAGGGGGGCGGCATGTGGAACAGCACGAACCGCAGCGGTGGCAGGATAAGGCCCACCGCCAGGCCGTACTTCCACCCGCAGAGAAGGCCGCACAGCAGCACCGGCAGGTGCATGGGACAGAGCATCCGCCCAATTTGCGGGATCTGTCCGGTGAAGAAGGGCAGGACCAGGCCCAGGGCCAGCAGCATGGCGGCGGTAGCCAGGGTTTGGAGAGGTCTTTGGGTCTTGCTCATGGGAAAAACTCCTTCCGAAAAGTTTTTCCGTCTTCTGACAGTCCGCCGCCTTCCTGGCGGCGATTGTTCCTGGAATGATGATACCACGAAGGACCGGCTTCTGCCAAGTCCCATTTCTCAGGTGAAAAATCCGGTAGTGTCCACTACCAGATCTGCTGCCTTCTCTGTGCCGCAGGCGGCGAAATACCGCTCCTCCAGCGTCCGCCATACCTGGTCGAAGGTGGGGTAGTAGTCTCCCTCCCGGGCCTGAAGGCGGCGGGTCTGCTCCTCCTTTTCACAGGAGAGGAAAAGCTTATAGTCGTAGTAGCCCGCCAGGTCCGGGTGCTGGGAGTAGGTGCCCTCCACCAGGATCAGGCCCTCCCGAATCTCCAGCTCCCGCCGCTCCAGGAGGACGCCATTGTGATAGAGTTCCGCCGTTTCCCGCTTTTGCGCAGGCTTTAAGGCGGGTAGCAGCACCTCCTTCCGGAACCGCTCCAGATCCATGTTCCCGGCGGGAATCTCCATCCAGTTCGAAACCCGGTGCTCCCAGGGAAGGTAGTAGTCGTCCATATGGAGCACCCGGCAGGGGATCAGCTCCGCCGCCAGGGAGGCAAAGCCTGTCTTTCCGCTGCCGCAGCGGCCGTCTACCGCCGCCGCAGCGGGCTTTGCCCGCCGGGCTTTCACGTCCCGCTCCAGCTTCTCCAACGGCACCAGTGCCGGGAGAAATCCCGCCAGCTTTGTTTGCAGGACCCGGTAATGGGGGCGGTAAGCGTTCCGGTATGCCTCGCTGTGATGGACCGGGGGGCAGCCCTCCCGCCGCCAGGACTCCAAATACAAGTTCAGGCCGGGGACGGGGAGGGCGGACAGATGCTCCAGCTTTTCTGTCAGGCCTTCCCGGCTTCCCGCCGCTTCCGCCATAGTTCTGGTGAACATCCGCCCAATCAGCGGCAGCTCCCACAGGGTCGAGAGCGCTTGGGTGATGGGAAAGCGGCACAGGCCGTTCCCAATGGGTTCCGGGGGCATGGGCTGTGTTCCCGCCTCTTTTCGCTCCATCAAGAGGGACGATAGGACTTTGTCCGGGCTTTGCACCATATGAGCGGGGCCGAACTCGCTCTGATAGGCCAGCTTGGCGAAATCCTGGGGTTCCATCCGGGGATAGCGTGTCCAGTGCTCCCGGGCAATCGCCAGGAAATTCCCGCTCATAGCCCCAGCTCCCTTATCGCCAAGTCCGCGGCGTTGCGCAGATACTCCTCTAGGCGGCGTTCCTCCGTCCCTGCTACCAGAACGCCGCAGGAGGCGGAGGGAATCAGGATCTTCACCGCCTCCGCCCCGGAGACGGCAGCGGCCATTCTGGGGGAGACCTCCCCCAGAATACCGTTGGCCAGGATCACGCCGATGGGACCTAGGATCAGGTCCGCCCGGGCGGCATTGCAGGCCACGGCGTTTTCCCCTGTGGCCCCCTGGAACGCACCCGCCTTCAGCATGGCGGCAGTGGCCGCCACGTTGGTTCCAACGCAGAGAAGACGGCAGTCCTCGGGCAGACGGGGCTTCAGCAGGCGCACCAGCTGGCTCCCCACGCCGCCGCCCTGGCCGTCCAAGATCAAGACCGTGCGGGCCACGCCGTCACCTCCCGAACAGCTCCGCCGCCCTGCGCATATTCTCCATTACAGGCACGGCGAAGGGGCAGCGCTTCTCACAGGCTCCGCAGGAAATGCACTCCCCCGCTCCGTGGGGCAGGGCGGCATAATGTTCCCGCACGGTCTCCGGGACCGTGCCCTGGGCCAGGGAGAGATTTAAAAATTTTGTGACGCTTGCCACGTCGATTCCCGCGGGGCAGGGGACGCAGTGACCGCAGTACATACAGTGACCCTTCCAGCTGATTTTCGGCAGAGAGGCCAGAGCAGAGGCATAGTCCCGCTCCGACTCCGGAGCCTCTTCAAAGGCGATACTCCGTTTCAGATCTTCCAGATTTCGGGCGCCGGACATGACGCAGGCCACGCCCGGACGGTCCAGGGCGTATTGGAGGCATTGGAAATCCGTCAGAGCCTTCCCCGCTGGGGAAAGGCGGTCGCTGAGCAGGTCCCCGCCGCCGAAGGCCTTCATTACCGTGATGCCCACCCCCAGCCGCTGGCAGGTCTCATACAGCTCCTGCCGCTCCGGGTCCATGTTCAAAAGCGGCGCTTCGTAGTTTTGGGGCGCCCACAGCTGCTCTACGTCCTCCCCGGCGGGCTGAAGGTCATAGCAGGGATTGACGCTGAACATCAGCACGTCGATCAGCCCGGTATTTACCGCTGCCAGGGCGACCTGGGGATTGTGGCTGGACAGGCCGATGCAGCCGATGGTCCCGGCCGTCTTCTGCTCCCGGGCATACTCCATGACTGGGCCGCGGAGCACTTGCTCCCAGTCGGACAGGGAGTCCACATAGTGAATCATGCCGATTTCCACATAGCCGGTCTCCAGCCGCCGGAGCTGGTCCTCAAAGCCCTCCCGGACCTCGGCGATGTCCCGGGTCCGTTTGTATTGGCCGTCCTTCCAAATGGTGCAGAGGTGGGCCTGGAGGACAAAACGGTCCCGACGCCCCCGGAGGGCGCGGCCCAGATTGGAGCGGAAATCCGGATTAGGAGTGTAGAGGTCGATGCAGCGGACGCCGCCGGCCTCCATAACGTCTACCAGTTTCCGGACTTCCTCATAGGGCTTGTCTAAAAAGCCCTCGCAGCCCATGCCGATTTCGCTCACGGAGATGCCGGTTCTGCCCAACGCGCGGTATCGCATAGTGATACGCCTCCTTGTCTTCCAAAATCATGTATGCGGAACGAGTTCAGCATACCATCTGGAGTTCACTCCATGTCAAGGCTTTTTTTGCCGCCTACTCCCGCTCCCGCAGCAGGGTCTGCTTGATGTCCCACAGCCGCTGGCTCAGGTCCACATAATAAGTGTGGGGGTTTTCAAAGCGCTTTACCTCGTTCCAGAGCGTGTCCACCTGCTCTTTGCAGTAGGATTGAATTTCCTGGAGGCTGGGCCGCCGGTAAACCAGCTCGCCGCCCAGGAAAATGGGTTGCTGAAGGGGCCTGACAGTAAAATTGGTGTAGGTTTTCCGCTTCCAGGTGGCCCGGGGGTCGAACAGCTCCAAACTTCGGTTCTCGTCCACCTTCTCGTCCCAGACGGTGATATAGTCCGCCTCAGCCTTGCCGGTGTCCTTGTCGAAAATGCGGTAGACCTTTTTAAAATGGGGATTGGTGATCTTCTCCACATTTTCGCTGACTTTGATTTTGGGGGTGATGACCCCTGCGGCGTCTTCCACAGCCACCAGCTTATATACACCGCCGAAAACGGGCTGGCTGCTGGCGGTGATCATCCGCTCTCCTACGCCGAACATGTCCACCTGAGCGCCCTGGATCAGCAAGTCCCGGATGATATACTCGTCCAAGGAGTTGGAGGCGGAGATTTTGCACTCCGTCCAGCCCGCGTCATCCAGCATTTTCCGGGCCTTCTGGGTGAGGTAGGCGATATCGCCGGAGTCCAGCCGTATGCCGCACGCCTGGATGCCCAGGGGCTTGAGCACCGCGTCGAAGGCCCGGATGGCGTCGGGGATGCCGGATTTCAGGGTGTTATAGGTGTCCACCAGGAGCGTGGCGTTGTGGGGATAGAGCTTGCAGTAGGTCTCAAAGGCCTCGTACTGAGTGTCGAACATCTGGACCCAGGCATGGGCCATGGTTCCCCCGGCGGGAACGCCGTAGAGCTGGTCGGAGATGGTGCAGGCGGTCCCGGCGCAGCCGCCGATATAGGCAGCCCGAGCGCCGGTAATAGCCCCGTCGATGCCTTGGGCCCGGCGGGAGCCGAACTCCAGCACCGTCCGCCCCTGAGCCGCCCGAACGATGCGGTTGGCCTTGGTAGCGATGAGGCTTTGGTGGTTGACGGCCAGCAGGGTGAAGGTCTCGATGAGCTGGGCCTGAACGGCGGGAGCGCGGACGGTGATCACCGGCTCCTGGGGGAAGATGGGCGTCCCTTCGGGGATGGCCCAGATGTCGCCGGTGAAGCGGAAATCTTTCAGGTAGGCCAGGAATTCCTCGGGAAACAAATTCCGCCCCCGGAGGTAGGCGATGTCCTCATCGTCGAAGTGCAGATCTAGGATATACTCAATGAGCTGGTCCAACCCGGCGCAGATGGCAAAGCCGCCCCGGTCCGGCACGTCCCGGAAGAAGACATCAAAATAGGTAATCCGGTCCTGGAAACCCGCTTGGAAATAACCGTTGCTCATGGTCAGCTCGTAGAAATCGCAAAGCATGGTCAAGTTCAACTTTTGCTCGGTGTGCATGGAAACACCCTCTTTTCAAGTAGTTCCCTTGATTATAAGCAAAGCGCTGGGGAATTGCAATCTCTTTTTTGCGCTTCTCCGCAAAAGGCATGGAGGAGCGAAGCAGCAGAGACAAAAATCCGGGAACATCCTCCCAAATTGCGCTTTCGTGTGCATTTCAGTGCGCCCTTTGGGTGGAACCTCTTGTAAATCGGCGCAGCTTGTGGTAAAATCAAAAAGCATATTTATGAGAAAGCGGTGGCGGCATGGAAAACTATTCCTTTAAAACTGTGGCCTTCGGCGGATTTGACAAGCAGGATGTGGCGCGGTATTTAGAGCAGTCTTCGGAAAAAGCTGCTGCTGAGCAGCGGGAACTGGAAAGGGAGATTGAGGAGCTTCGCCGGCAGGCGGCGGAACAGGCGGAAAAGGTGGAGCAGCTTGAAAGTGAGGTGGGCCGGCTGAATGTGCAGCGGGACTGGCTGCAGTCCCAGCTGGACACGGAGACCGCCACCCGGAAGGATTTAGAGTCTCTGCGATCTCTGGAGCAGGATATTGCCCGGGTGAGCGCGGAGGCCGATGCCCTGCGCCCGGACGCCGAGGCTTACGCCCGATTTCGGGAGCGGCTGGGGTCCATTGAGTGCGAAGCCAGGAATCGGGCCGACGATCTGGAGGATGCCGCCGCCGAGCGGACCCGCCGGACGATGGAGATGTTTCAGAGCCAATATCAGGATTTGATGGGGCTTTTTCACGCTGCCACCAGCCGCATAACCCGGGAACTTCAGGAAATCGAGGCGGCACTGACGCAACTGCCCCGGAACATGGACGAGACGGAGACTGCGCTGAATGCGTTGGCCGCCAGCCTCCAAAAGGGACCGGACGGCCGAGCGCTCTTCCTGTCCGGGGAAAAACAGGAAACTGCCCCAACGGCTCAAGAACCTGCTTTCAAGAGCGAGCCGGAGGAGCATACGGCTGTGGAGGCGGACATAGAAGCGGACTGTTCGCCGGAGGGAGATCCTCCAGTGGAAAAGGACCCTATGAAGGCAGAGGAGCCTGGAGGATTATAAGAAAAAAAGAGGATTCATGGAAACGGGCGGTAGGAATGAAAATCCGCAGTTTGGGAAAGCTACTCCGGAAGATTTGACAATCGTCAAAGAAAAAGGAGAGACTTTTATGGCCCGTTTGAGCACTTATTTTTCCCTGGAGAACGCCGGAGACCGGCATGATGAGAAGCTTTTGAAGCAGGGACTGGATTCCCTGCCCGGCGTGACCTCCGTCAGCCTCAGCGACCGGGGTTGCGTTGCGGTGGACTATGACTCCACCGGCGTCCGGCAGGATCAGATTCGCCAGAAGGTCCAGGAGCTGGGCTACCAGCTCCGAAGCGAGGATTAAGCCGCTTTTTCAAGAGACGGAGGATCACGGCTTTGCCGCAAAGGTCCTCCTGCCCCTGGCAAGGAGCAGACGAGGGGGCATTTTGGAAGGTGAATGCCTGGGGATATTTTTTGAGATTTTTCCCGGATGCTTGACACGCCAGACAAAGCTTGCTAATATACTGAGAGAGTCAAGTGAATACCACGGTGATCGGGAAGAGTAACCGCCTATCCAACGGGCAGAGAGGGTGTGCCATCGGCTGCAAGCGCACCTGCGGAGGGGGCTGCGAAGTGCGCCCGGGAGTGGGAGGGTCAGTCCCTCCGCATGGCCCCCGTCAAGGGCTTCCTTGAGTGATAAATGAGAGTGGAACCGCGATCCGTCGCCTCTCGTACTTCGGTACGGGGGGCGATGTTCCGTCTCCCGGCCTGACAAGGAGTGTACCGCGCAATGTATTTGACTCAACTCAGCGGCCTTCTGGCCGCTTACCAGCGCCGGGACCCGGCTGCCCGGAGCAAACTGGAGGTTTTCCTGCTCTACCCCGGCGTCCATGCCCTGCTGTGGCACCGGGTGTCCCATTGGCTCTACTGCCACCGCCGGTATTTTCTCGCCCGCTGGATTTCCCAGCATGCCCGGAGCCGGACGGGAATCGAAATCCACCCCGGCGCGATTATTGGCCGGCGGTTGGTCATCGACCACGGCTGCGGCGTCGTCATCGGCGAGACCGCCGTGATCGGGGACGACTGCCAGCTCTACCAGGGCGTGACTCTGGGAGGCACCGGCAAAGACCAGGGAAAACGACATCCAACCTTGGGCAATGGCGTGTTGGTGGGATGCGGTGCAAAGATCCTGGGTCCCTTCACCGTGGGAGATCATGCCCGCATTGCGGCGGGGGCTGTGGTATTGGGTCCTGTGCCGCCGGGCTGCACCGCCGCAGGCGTCCCTGCCCGGATCGTCCGGGAGAGAGACCCGGAAGGGGAAGCATTCGTTCAAAAGCTGGAAGGCCAGCACCACGATAAAGAGAGGACGGCATGACATGTATCTGTATAATTCCGCGACGCACAAGAAAGAGGAGTTTCAAACCCACACGCCCGGCCGGGTAGAAATGTACACCTGCGGCCCTACGGTGTATCACTTCGCCCATATCGGCAACCTCCGGAGCTACATTATGGAGGATGTGCTGGAGAAGTACCTTCGTTTCGCCGGGTACGACGTGAACCGCGTTATGAACATCACCGACGTGGGGCACCTCTCCAGCGACGCTGACACCGGCGAGGACAAGATGCTCAAGGGCGCAAAGCGGGAGCGTAAAACCGTGCTGGAAATTGCGCAGTTCTACACGGACGCTTTCTTCGGCGACTGCCGCAAACTGAACATCAAAACCCCTGACGTGGTCCAGCCCGCCACCGGCTGCATCGACGAATATATTAAAATCATCTCCAAGCTGGTGGACACCGGCTATGCCTACCTCGCCGGAGGCAACGTGTACTTCGACAGCTCCAAACTGGCCCGCTATTATATTTTTAATGACCACGACGAGGACGACCTGGCTGTTGGTGTCCGGGAGGGTGTGGAGGAGGACTCCAACAAGCGGAACAAAAACGACTTTGTCCTCTGGTTTACGAAGTCCAAATTCGAGGACCAAGCCCTCAAGTGGGACTCCCCCTGGGGTGTGGGCTACCCCGGTTGGCATATCGAGTGCTCGGGCATCTCAATGAAGTACAATGGGGAGTACCTAGACCTGCACTGCGGCGGCGTGGATAACGCCTTTCCTCACCACACCAACGAGATTGCTCAGTCCGAGAGCTATTTGGGCCATCCCTGGTGCAAGCACTGGTTCCATGTCCACCATCTGAACACCACCGGCGGCAAAATGTCTAAATCCAAGGGCGAGTTTTTGACGGTGAATCTGCTGGAGGAGAAGGGCTATGACCCACTGGCCTATCGCTATTTCTGCCTTCAGAGCCACTACCGCAAGGCGCTAGTGTTCAGCTGGGAGAATCTGGACAACGCCTCCGCGGCTTACACGAAGCTGCTGGGCCGCATCTCGGCGCTGAAGTCCGAAGGGGACACGGATGAGGCAGTGCTTGGTGAGTACCGGGAGAAGTTTATCCAGCAGGTGGGCAATGATCTGAACACCTCCATGGCTGTGACGGCGGTCTTCGATGCGCTGAAGGCCAAGACTAACGACGCGACCAAGCTTGCCATTATTGGGGAGTTTGATCAGGTGCTGTCCCTGAGCCTGCTGGAGAAAGCGGCGGCCATCCGGGAGAAAGCTGCCCAGGCGACCCAGTCCGGCGGCGGGGATTACGTGATCACTGGCGAGGGAGACCCGGAGATCGACGCCAAGGTCCTGGCCCGGTATGAGGCGAAAAAGGCGAAGAACTTCGCCGAGGCGGACCGCATCCGCGATGATCTGAAGACCCAGGGCATTGAGGTCACCGATGTGAAGGGCGGAGCGATCTGGAAAAGAGTGTAGGAATTTTCCTCTATAGACATTAGCACTATTCAGATAGAGGCTTATTCAAATGGCTAAATGGCAAAAAGGAAAGGGTAAGCGCCCCCGCTTCTGCGGGGGCGCTTTTTCAAGGTTCAAGGTGTACCGGTTTTTGCAAGGCTTCGTTGCCGTCGCTACGGCTTAAGCAGCTACCAGACTGTCAGAGTGAGTGAACGCTCTTTTCGATTTCTTTTCTCTCGAGAAAAGAAACTCAGTTCCTCCCTGCCGCTCCGGCAGAGTCCTTCAGCAGCACGTCGTGGGCGCCGCCCTCCACGATGGATACGGAGGAGACCAGCGTCAGCTTGGCTTTCTCCCGCAGCTCCGGAATGGTCAGCGCACCGCAGTTGCACATGGTGGAGCGGATCTTTGCCAGGGTCGTAGCCATGCCGTCTGACAGGGCGCCCGCATAGGGAACATAGGAGTCCACTCCCTCCTCAAAGGAGAGTTTCGCCGCGCCGCCCAGGTCGTAGCGCTGCCAGTTCCTGGCCCGGGCGCTGCCTTCGCCCCAATACTCCTTCATATAGCTGCCGCCAATGAGGATCTTGCTGGTGGGGGACTCGTCAAAACGGGAGAAGTACCGTCCCAGCATACAGAAATCCGCGCCCATGGCCAGGGCCAGTGTAATGTGATAATCCTGTACAATGCCGCCGTCGGCACAGATAGGGACGTAAACGCCAGTCTCCTCAAAGTAGCGGTCCCGCTCTGCGGCCACATCAATGACAGCCGTGGCCTGGCCCCGGCCGATGCCCTTGGTCTCCCGGGTGATACAGATGGAGCCGCCGCCGATGCCGATTTTCACGAAGTCCGCCCCGGCGTCTGCCAGGAAGCGGAAGCCCTCACCGTCCACGACATTGCCTGCGCCCACCTTTACCGTGTCGCCATAGCGCTCCCGAATCCACTTCAGCGTACGGAGCTGCCACTCGGAGTAGCCCTCGGAGGAGTCGATGACCAGCACGTCCACCCCGGCGTCCACCAGAGCGGGAACCCGCTCCTCATAGTCCCGGGTATTGATGCCCGCACCAACTACATAGCGCTTTTGCCCGTCCAGCAGCTCCAAGGGGTTGCCCTTGTGGGAGTCATAGTCCTTCCGGAAAACAAAACTCACCAGATTCCCGTCCTTGGAGACGATGGGCAGGGCGTTCAGCTTCCGGTCCCAGATAATATCGTTGGCCTCTTTCAAGCTGGTACCCTCAGGGGCATAGATCAGCTTGTCAAAGGGAGTCATGAAGTCCGTCACCGGCGTGGCGGGGTCCAAACGGCTGACCCGGTAGTCCCGGCTGGTGACAAGGCCCAGAAGCTTGCCCGTTCCGGAGCCATCGTCTGTAACGGCCATGGTGGAGTGGCCGCTTTGCTCTTTCAGGGCCAGCACGTCGGCCAGAGTGTCCCCAATTTGAAGGTTGGAATCGCTGGTGACAAAGCCGGCCTTATAATTTTTGACCTTGCGGACCATCTCGGCCTGTTGCTCCACAGGCTGGGAGACGAAAATGAAGGCAATGCCGCCCTCCTTGGCAAGGCCAATACCCATCTGTTCGCCGGAGACTGCCTGCATTACGGCGGAAACCATGGGTACATTCATGGTTAAGGGGCACTCCTCGCCCTTTTTAAACTTTACCACCGGGGTTTTGAGGGACACATTGGCGGGGATGCACTCGGCAGAGGAGTAGCCCGGGACCAGCAGATACTCGCTGAAAGTATGGGAGGGTTCCGAGAAAAAGTAAGCCATGGGAGGTCACCTCGTTTTTAAAATTTTACGCAGTATATCACTGCCTGAGAAAGGTTGTCAAGACCTAATTTCCGGTTTCCCTGCACAGGATAAACGGGACTGCGCGCCTAAGTAACTACTGAATAAATCTCCTCGCACGTCTTCATGTCAGAAATTCCCGCTGGATCATGTCAGAAAGGCGTAAAATCCGCCAAGATTCCTGCGCTTTTCTTCCTTGAGAGTAAAAAGTTCTGAAGCAAATCTGCACACCTTGATGTAATCCCTAGTTTGGGAAGCGTTCATCAAAACAGCGGCAGAACCGCTGTAACCCTCCGTCCAAAAGGACCGAAAAGTGTGGGCGGGCGGCTACCGGCCGCCCGCATTCGGCAGCCCTCAAAGAGAAAAGTAATCCTTTGCAGCCTGGAAGAGCCGGAGATCGTAATTGCCGGGGACGTTTCGGTACAGTCCGGGGCCGACCCGCTCAGCATGGCCCATCTTGCCGAAGACCCGGCCGTCGGGCGAGGTGATGCCCTCCACAGCCCAAACGGAACCGTTGGGATTGAAGTCCGGGTCCATGGTGGGACATCCGCTTAGGTCTGCGTACTGGGTGGCAATCTGGCCGTTTTCCGCCAGCTGATGCAAAAGCTCCGGCCGGCAAAGAAAGCGGCCCTCGCCGTGGGAGATGGGTACGGCGTAAACCTCGCCGGGCCGGACCCGCGCCAGCCAGGGGGATTTGTTGGAGACGACGCGGGTATTTACGATTTTGGACTGATGGCGCCCAATGGTGTTGAAGGAGAGGGTGGGGAAATCCGCGCCGCAGTCCACAATCTCACCCCAGGGAACCAGACCCAACTTAATGAGGGCTTGGAAGCCGTTACAGATGCCCAGGGCCAAACCGTCCCGGTTTTGAAGAAGGTCCATGACGGCCTCGGAGGTCTCCGGCCCTCGGAGGAAGGCCGTGATGAACTTGCCGGAGCCGTCCGGCTCGTCGCCACCGGAGAAGCCGCCGGGGAGGAAGAGAATCTGGCTTCTCCGCAGCGCCTTTGCAAAACGGACAGCGGAGTCCGAAACGTCCTGAACGGACTGATTGTTGATGACAAAGATCTCTGTTTCCAGGCCTGCCCGTTGGGCCGCCCGGGCGCTGTCATACTCGCAGTTGGTGCCAGGGAAAACGGGGATGAGAACCTTGGGCCTCGCTATGCCCATCCTGGGGGCAGGGCGGGTAAAGGCCGGACAGTCCAGCGCGGGGGCCTCGCCTTCCGCCGCGGCCCGGGTGGGATACACATCTGCCAAAACACCCTCGTTTAGTGATAACAGTTCGTCGATTGAGGCGGAATCATCACCAATCGTAATCACCGGCTCCACCGTGGTGACGCCGATGCGCTTGGCGCAGGGGAGACCGATATCCTCCGTCAGCTCCGCCACGATGGTTCCCCGGTTCAGGCCGTACCAGCAGTGGGGGGCGCCGGCGGCGGTGAAGCCGATCCGATTGCCAAAGGACATGTTCATGACGGCCTCGGCCGTGCTGTGCTCCACTGCCCAGGCGGCCTTTATTTTGCCTTGGGCCGCCAGATTGTGGAAGGCGTCCCAAGCCGTTTTCAGATTTTCCGCGGCGGCTCCGCCGAAGCAGTACACCGGATGCCCCGGCTCTTTGAACTCGGGAGACAGCACCTCGCCCGCCTGAATAGGAGCAATGGCAAAGGAGAGCAGCGTGGGGGGGACATCCAGATCCAGGAAGGAGCCGGACATGGAGTCCTTGCCGCCGATGGCCGCCGCGCCGAGGCTCATCTGAGCCTCCATGGCGCCCAGAAGGGCGGCGAAGGGCTTGCCCCAGCGTTCCGGGTCCTGGCGAAGTTTTTCAAAGTATTCCTGTAAGGTCAGATAAGCGGCCCGATAGTCCGCGCCGGAGGCCACTAGCTTAGCGAGGGAACTGACAACGCTGCTGATGGCGCCGGTGTAGGGGTCCTCGCTCATGACCCCCGGGTCAAAGCCCCAGGCCATGACACTGGCCTGTTCCGTCTCCTGCCCCGGAAGCACCGGGAGGAGGGCGGTCATGGACTGGGCAGGGGTCCGCTGTCTTCTGCCGCCGAAGGGCATGGTAACGCTGCCTGCGCCGATGGTGGAGTCGAACCGCTCCACCAGCCCCCGGCGGGAGGCGCATTGCAGGCTGGAGGCCGTTTCCCGGAGGCTTCCTGGATCGCCGGTGAGCAGATGGCGCTGAATTTCCGGGACGGAAACCCGGGCATGCTTCACCGCGCCGTTGGAGTTCAGGAACTCCCGGCTCAGGCTGACAATGGTTTCCCCTTGCCACCGCATGACCATACGGGGATCTGCGGTCACAACGGCAACCGGATATGCCTCCAGGTTTTCCGCTCTGGCGGCGGCGATAAGAGTTTCCGCGTCCTCCGGGGCCACCACCACCGCCATGCGCTCCTGGCTTTCGGAGATGGCAAGCTCCGTGCCGTCCAGGCCGTCATATTTCTTGCGCACGGCGTCCAGGTCGATGGTCAATCCGTCGGCCAGCTCGCCGATGGCGACGGATACGCCGCCCGCACCGAAGTCGTTGCAGCGCTTGATGAGCCGGGTGACGTTCCCGTCTCGGAACAGGCGCTGGATCTTCCGCTCCTCCGGGGCGTTGCCCTTTTGGACTTCGCTGGCCATGGTCTGGAGGGATTTGCGGTCATGGCTCTTGGAAGAGCCGGTAGCTCCGCCGATGCCGTCCCGGCCGGTGCGCCCTCCCAGAAGGATGACTACGTCCCCGGGGGCGGGCCGCTCCCGCCGGACGTTCTCCGCCGGGGCTGCGCCCACCACCGCTCCGACTTCCAGATGCTTGGCGACGTAGCCAGGGTGATAGACCTCAGCTACGTGGCCGGTGGCAAGGCCGATCTGGTTGCCATAGGAGGAATAGCCCGCCGCCGCTGTCTGGCAGAGCTTGCGCTGGGGGAGTTTGCCGGGCAGGGTCTGCTCAATGGGGGTACGGGGGTCGCCGCAGCCGGTGAGGCGCATGGCCTGATGGACATAGGCCCGGCCGGACAGGGGATCCCGGATGCAGCCGCCGATGCAGGTGGCCGCGCCGCCAAAGGGTTCGATTTCTGTGGGGTGATTGTGGGTCTCGTTCTTGAACATGAGGAGCCAGTCCTGGACCTGGCCGTTCACCTGGGCGGGGACGTGGATGGAGCAGGCGTTGATCTCCTCGCTCTCATCCAGCTCCGGGAGAAGGCCCCGCTTTTTCAGGGCTTTCGCGGCGATAGTAGCGATGTCCATAAGGGTCTGGGGCCTGGTTTCCGCCTGCTCGCCGTAGACCTCCTGCCGAAGGGCCAGATAGTACTCGTAGGCGGCCTTGATGGCGGGATCGGCGATGTCTGCGCTGTCGATATGGGTAGAGAAGGTGGTGTGGCGGCAGTGGTCAGACCAGTAGGTGTCCACTACCCGAACCTCCGTGATGGTGGGGTCCCGGCTTTCTGTGTCCCGGAAATAGGCCTGGAGGAACTTCAGGTCATCCAGGTCCATGGCCAAGCCCAGCCGGTCCAGCAGGGTCTTCAGGGCCGCCTCGTCCATGGCGGTAAAGCCAGACAGGGTTTCCACCTTCCGGGGGGCGGGGTGGGTACGGGCCAGGGTTTTCGGCTTCTCCAGCACAGCCTCCCGGCTCTCTACTGGGTTGATGACATAGCTCTTGATTTTGTCCAGATCGGCGGCGGAAAGCACGCCTTCCAACAAATACACCTTGGCGAAAGACACCAGGGGGCGCTCCACTCCTGCCATGAGCTGGATGCACTGGGCGCAGGAGTCCGCTCGCTGGTCAAACTGCCCCGGCAGGGACTCCACGGCCAGAACGATATGGGGATCCTGGGGGGCGGGGAAGTCTTCCTCATAGAGAAGGTCTACCTGAGGTTCGGAGAAAACAATGGATTTAGCCCGCTGGAAAACCTCGTCCGCTAGATTTTCCACATCGTAGCGGTTCACCAGCCGCAGCCCGGTAAGGGCGGAGACGCCCAGAATGGACTGCAGCTCGCTCAAAAGCCCCTGGGCCTCCAGGCGGAGGGAGGGTTTCTTCTCAACATAGACGCGTCTTACCATCTTCCTCAGCCCTCCCCGGCAGCCAGCGCCCGCCGGCCGATGTCACAGCGCATATAGCGCCCCTCGAATTGAATCTGCTCCGCGGCGGCGTAAGCGCCGTCCAGGGCTTCCCGCAGCGTCCCGGCGGTGGCGGTGACGCCCAGGACCCGTCCCCCGCTGGTAACCAGGTTCCCGTTCTCTGCCAGCTTGTCCCCGGCGTGGTAGACGGTGACGTTTTCGGGGAGGCCGCCGGGGATGGTGATGGTTTTGCCCTTGGCATAGTTACCGGGGTAGCCTCCAGAGGCCAGGATAACGCATGCGGCGCTGCCTTCGCGCCATTCCACCTTCAGCTCTGCCAGGGTTTCGTTCTCCACGGCTTGCATGACGCGCAGCAAATCGGTTTTCAGCAGGGGCAGGACCACCTGGGTTTCCGGGTCGCCGAAGCGGCAGTTGTATTCGATGACCTTTGGCCCGTCAGGGGTGATCATCAGGCCGAAGTAGAGGCAGCCTTTAAAAGGACAACCCTCCGCTCGCATCGCAGCCAGGGTGGGGAGGAAGATGGACTCCATGCAGGTCCGGGCAATATCCGGCGTGTAGCAGGGATTGGGGGCCACAGTGCCCATGCCGCCGGTGTTCGGCCCGGTGTCGCCGTCCCCGGCCCGCTTGTGGTCCATGGAGGAGATCATGGGGACAATGGCCGTGCCGTCGGTAAAGGCCAGGACGCTGACCTCTGGCCCGGTGAGAAACTCCTCAATGACGATTTCATTTCCGGAATCGCCGAAGGCTTTGTCTTCCATAATGGACTTGACGGCGGCCTCCGCCTCGGCCAGGCTTTGAGGGATGAGCACGCCCTTGCCCAAGGCCAGGCCGTCGGCCTTGACGACGATGGGGAAAGAGGCGGTCTCCAGGTAGGCCAGGGCCTTCCTGGGGTCGTCAAAGACCTGGTAGCGGGCGGTGGGAATGCCGTATTTCCTCATGAGGTTCTTGGAAAAGACCTTGCTGGCCTCAATGCGGGCGGCCTTGGCGTCGGGGCCGAAGCAGGGAATGCCTGCCTCATGGAGCCGGTCCACGCAGCCAAGGGCCAGGGGGTCGTCCGGAGCGACCACGGCGAAGTCCACGTCGTGCGCCTTGGCGAAGTCCACGATTTTACCGATGTCTTTGGCCCCGATTTCCGGGACGCACACCGCGTCGGCGGCAATGCCGCCGTTGCCAGGGAGGGCGTAGATAGTCTCGACCTGGGGATTTTCCCGGAGTTTTTTGATGATGGCATGTTCGCGGCCGCCGCCGCCGACTACGAGAAGATTCATGATGCAAACGTCCTTTCGGGAGAGATGAGGGGTGTGCGGGCGGAGTCTTGGTATCGTCTGTGGTACGGTAATTGCTCAGTGGTGGAACAGACGCATGCCGGTGAAGCACATGGCGATACCATATTTATCAGCGGTCTCAATGACGTGGTCGTCCCGGATGGACCCGCCGGGCTGAACGATGTATTGAACGCCGCTCTTCCTGGCCCGCTCCACGTTGTCCCCAAAGGGGAAGAAGGCGTCGGAGCCGCAGGTGACGCGGTTTAGCTTGGCAATCCAGACCCTTTTCTCCTCCGCCGTCAAGGGCTGAGGACGCTCCTTAAAGACGCCCTGCCACGCCCCGTCTGCCAGCAGGTCCTCCCACTCGTCGGAGAGGTATACATCGATGGCGTTGTCCCGGTCCGGACGGCGGATACCGTCCACAAAGGGCAGGGTCAGCACGGCCGGATGCTGGCGGAGCCACCAGTTGTCCGCCTTGCTGCCCGCCAGGCGGGTGCAGTGGATGCGGCTTTGCTGGCCCGCGCCCACACCGATGGCCTGTCCGTCCTTCACATAGCAGACGGAGTTGGACTGGGTGTATTTCAAGGTGATGAGGGCCACCAGCATGTCGATCTTCGCTTGGCGGGGCAGCTCCTGGTTTTTCGTCACCAGGTTGGTGAGCAGGCTTTCGTCGATTTGGTATTCATTGCGTCCCTGCTGGAAGGTGACGCCGAAGACGTCCTTGTACTCCTGGGGGGTAGGACGGTAATCCGGGTCGATTTGGACCACGTTGTACCCACCCTTTTTCTTGGTTTTGAGAATCTCCAGGGCCTCGTCCGTGTAGCCCGGGGCGATGATGCCGTCGGAGACTTCGGCCTTGAGGTAACGGGCGGCGCTGGCGTCGCAAACGTCGGACAGGGCGGCCCAGTCGCCGTAGGAGCACAGCCGGTCCGCACCTCTGGCCCGGATATAGGCGCAGGCAATGGGGGAGAGTTCGGCGTCGTTGTCCACGAAATAGAGCTTCCGGTCCGTTTCGCTGAGGGACAGGCCCACGGCGGCCCCGGCGGGGGAGACGTGCTTGAAGCTGGCGGCGGCGGGGAGGCCGGTGGCGGCCTTCAGCTCCCGGGCCAGCTGCCAGGAGTTCAGGGCGTCCAGAAAGTTGATATAGCCCGGCTTGCCGTTCAAAACGGCGATGGGCAGCTCACCGCCGTCCCGCATGAAGATGCGGGAGGGCTTTTGGTTGGGGTTGCAGCCGTATTTCAGTTCCAGCTCGTTCATAGTCCATACTCCTTCTATCACACCATTTTTGAGATCGCGTCGGGAAGCCGCTCTTCAGGCGTTTCCCGACGGAGTGTGGCCGTGCCGGGAAAGCCCGAGTTTGGTGAGAGGGCGATTCAGTCTTCCGGGACGTAGGGGTAAAATTTACCGTCCTCGCTCCGAGCAAAGGCACTGCCGTAAGGGGAGGTTAGCAGGGGCAGGATATCCGGGTCGAAGCAGCAGGCGCTGTTCAGCTCGGCAAGGCTGCTGTTTTTGGGATCATTGATATACTCGTCCGTCTCATCGCCGGAGAAAAAGCGCCAGCCGCTGTCCTCGGGAAAGTCTGTTTCAGGCTTTTCCCGGTAGCACCAGCCGATTTTCTTTCCCTCCACGCTGACCGCGTCGGTGATGAAGCAGCTGGAGGGACCCTCCCAGTTCGTCAGGTAGAGGCGAAACTCCGAGGGCCAGAGGCAATATTCCTTGTCCCGGGGCGGCACATACCAGAGGCCGCTGTCCCAGGCGGCGTCATTGGCCAGCAGTGCTCGGACCTGGTCCATCCAAAGCCGCTGGCTGCGCTGAAGCTCCGGCAGCTGCGTTCCCTGGCGGAAGTCCCAGTACAGTGCGCCGCAGACCAGGCTGGCGGCGTACTCCTCCCAGCTGCCGAAGATTTGGGCCTGGGCGGCCCACTCGTCCGCCAGGGAGTCGAACTCCTCCTGGCTCAAAAGGCCGCAGGCCAGTCCCAACCGCAGGTGTCCCATGCACTCGCTGATGTCCCAGGCCAGGTAGCCCTGCCGTCCCACCAGGGGATAGAACTGGGCGGAAAAGTCCCGGGCGGCGGCAAAGAAGCCCTCCCGCAGCAAGGGAGCGGGGTCAAAGAGAGGCCGTCCCTCCCAAAAACCCTCGAAATCCAGATAGTTGGACTGGCAGCGGATATGCTCGTCGCAAAAGGCCAGGAGACTCTTCTTGTCCGTGATGCCGAATACCGCCTTCATGTGGTTGCGGCAGAGAACGGCGTCCGCCTCCGAGGCACAGCGGGGCAGGGTGGTGAAATAGTTTGCCCCGGACTCCCGGGGACCGGGAAGGCCGGGGACCTTCCGCAAGGCGGGGACTCCCGCCAGCAGAGCCAGAAACGCCTCCCGCCCGCAGGATTGGCGCTCCCGCCGGGTACGGGCGAGCAGGGCCTGAACGTCCCGTTCCAGGCCGGTGCGATAGGGGTGGAAATGGTGCAGCTGCGAACAATCCATCATAAAACTATCCTTTCTCCCCAGCAGACAGCTGTTGGGCAACCAATTCCGCCGCCTGGGGCAACAGCACCCACTCCGCCTGTTCCATCACCCGGCGCTGAAGGACCTCCGGTGTGTCGCCGGGCAGGACCTCCACTGCCTTTTGCAGGAGGATGCACCCTCCGTCGGGAATCTCGTTTACCAGGTGGACGGTGGCACCGGTGACCTTCACCCCCCGGCGGAGAGCCTCCTCATGGACCTTCAGCCCATAGAATCCCTTCCCGCAAAAGGCGGGGATGAGAGAGGGGTGGACGTTCAAAATCCGGTCCGGCCACCTCTGGACAAACTCCTCGGACAAAATGGAGAGGAAGCCGGCCAGGACGATCATGTCTATCCCGTATTCTTCCAACTTCTCCGCAAGCCCGGCCTCAAATTCCTCCTGCGTGAGTCCCTTCCGGGGCACGGCGAAGCCGGGAACGCCGTGGTTTTTCGCCCGCTCCAGGGCGTAGGCCCCGGGGTTGCTGGCGAGAACCACAGCGATCTCACCGTGGGGAATCTCCCCGCGCTCCTGGGCGTTCAGCAGGGCCTCCAGGTTCGTTCCGCCGCCGGAGACCAGGACGGCGATGCGTGCTTTCATAGGATCTCCACGCCTCCATCGCCGGGGACCACTTCGCCGATCACGCGGGGAGCCAGTCCCGCGTCCAGCAGATACTCCCGGGTCCGGCCGGCGTCGTTCTTGTTTACCACCAGCACCATGCCGGCGCCCATGTTAAAGGTGTTGAACATGTCGTGCTCCGGGATATTCCCCAGCCGCTGAATCATGCGGAAGATAGGATCAATCTTCAGGGAGGACTTGTCAATTTTGGCCGTCATCCCCTTGGGCAGGCAACGGGGGATGTTCTCGTAGAAACCTCCGCCAGTGATGTGGCTGATACCGTGAATGTCTGCGATCTGGAGGACCTCCAGCACCGGTTTGACATAGATGGCAGTGGGAGTAAGCAGTTCGGCCCCCAGCTCACAGCCCAGTTCCTCGCTCCACTCGTTCAGATTGACATGCTCAATGTCCAGTACCTTGCGCACCAGGGAAAAGCCGTTGGAGTGCAGACCGGTAGAGCTGAGAGCCAGGAGCACATCCCCCGCTTTCACCAGGCTGGGGCGCAGCATCTTCTCCTTGTCCACCACGCCCACGGCAAAGCCCGCGATGTCATAGTCATCGGGCCGCATGACGCCGGGGTGCTCGGCGGTCTCGCCGCCGATGAGGGCGCAGCCCGCCCGGACGCAGCCCTCCGCCACTCCAGAGACGATGGAGGCGACTTTTTCCGCCTCATTCTTTCCAATGGAAATATAATCCAGGAAGAACAGGGGCTTTGCCCCGCAGCAGATGATGTCGTTGACGCACATGGCCACGCAGTCAATACCGATGGTGTCGTGTTTGTCCAGCAGCTGGGCCAGGCGGAGCTTGGTACCCACGCCGTCGGTGCCGGAGACGAAAACCGGCTCTTTCATGCCGGAAAGATCCGGTGCGAACAGGCCGCCGAAGCCGCCGATGCCGGAGACCACGCCGGGGGTTCTGGTGCGCTCTACAAAAGGCTTCATCAGCCGCACGCCCTCGTAGCCCGCGGTGATGTCCACGCCGGCGGCAGCATAGGCGGCAGAATGGGAGTGATTCATCGTAAAACCTCCAATTTGAATTGGGGATCCGGAATTGCCGGGATGCGGGAAAAGTTTGAAAGTTATTCCTTTCCGCTCCAGCAGTAGGTGCAGATTTTGTCCCGGTCAATGCCGATGGCCTCCAGCAGGCCGTCCAGAGACTGATAGCCCAGGGAGTCGAAGCCCAGTTGCTCGCAGATGGCCTTCAGCATGCACTGGCCCCGCTCCGTGGAAGCGTCGGCGTACTCATCCAGATGAGCCTGTCCCTCCTCCCCCTCCAGGGACTGGATGATTCTGCGGCTGAGCAGCTCCATGTCGGAGTTGCTCCGGGAGAAGTTCAGGTACTTGCAGCCGTACATGATGGGGGGGCAGGCGGAACGCATATGGACTTCCTCCGCGCCGGATTCGTAAAGAAATTCCACCGTCTCCCGGAGCTGAGTCCCCCGGACGATGGAGTCGTCCACGAAGAGGAGTTTTTTGCCCTTGATCAGCTCATAGACGGGGATCTGCTTCATCTTGGCCACCTGGTTCCGCACGTCCTGACTCTCGGGCATGAAGGACCGGGGCCAGGTGGGGGTATATTTCACGAAGGGCCGGGCGAAGGGCTTGCCGCTGCGGTTGGCAAAGCCGATGGCATGGGGCAGGCCGGAGTCCGGGACCCCTGCCACGTAGTCCACTTTGGGCAGCTGGCCCCGCTGGACCTCGTCCCGGGCCATGATTTCGCCGTTGCGGTAGCGCATGACCTCCACGTTCATCCCCTCGTAGCAGGAGTTGGGATAGCCGTAATAGGTCCACAAGAACGCACAGATCCGCATGTCCTTCCCGGCGGGAGCCAGGGTCTCCCAGCCCCTGGCGGTGATCCGTACGATCTCCTGGGGACCCAGCTCATAAGCGTCCTTATAACCCAGCTTGTGATAAGCGAAAGACTCGAAGGAGACGCAGCAGCCGTCTTCGTTTTGGCCCACAAGCACCGGAAGACGACCCAGACGGTCCCGGGCGGCGAGGATGCCGTCCGAAGTGAGGATAAGGATGGTCATGGACCCCTCGATTTGCTCTTGGGCGTAGCGGATGCCGGAGACTAGGTCGTCCTTTTGATTGATGAGGGAGGCCACCAGCTCGGTGGCGTTGACCTTGCCGGAACTCATGGCCATGAACTGATGGCCATGATCGGAGAAGTAACGCTCCACCAGCTTCTCGGCGTTTTGGATAATGCCCACGGTGGAGATGGCGTACAGCCCCAGGTGAGAGCGCATCAGCAGGGGCTGGGGGTCCGTGTCGCTGATGCAGCCAATGCCCGCCTGGCCGTGGAAGGTGTTCAGGTCTTTTTCGAACTTAGTCCGGAAAGGGGTATTTTCGATGTTGTGGATTTGCCGGTGGAAGCCCTCCTGGGCATCGAAAACAGCCATACCGCCCCTCCGGGTACCCAGGTGGGAGTGGTAGTCCGTGCCAAAGAATACGTCCAGCACCACGTCCCGTTTTGATATTGCGCCAAAAAAACCGCCCATTCGCAGCCTCCTTATTTTTTACGCTTGCGCAGGAATATCCAGAGCGCGGCCCCCAGCACCACCACAGCCAGGAGCGCCGGAACGGCAGACCCGGCAGGAGCGGTGGTGATAAAGACCGCAGTAGGACCATCCGGCCCTCCGATGATACCCACGGCTTTACAACGCCTCGCTCATGCGGCGCATGACTTCGGTATAGGCATCCTCCACGCCGCCCAGGTCCCGGCGGAAGCGGTCCTTGTCCAATTTCTCATGGGTCTTGGTGTCCCAGAGGCGGCACGTATCGGGGCTGATCTCGTCTGCCAGGACAATCGTGCCGTCGCCCAGGCGCCCGAACTCCAGCTTAAAGTCCACCAGCGTCACGCCGCAGGAGGCCCAGAAGGACTTGAGGAAGTCGTTGACCTGGAAGGCGTACTTCTTGATAGTCTCAATTTCCTCGGGAGTGGCCAGCTTCAAAGCCAGGGCATGGTAGGAGTTCAGCAAAGGGTCACCCAGCTCGTCGTTTTTATAGGAGAACTCAATGGTGGGCGCGTCGAAAACGATGCCCTCCTCCACGCCGTAGCGCTTGGCGAAGGAGCCGGCGGAGATGTTGCGGATGATGACTTCCAAGGGGACGATGGAGACCTTTTTTACCAGGGTTTCCCGTTCGCTCAGCTCTTGGACAAAGTGGGTGGGGACGCCGGCCTTCTCGAGCCTGGCCATAAAACGGTTGGTCATCTGGTTGTTGATGACGCCCTTGCCTGCAATAGTGCCCTTCTTCAGGCCGTTGAACGCGGTAGCGTCATCCTTGTAGTCTACGATGAACAGGTCGGGATCGTCGGTTTTGAAGACCTTTTTGGCCTTGCCCTCGTAGAGCTGGTCCAGCTTTTGCATGGGTTAAAGTCCTCCTTTGTGTTGTATAAGTTCTGTCAGGATTTATTTAAGGCTTGCGGGAGGGCCGGAAACTGCTCCGCCGGATGACGGGAAAGGGGGGCCGCCCCGCGCTTGTACAATGGGGTCAGATCTCTGTTTGGAGCTGGGCGTCCTTCTCCTCAATTTGGACAGCCATGTCCCGCCGGGCGGCGTCCAGCCAGGCGGCCAGATTGTCGTCGGAAACGGCCAGGATCTGGGCGGCCAACACGGCGGCGTTCTTGGCTCCGTTCAGGGCCACCGTGGCGACGGGAATGCCGCTGGGCATCTGGACTGTGGCCAATAAAGCGTCCAGCCCGTCCATAGCGCCTCCCTTCATAGGGATGCCGATGACGGGCAGGGTGGTATTTGCAGCCACGGTGCCCGCCAGGTGGGCGGCCATGCCGGCGGCGCAGATGATGACGCCGAAGCCGTTCTTCCGGGCGTGCCCGGCGAAGTCGGCCACCTGGGCGGGGCTTCGGTGGGCGCTCATGATATGGGCCTCGTAGGGAATGCCGAAGGCATCCAGTTGGGCACAGGTCTCCCGGACCACCGGCCAATCGGAATCGGAACCCATGAGTACGGCGACTTTTTTCATAAAGATTGGTCTCCCTTCATATGATGACGAAATAGCAGTTTTTCTGGTTTTTCGCAAAAGGCGGGGAAAGCAAACTCTCCCCCCAAATAGGGAAGGATTATAAACGGCGAGAAGATGGCCTGGCGGGGCTAAAGCTTTTTGCGCATGACCGTGTGGCGGAAGATTCCGTCTGCAAAATACTCGGTGGAGCAGAACACCGGCTTGCCGTCGATGTCATAGTCCACCTCTTCCATATACAATAGGGGTGCGCCGGCGGGAACCTGAAGAATGCCGGCGAGCTTTTCGTCCGCTGGGATGGCCCGCAGATCTGTCAGGTCCAAATAGGGGTTCACGCCGCAACAGCGTTGGAGAAAATGAAAAATGGGCAGCTGCAAATCCTCCTCCGTATATTCCGTCCGGATCAAGGCCTGTTCGACCAGGTCCTCACAGTAGACGGCTGGACGGCCGTCGGCAGTACAGAGGCGGGAGACCCGGAGCATGGGCGTACCCTCCGGGAGGCGGAGCTGCGCGGCGGTTTTTGCATCCGCCGCCTCCGGTGCGGCGCTGGTGTAGGCCACGGCTGGGGTAAAGCCGTTTTGCCGGATCATGTCCAGAAACTCGATTTCAATGTCCATCCGGGTCTGCACGTTCAGCACGTGGCGGTTGATGATGGTACCGACGCCGTGGCGGCGGGTAATGAAGCCCTCCCGTTCCAGGGAGGCCAGAATGTCCCGCAGCTGTGTCCGGCTGATTCCAAGCCGGACACAGAGCACGCTCTCCCGGGGCAGCCGCTCGCATTGGGCGTATTCGCCGCTTCGCATGGATTCCAGCAGCTGTGCGCGGATGGCCTTGGTGTGGGAAAACTGACTGTTCATTCCAAATACCTCGCTCTAATTAAGAATTCCAGTGAGGAACAGGCGGCTGTCAAATAGGTCATACCTATTGTATCGGTTTCTGAGGCTATCTGCAATTGACAAAATTGACAGTTCTGGGCGAATTTCACCGCCCCTTCTTCTATGAGAGGATTAGGTTCCGTTCGAAAAATACCGCCTTCGGACGATTATCCTACCAGGCCTGTGGACCTTGGCTTAAAGCTGGCCGGGATTTTTGCACCGGGCTGTTCCGCTATAAGGCGGTCACGATCCGATATACTTCCGCTTTTCGGAGAGCGGCTAGGAGCAAAGAAAAAGCGGAGAGCGGAGACGGGAAACCCTATCTCTTCGCTCTCCGCTCTTTGTATGACCCTTGCGGGAGGAGTTATTCTAAAATATAGACCGTGCAAGTGCGGCGGCCGAATTGAATGCACTCGTCGTAGGTGTCGTAATAAAGGTCGATTTTATCACCCCTTACGCCGGTGTCCTCTGCCACGGCCAGGCCATAGACCACCTTGCTGCCCGCGACAATATACATCCGGGTACCCAGGGGGATGACGCTTTTATCAACGGCTACCGTGCCCACGTGAACGGCGGTGCCGCTGGCCGTGCGGGTGCCCACGCCGTCGTGGCCGGTGGTGTAGGCGGTGGCGGTCATGGAGCGGACGCCGGAGTAGTTCAGCACCGTGCCGTCCTTCAGAGTCAGAGTGCCGCTGCCGTCGGCGTTTTCCGTGACGCTGGCAATGCCTCCGCCGGTCTCGCCGTGCTCCGTCAGGGCGCTGTCCGGGTCTTCCTTCTCTGTGCCGGCGGGAGGCTTAGGCTTGGCAGTGCCGTATTCCACGATGCGGTCCACGGCAGTGGTATCCAGCTCTTCTACAAACTGGCGGGAAAGCTCCGCCCCATTGGACCAAACTACTTCGTAGACAGAGGAACGCACGCCGTCGGCTCCCTCCTGGAGCACGTTCTCCTCCCCCTCCGGCAGCTGGGGATTTGGGATACGCTGGGTGTGGAAGGCAACATTCTCCTTCACATATTCATAATAGGTGAGGTCTGATGAGACAGTTAGCTCGACGCCGGTGTCGGAAAGCTTTACGCCCACCATCTCCAAATCGCTGGGGACCACCTGCATCCGCCCCAGGAGGGACGAGACGCTCTCCCGGTGGGACGAGATGGTGACGGTGGAACCCTCGTGGCGAAGCGTGACAGCGGTACCTTCCTGGAGCGTGATGTCATAGCCCCGGCTGCCGTTGGAGACGTAAAGCAGCTTGGAAGACAGGTCCGGCGGCGGCGCCTCCTGTTCCGGGTCCAGGATGATGGCTGCGTCGTCCGCGCCGGTGATGATATACACAGAGTCGGCCCAGCCGGTGGCAGAGAGGCCGGTGACAGCGGCGACTGCCAAGCAGAACAGCAGCATGCCGCCGCGCCTGCATAAGGCATACAGCAGGTTCGATTCATGGTTCGCGTTCAAATTCATACCCTCCTAAAGGTTTTTTCACGGCGGTGATCCCGGCTTGAACGGGAGGACGCCGTGCTGGCCCCCGGCGGGGGAGTATTGGGCGGCTGATCCCTCCAAAAGCCGGGCGGCGCTCCTGGGACTCGCGGCGGCGAAAGGGAGGGAAAACAACTTGTAACTTTTGTTACCGGTGGGAAACTGCGCTTAGTATACACCACAGCCCCACTTTTGTCAAGCCTTCTGGGCCTTAGAAGTACAATTATCCCCACTTTAGACCCGTTTGGACAGGATTTGACCGGAAAGGATTCGGGAAGAGAATGGAAAAAGGTTACAAAACGGTAACGAGAAGAGCGCTTGTGGACTTTTCCGCAAATCCGTGTTATGATGGCAGAAAACCTTCCCGGCAGAGAAAGGGACGCTCATGAAGATTGGAAACGTCGAAATTCATTCCAGGCTGGCGCTGGCTCCTATGGCTGGCGTCACGGATGCTGCCTTCCGCCGGATCTGCGCGGAGCTGGGCGCGGGTTACACCTGTACGGAGCTAATTTCCTCCAAGGCGCTTTGCTATCAGGACAAAAAGACTTTTGGTCTATTGCGGCAGTTTCCCGGTGAGCACCCCGCCGCCGTTCAGATCTTCGGCAGCGACCCGGCTTGCATGGCCGAGGCTGCGCAGGTTGCTATCGAGCGCACAGGGGCGGACATCCTGGATATTAACATGGGCTGCCCTATGGGAAAAATCGTCAACAACGGAGACGGCGCGGCCTTAATGAAAGATCCGGAGAAGGCCGGGCGCATTGTGGAAGCGGTGGTGAAAGCCCTCCCTGGCGTCCCCGTCACGGCCAAGTTCCGCCGGGGCTGGGACCTGGGGAGCTGCAACTGCGTGGAGTTCGCTCAGGTGCTGGAACAGGCCGGGGCCGCAGCCGTAGCCGTTCACGGCCGGACCCGGGCACAGGTCTATGGCGGCCAGGCGGACTGGAACTGCATCCGGGCTGTGAAAGAGGCTGTCTCCATACCGGTCATCGCCAACGGCGACATTTGGAAGTCCGAGGATGCAGCGCGGATTCTGCAGCATACGAAGGCGGACATGGCCATGATTGGGCGGGGATGTTTTGGAAATCCCTGGATCTTTCAGCAGGCCCGAGCGGTGCTGGAGGGAAGGCCTGTCCCGCCGCTTCCGCCTCTGGCCGAGCGGTGCGCCTTAGCTGAGCGGCAGTTTGAGCTGGCGGCGGAGTACAAGGGGGAACGGACGGCGGTCCTGGAAGCCCGGCGGCATTACTGTTGGTATCTCAAGGGCGTGCCCTATGCCAACTATTATAAGGAGCAGATTGTCCGGATGAATACGCTGGAGGACGTACGCCGGGTGACCCAGGGTATCCGGCGAGATCTCCGGGACCAGCGGCGGGGGGAGGAACGAGAATGAGCGATCCGAGAGAAGCGGAATGGATTGCCGCTGCCCGGACAGGGGACACGAACGCCTTTGAGGAGCTGGTTCACCTCTATGAAAAGAGGGTGCTGGCCCTGACTCAGCGGATATGCCGGAATCCGGAGGACGCCGCCGAGGCTGCCCAGGAGGCGTTTTTCGCCGCATGGCAGGGCCTGAAGAATTTCAGGGGAGAGAGCAGTTTTTCCACCTGGATTTACAGACTGGCTTCCAACGCCAGCGTGGACCTGCTTCGACGGGAGGGGCGGCGTCAGGCCGCCGTCTCCCTGGACGATAAGGATTTGAATTTCGAAATTCCTGCCTCCACTCTCTCCCCTCAGGAGGAGGCCGAGCGTCGAGAGCTGCGGGAACAGGTGGAGGCGGGATTGCAGGAGCTGCCGCTGGAATACCGGACGGTGCTGGTGCTGCGGGAAATGCATCAGCTCCGGTATGACGAAATCGCCCAGACGCTGAAAGTGGACGTAGGAACCGTGAAATCCCGAATCAACCGGGGGCGGAAGCGGCTGCGGTTTTTTTTGCAGGAACAGGGGAACTTTTCACCGCCGTCGCCGTCTAAAGAATCAGAAAGGGGGGGCCGTTCATGAAATACTGTGAGGAATACGCGGCCCTGCTGGACCCCTTTGTGGATGGCGAGCTGCCGGAAGAGGAGATGGCACGGGTTCAGACCCACCTGAAGAACTGCCCTGGTTGCCAGGCATATGTAGATGGCGCCCTGACGATTCGGGCTGAATTTCCGGATGTAAAGGACACAATTGTGCCGGAGAACTTTGCTGCGGGCGTAATGGAGCGCGTGCGAACAGGGGCGGGTACGGAAACAAAGTCCGTAGAATTAAAAAAGCGGTGGCAGGTCCGGCGTTGGGCAGAGGCACTGACGGCGCTGGCAGCCTGTTGTGCTCTGGTGATTTTACTGCGGAGCGGCCCCGGGGAATGGAAGCAGGGCGACGCTGCGGCTCCTGAGGGCAGTGAGGCGGCAATGGCCTATGACTGCCCGGCCGATGCCGCAGAGAGCGGCTCTCAGACAGAAGAAGCGGCTCCGCAGCTGGCAGCGGATACGGCAGGGGGAGAGGCTAAGAGCCGGACAGCGGACAAGAATTCCGACACCGGAGGAAATGCGGAAAGCGAGAATGGGGCGACGCCGTTCGCCGCGCTTCCGACCGCAGCTGCGCCGGAGGCTATGTTGGACGCCGCGCAAGAGAAACCAGAGGAAGAACCTGCCTTGTGCTTGAGCGTAGAGGAAGAGGGCGGCCTGTTGGACAAATATACCCCGGCATGGGAGAGCACGGAAGAACGGGGTTATGAACTGACTGCCGGAGAATACCAAGCGCTACTGGAGGCACTGGGCCGAACGGAAGAACTGACCTGCGAAGTGGATGGGCCTGTGCTGGTAGTAGTAACAGGGCCTTTTGGTTAAGACACACTATAATGATAAATAAAAAAGGCGGGCCGATCCTTATTTGAGGAGATGGCCCGCTTCTTTCATAAGCGAAATTGGCGAAAATGACCAGAATGAATACTAATATTTAGACAAATAGTAGTTATTGTGCAAAAATGTAGAAAAAAGGCGAAAAAAGCGTTGACAAAGGGAAGGAGGCGTGGTAATCTAACAAAGCTGTCTGACACGGCGGGCCGCGAGGCGGCGCTTGAAAATCGAAGCCGAAAAGAATTCGAAAAAAGTGCTTGACAAACGGCGGCCGGTGTGTTAAAA
>JAAVYM010000019.1 GCA_022791135.1 Oscillibacter sp.
GCTTTTGCCGCATATCGAAATCCAGCATCCCATGATAATCTGTATATTTCTCAGAGAGAAGCCTTGGAGCAGATTTTTTTGGCAAGCCAAATGATGTATGTGCTGGAATCAGGGGCACCAACTACAGCAAACGGGCAGCAATCATCATGATTGCTGCCCGTTTGTCCTGCCCTGAACGGTTGTTTTGTTGTTGTCCTTATGCGGGATAGCCCTTACGCCGCTCCGCAGTTATCCTGTGCCCTCGCCGGAAAGATACGCCCGCGACCCGGCTGCACCTTTCCAATGAGGCAAAAACCGAATGCGGTTACCCTTGACCGTTTGCCTGAAACAGCAGGTAGACGGTCTTTTACTTTGCCAAGAAAGAACTCAAACATCGTGAAAAAATAACGCGGGGAATTGTAGAAAGAGCATGCCGGGGCGAAGGCCCACGTGGAGCAGTACCGGCACAAAGGCCAGCGGTACGAAAACCGCATCTGTTACTACACCGCGGGCGAGAGGAAGAAGCGGAACCACCGCCTTATCACCCGTGGGGCAGATGTGGGGAGTGTGGCCCCGGAGGTGCGTGGCATAAGCCAAACGGCCTTTAGAACTTTGCCGGAGCAAATCTTTTCCCTGCCGGAAGTTTACACCCCGGTGAGCCGAGCTGCTGACCGGCAGGAGGGCGGATAATTGGCCCTGTTCCATCTCCGTGCCACCCAGGTCCAGCGGATCACGGGACAACCCATTGCCGCGTCCGCCGCCCTTTGGAACGCCCTGGAGAAGGCCGGGCGCGGTAAAAAAGCTCAGCTTGCATATAGCTTTGGCATTGCCCTGGCAGCGGCGCGAAATACGATATTTGGCCGAGCAGGATTAGATCCGGGAAATCCGCGCGATTGGCGGGCTGTTCGATGAGCCTGCAGGCTGTGCCCGCATACTACCGGCACAGCCGGTAAACCTGATTAGCTTTTTACTTTCGCGAGTTTCCCGCCACAACGGCAGGACTTGGTAGCGGCTTTCGCCATCAGCATAGGAATCGGCCCATTCACCACGCCGGTTTTTACCGGTTCATCGTTGGCGGGCAAAATCCACAAAGCTAGCCGCCTTATCAATGAATTGGTGCTGCTGGTATAAAGGCTATATACCGGTGTTTACGGCCGTTTCGGGCTTCAAAAAGAGCACTGTCACTCCCACCATCCGGAGACCGCCGCCCCCGTTTTTCTTTTTGTTTTCTTTTCGCCTCTGCGTTTGAACACTTCCCTGCGGAATTTCCCCTTGTGATTCTTGCAGCTTTTTGCTATACTATACTGGATTGAATACTTTCGGAATCGGGGGATTGCAATGTCAGTTGAGAAGACGGAAACCAAGCCCGACCAGCCCGGGCGGGGACTCTACGAGTGGACCCAGGCGCTGGTGTGCTCCGTGCTGGCGGCGGTGGTGCTGTTCGCTTTTGGCGCCAGGGTGGTGGGCGTGTCCGGAGGTTCCATGCGAGAGACGCTGCAAAACGGAGATTTGCTTCTGGTGGTAAACGGGCCGCTGTGCGGGGAGTACCGGCGCGGCGATGTGGTCATCGCGGCAAAGACCTCCTTTGAGCACGGCGAACCCATCGTCAAGCGGGTCATCGCCACGGAAGGGCAGGCTGTGGACGTGGATTTCGACAGGGGCCTGGTCTACGTGGACGGCGAGGCTTTGGAGGAACCTTACATCCGGGAAGATACTCACCTGGACCTGGGGATGGCCTACCCCTTCACCGTGCCGGAGGGCTGCCTCTTCCTCATGGGGGACAACCGCAACGAGAGCCGGGACAGCCGGGAGCCTGCCCTGGGGGCGGTGGACGAGCGCTGCGTCATTGGGCGGGCGGTGTTTTTGCTGTTGCCGGGGGAGACGGCGGGGCTGAGAATCCGGGAGTGGGACCGGATCGGAACTCTGTAAACTCGGATTTAGGAGAGATAGAGACATGCAGAAAGAAGCGCGGAAGACGGAGGAGAAGCGGCGGGAAGCCTATGAGTGGGTGCAGGCGCTGGTATGCTCCGTGCTGGCGGTGGTATTGCTGTTTACTTTTGTGATTCGCCTGATCGGCGTGGACGGGCACTCCATGGTCCCCACGCTTCAGGATGGCGACCGTCTGCTGGTGCTGAATTCCGCCCTTTGCGGGGACTGTGAGCCGGGGGATATCGTGGTGCTGCGGAAGGAGAGCTTCCTGCCGGAACCCATTGTCAAGCGGGTCATCGCCGTGGGCGGCCAAGTGGTGGACATCGACTTTGGCTCCGGGACCGTCTTCGTGGACGGGGTCCGGCTTCATGAAGAGTATATCAGTGATAAAACCTTCCGGGAGGAGGGGACGGCCTTTCCCCTCACCGTGCCGGAGGGGAGCGTCTTCGTCCTGGGGGACAACCGCAACCACAGCAACGACAGCCGGGACGCAAGGCTGGGCACGGTGGACGAGCGCTATATCATCGGCCGGGCGGTGTTCCTGGCCTTCCCGGGGCCGGACGAGTCCACGGGAGAGCGGGACTACGGCCGGATAGGAGGAATTGGCTGATGGAAATTCAGTGGTATCCCGGGCATATGGCGAAGACCCGCCGGATGATCGGGGAGCAGCTGAAAAACGTAGATGCGGTGTGCGAGATTCTCGACGCCCGGATTCCCCGCTCCAGCCGGAACCCGGATGTGGACGGCCTGACGGCGGGAAAGCCCCGCCTGGTGGCGCTGAACCGGGCGGATCAGGCGGACCCGGAGGGCGTGCGGGCCTGGGCGGCGTTCTTCCGGGAACAGGGCTGGGCCGTGCTGGAGACGGATGCCAAAAGCGGCGCGGGCACGGCGAAGTTCTCCGCCGCGATCCGGGAGCTGCTGGCGGACAAGCTCCGGGCCTACGCGGAGAAGGGCCAGGCGGGCCGGGTGGTCCGGGTGATGGTGCTGGGCATCCCCAATGTGGGAAAGTCCACTTTTATCAACAAGGTCGCTGGCCGGAAGACCGCCAGGGCGGAGGACCGCCCCGGCGTCACCCGCTCAAAGCAGTGGGTGCCGGTGGACAAGGGCCTGGAGTTGCTGGATACCCCCGGCATCCTCTGGCCCAAGCTGGGGGATCAGGAGGTGGGACTCCACCTGGCCTTCACCGGAGCGGTGCGGGATGAGATCCTGGACGCGGAGACCCTGGGGTGCCACCTGGCGGCGTATCTGGCGGATCGGTATCCCGAGGCTCTGAAAACCGGCTACAAGCTTCCCTCCCTCCCGGAACGGGCGGTGGAGGAGAACGATGTGGCCTATGGCTGGAGGCTGCTGGAGGCCGCCGGGCGGCGGAGGGGTTTTCTCGTCTCCGGCGGCGAGGTGGATACCGAGCGCATGGCAAAAATCCTGCTGGACGAATTTCGCTCCGGCAAGCTGGGGCGGTTTACGCTGGAGATGCCGGAGGAGAATGTACTATGAGCGCAAGGCTGCTGCTGGGGAATTTTGACGGGACCATGGAACGGCTGGCGCTGAGGGTACAGGGTGAGGAGACCCAGGCGTCCTTTCATACCCGGTTTTGGGACGGGGAGGATAAACTTACGGAGGCGGTGCTGGAGTTTTCGGAGGTCGCCGCCGTGTCCTTTGCCGTCAACTACTTCGATAACCCCCTGGGCGCGGAGCTGTTTGGCCTCTACGAAATTTTGGACGAGGCGGAGAAGGCCCGCCTGGTCCGGGAGAATTTTGAGAAACGGCGTCGAAGCTTCCTGCTGGCGGGCTACGACGGCTATGACCCGAAGGATCCCCACGATTTGCTGAACAATACGGAGGAGCTGGACCGGATTCTGGAGGCGCTGGAGGATTATCACCTCTACGAGCAGCAGACCCAGGGGGGAACCTACCGGCTGCTGGCAAAGAGCTGTGCGGTGAAACGGAAGGAGGAGTCCCATGGATCTGTGGGCCCCGGAGCGGGAACAGTGGAATAAAGGCTTTGTCATCCTCTGCGGCGTGGACGAGGCGGGAGCGGGTCCTTTGGCGGGGCCGGTGTACGCCGCCGCCGTCATCTTGCCCCGGGAGACGGAGATCCCGGGACTCAACGACTCCAAAAAACTGACGGAGAAAAAGCGGGAAGCTCTCTACGCTTCCATCACCGCTCAGGCGGAGGCATGGGCCGTGGCCTTTGCCACGGCGGAGGAGATTGACGGGATGGACATCCTCAACGCCCGGATGCTGGCGATGCAGCGGGCGATCGACGGCCTGCGCGTCCGGCCGGACCTCTGCCTCATCGACGGCAACCGGGATCACGGGAGCTGCGTGTCCATCCAGGCGCCCCATATCACCCTGGTGGGCGGGGACGGGAAGAGCGCCTCTGTCGCCGCCGCGTCCATCTTGGCCAAGGTCAGCCGGGACCGCTATGTTTCCCGGGAGCTGGACGCCCGTTATCCCCAGTACGGCTTCGCCCGGCACAAGGGCTACGGAACCAAGGCCCATTACGCGGCCCTGGACCAGTACGGCCCCTGTCCGGCCCACCGGAGGAGCTTTTTGAAAAAGTGGGAGGTGAGGCGGGCATGAGCCGGACCAAAACCGCCGGAGACCAGGGGGAGGCTCTGGCCGCCCGGTATTTAGAGGAGCGGGGCTTCACGGTGCTGGCGCGCCAGTGGCGCTGCCGCTTCGGGGAAGTGGACATTGTAGCCCGGTCGCCGGAGGGCATCCTCTGCTTTGTGGAGGTGAAGCGCCGGGGGCCGGGGGCCATCGGCCTGCCCCGGGAGTTCGTGGACGGGCGCAAGCGGGAGCGGCTGCGCAAAGCTGCCGCCGCCTACCTCGCCGCAGCGGGCTTCGACGGGCCTGCCCGGTTCGACGTGGCGGAGGTTTATGAGGAAGATACCGGCGCGCTCCGGGTGAACTGCCTGGAGGACGCCTTTGCATAAAACAACAACCATAGAAAGGTGAGAACACATGATGAAGTATTTGAGCACGCGAGACCGGACCTTGCGCATCACGGGGGCCGAGGCTGTGAAGCTGGGTCTTTCCAAGGACGGCGGCCTGCTGACGCCGGAGTCGATTCCCCAGATTGATGGGGATTTCCTGACCACGCTCAGCAAGCTCTCCTATCAGGAGCGCACCGCCAAGGTTATGGCGCTGTACCTGACGGATTATACCGAAGACGAGCTGCTGGGTTTTGCTGGCAACGCCTATGGTCCCGATAAATACGATACCCCCGCCGTGGCCCCCCTGCGGAAGGTGGACGGCTCCACTCACTGTCTGGAGCTGTGGCACGGCCCCACCTCCGCCTTTAAGGACATGGCGCTGCAGATGCTGCCCCAGCTCCTCTCCGCCGCCCTGGGGAAGACCGGGGAAGACAAGACCGTCTGCATCCTGGTGGCCACCTCCGGCGACACCGGCAAGGCTGCCATGGAGGGCTTTGCCGGCGTGCCCCAGACGAAGATTATGGTCTTTTACCCCAAAGACGGCGTATCCCAGGTCCAGGAGGCCCAAATGGTTACCCAGGAGGGAGAGAACGTAGGCGTGTGCGCCGTGGTGGGCAACTTCGATGACGCCCAGGCGGGAGTGAAGCGCATCTTCTCCGACCCTGAGCTGCGGGAGGCTCTGGCGAGGCGGGGCTACCTCCTCTCCTCCGCCAACTCCATCAACTGGGGGCGCATCCTGCCTCAGGTGGTCTACTACATCTCCGCGTACTGCGATCTGCTGCGGGACGGGGAGATCCGGCTGGGGGATAAGGTGAACTTTTGTGTACCCACCGGCAACTTCGGCGACATTCTGGCGGCGTATTACGCGGGGCGGATGGGCCTGCCGGTAGGAAAGCTGATCTGCGCGTCCAACCGCAACGACGTGCTGACGGATTTCCTCCGTACCGGCGTCTACGACCGCAACCGCCCCTTCCACACCACCATGAGTCCCTCCATGGACATCCTGGTCTCCAGCAACCTGGAGCGGCTGCTCTTCCACCTCTCCGGGGAAAACGACGCCGAGGTCCGGGGGTATATGGAGTCCCTGGCGAAGGAGGGGCGCTACGAGGTCTCGGACCAAATCAAGTCGGCCCTCCGGGAGGAATTCTGGGGCGGCTTCTGCGGCGAGGAGGGCACCACCGCCGCCATCGCGAAGCTCTACAAGGACAAGGGCTACCTCATCGACACCCATACCGCCGTGGCGGCGGGGGTGCTGGAGCAGTACCGGAAGGAGACCGGGGACCAGACCCCGACGGTGTTCGTCTCCACCGCGTCGCCCTATAAATTCTGCGACCACGTCCTGGCCGCCATCGGCGAGACGCCCAAGGGCGGCGGCGTGGAGCTTTTGGACCAGCTGCACGCCGCTACCGGCACGGCGGTGCCCCGGCGCCTGGCTGCGCTGAAGGGCAAGAAGCGCCGTTTCGACCTGACGGCAGAAAAGGCGGAGATGGACAACGTAGTGCTGGACTTCCTGAAATAAAAGAAGGAGGCAGAGGACATGAAAGTCAAGACCGTGCGGCGCAAATGGGCCAGGGCCTGGTGGGTTTTCCTGTGGGGAATGCTGCTGTCCTGGCTTTTGGGCATGCCCGATGGGGCCAAGCCTCTTTGCTTCGTGGTGCTGCTTGCCTGCGGGGCGGGCCTGATTGTTAGCGTCCTCAAGCTGCGCTGCCCTTACTGCGGGAGGGGCTCGCCCCGGGGGCCGGCGTTCTGGCCCTCCGGAAAAACCCAGTACTGTTCCAGCTGCGGGAAGCCCTTCGTCTACGACGACGAGCTATAACACCGGACGCGGTTGCCGTCGCTCAGGCCCGGTTTACCGCTAGACGAACAGAGCGAAATAAAGTTCTTTTTGGTTCTTTTTCTTTCAAGAAAAAGAGCGGAAGGGAGGGGCGCAAATGGCCCTCTACGCCATCGGGGACCTGCACCTGTCCCTGGGTGCAGACAAGTCCATGGAGGTCTTCGGTCCCGCCTGGGAGAACTACACGGACCGCATCGGCGAAAGCCTTTCCGCCCTGACGGCGGAGGACGCGCTGGTCCTGGCGGGGGATACCTCCTGGGGCATGACCCTGGCGGAGGCGGAGGCGGACTTTCAATTCCTGGACCGCTTCCCCTGCAAAAAATACCTGGTGAAGGGAAATCACGACTATTGGTGGACCACCGCCGCCAAGCTCCGCCGCTTTTTCGACGAAAAGGGCATCCGCACCCTGGAGATGCTCCACAACGGCTGTGCATTCTACGGGGACTGGGCCGTCTGCGGCACCCGGGGCTGGTTTTTGGAGGAGGACGCCCATAACGTGAAGGTGCTGAACCGGGAGGTGGGGCGGCTGGAGGCATCGCTGAAGGCGGCGGGGGAGCGGCCCATGCTGTGCTTCCTTCATTACCCGCCCCTCTACCAGGGCTACGAGTGCCCGGAGATCCTGGGGACGCTGGAGAAATACCGGGTCTCCCTCTGCTGCTACGGGCACCTTCACGGCCACGCTATCCGCCGCAGATGGGAGGGAAAACGCGGGGAAACGGACTTTTCCCTGATTTCCGCCGACTATCTGGGCTTTGTTCCGAAAAAAATTTGTGATTAGAGGAAAAAAGACTGGAATTTTTAATTTTTTTCTGTTAGAATACTAATCTGTCCCGGCTGCGCCTTTTAAAGTGCCGGGAATGAACGGAGGAAAACAGACATGAGTGTGAAGAGCTGCGAAAAGCTTGAAAAAAGTCAGGTCGCGCTGACCATCGAGGTGGAGGCCCCGGAGTTTGAGGCCGCCCTGGAAAAGGCATACCGGAAGACGCGGGCCAAGATCCGTGTTCCCGGCTTCCGTCCCGGCAAGGCCCCCCGGAAGATTATAGAGGGCATGTACGGCGTGGAGGTGTTCTTCGACGAGGCGATCAACATCGCCTTCCCCGACGCCTATGAGGCCGCCGTGAAGGAGAAGGAGCTGAACGTTGTGGGCTATCCCTCCGTCGAGCTGGTGGGCGAGTGCACCCGGCAGGGCTTTACCTTCAAGGCTGTCGCGCCCGTGTATCCCGAGGTGACCCTGGGCCAGTATAAGGGCCTGTCCGCCCCCAAGGAGGAGGTCAAGGTCAGCTCTGAAGATGTGGACCGCCGTCTTCAGGCCCTCACCGACCGGAACACCCGCCTGGTGTCCGTGGAGCGGGAGGCCAGGGAGGGCGACACCGCTGTCATTGATTTCGAGGGCTTTTTGGACGGCAAGTCCTTTGACGGCGGCAAGGGTTCCAACCATAGCCTGGAGCTGGGATCTCACAGCTTTGTCCCCGGCTTTGAGGAGCAGGTGGCCGGCATGAAAGCCGGCGATGAAAAGGATATCGACATCACCTTCCCCGAGGACTACCACGCGGAGCTGGCCGGCAAAGCCGTGGTCTTCAAGGTCAAGTGCCACGAGGTCAAGGAGAAGGAGGTCCCCGCCCTGGACGATGAATTTGCCAAGGACGTCAGCGAGTTCGACACCCTGGAGGAGCTGAAGGCGGACCTGGAAAAGCAGATCCTCGTAGACCGGGAGAAGGACGCCCAGCGGGGCTTTGAGGACGCGCTGATGGAGCAGGTGGCCGGGGGCATTACCGCCGACATCCCTGACGCCATGGTGGAGGGCCAGGCCCGGCAGTTCCTGGAGAATTTCCGCACTCAGATCGCCCAGCAGGGCATCCCCTATGACCAGTACATGGAGATGACTGGCCTGAGCGAGGCGAAACTGCTGGAGGATGCCAAGGAACCCGCGCTGCGGCAGGTGAAAATGGATCTGGCCGTCATGGCCATCATCAAGGCCGAGAACATTGAGGCCAGCGACGAGGACGTGGAGGAAGAGTATCAGAAGCTGGCGGAGCAGTTCGGCATGGATGGGGACATGGTGAAGAAGTACATCCAGGCCGACCAGGTCAAGGACCAGATTTGCAGCCGCCGGGCGGTGGAGATTGTGACGGCAAGCGCCACGGCCACCAAGCCGGAGGAAAAGCCCGCCGGGGAGGAGAAGGCCGGCGAAGAAGAAAAGCCCGCCAAGCGCTCCCGCAAGAAGAAGGCCGAGGAGGGAGACGAGGCGGTCGAGGAAAAAAAGCCCGCCAGGAGGCCTCGGAAGAAGAAGGCGGAAGAGGTCGAGGAGGCGAAGGACGTCGAGTGAGTTCCCGCCCGTCAGGGCGGCCGCCGGAAGGCCCGTATTTCCGTGAATTCGGCCCGATGAGGCGGCGAATCCGGAAACTAGACGAATCTTTACTAGGGTATTCACAGATTCGACACATTTTCACATGATGCCTATGGTATCATGTGAAAATGGTTATATGGGGCATTCTGCCGGGAGTCTTGGAAGGCGTTTCCATCCTCCGGCGGAGGCGGAGTCAACAAAAGACTGGAGGTTTTCAAATTGAGTTTAGTCCCTTATGTAGTGGAACAGACCAACCGGGGCGAGCGGTCCTACGATATTTTTTCCCGGCTGCTGAATGACCGCATCGTGTTTCTGGGCGAGGAGGTCAACGCCACCACGGCCAGCCTGATCGTGGCCCAGCTCCTCTATCTGGAGGCCCAGGA
>JAAVYM010000020.1 GCA_022791135.1 Oscillibacter sp.
AGGGGAAGCGGGAGAGGACCAGCTCCGCGTCCCCCCGGTCCAGCCGGGAGAGAGTGAGCAGGTCCTGCACAATGTGGGTCATCCGGTCCGTCTCCGTGATGATGATGTCCAAAAAGCTGTTGGAGGTCTCCAGGGGGATGTCCCCCTCCGCATCCCGGAGGGTCTCGGCATAGGTCCGGACGTTGGTCAGCGGCGTCCGCAGCTCGTGGGAGACGTTGGCCACAAATTCCTTGCGCCGCTCCTCGTTGCGGTGCTGCTCCGTCACGTCGTGGAGCACGATGAGCACGCCCCCCCGCTCCCGGTCGGAGAAGGGGGCGAGGTAGACCTCCAGGGTCTTCTCCCCCGCCTCCATCTGCCCCTCGGCGAAGTTGGGCCGCTGGAGGGCCAGCATCTCCTGGAAGGGATAGACCGCGCCGAACAGCTCCTCATAGGTGCAATCGGGACCCACAGGCCGCTGAAGCATGTCGTTGGCAGCGGGGTTGCAGTGGATCAGGACCCCGTCGTGGCTGAAAGCCACCACGCCGTCGGTCATGTGGAGGAAGAGGGTGTCCAGCTTGTTCCGCTCGTTTTCCACGGCGGCCAGCGTGGCCTGAAGCACCCCGGCCATTTCATTGAATGTCCCGGTGAGGATGCCGATCTCGTCGGTAGACTCCACGGGCAGGGCGCTGTCGAAGTTTCCGGAGGCCACCCGCTCCGCCCCGGCAGTGAGCTTTTCGATGGGTCCGACCATGGTTTTGGAGAGGAGGAAGCTCAAAAGCACGGAAATCAAAAGCCCGATGAACAGGGCCTGCATGATGATGACAAAGAGCTGTTCGTTCAGCCCGGAGACGGTGTCCCGGTTGTCCAGGATGTAGATGATAAACGCGTTATCCCCGCCGAAGATGGGGATGGCGGCGTCCATATAATCGGCGGTGATATCGCTGATGTCGCCGATGCCGGCCTCATCCCGGCGCAAAACGGCGTTGCGGGCGGTGAGGAGGTTGGGGCTTTGCTCCCGGGGCATGGCGCTCTCATCGGCGGAGCCGTTCAGATACGCCCCCGTGGCGCCGTCCAGAACGAAGTAATTCCGGCTGCGGTAGTCAATGCCCAGCTTGCCGGCAGTGAGTTCCAGCATGTCCCGGATGCGGGTGGCTCCATCCTCCTGGGCGGCCTCTCCCCGCAGCGAGCTGACGAACTCCCGCTGGTCCTCGCCGAAGACGCTGTCAATCTGCTGATAAAAGGTGTCCGTAAAGAAGCCGGAGACATTGATGGTCAAAAAAGCCCCGACCACGGCCATGAGGGAGGTGATCAGCAGCAGCAAAATCAAGGTCAGCTTCATATGGAGGCTTCTGAACATTTGGAGTCACCTTCTTTTCGGCGTTTGGCTGGGGGAGTGCGCGCGGAGAGGCCCTGCGGCTCCAGGGCGGGCAAAAGCTCCCGCCGGGACCTTTAACCCCCGCTCAGGTAACGGAGAAATAATACCCCGCGCCCCGGCGGGTGAGGATGAAAACCGGGTTAGCCGGGTCGGTCTCGATTTTCTCCCGGAGCCGCCGGACCGTCACGTCCACGGTGCGCACATCGTCGCCCACGTACCCGTAATTCCACACCTGCTCCATCAAATCCACCCGGGAATAGACCTTGTTTGGGTGGCTGGCCAAAAAGGTCAGCAGCTCATACTCCCGCTGGGTCAGATCGATGGCCTTTCCAGCCCGGAACACCTGATGGCTGTCTGTATTGATGGCCAGGTCCCCCGCCACGGGCATAGCGCTGTCCGCCGCCGCGGCCCCGGCAGGGACAGACATGGCAGTCCGGCGGATGTTGGCCTCTACCCGGGCAATGACCTCCCGCATGGAAAAGGGCTTGGTGATATAGTCGTCCGCCCCGATTTCCAGGCCCCGGACCTTGTCTTCTTCTTCCTCCCGGGCGGTGAGGAGAAGGATGGGCACGTTGTCTCCGTCCTTGCGCAGCGCGGCGCACACGTCAAAGCCGATCATCTTCGGCAGCATGATGTCCAGCAGGATCAGGTCTGGCTTTTCCGACCGGGCCTTCCGGAGTCCCTCTTCGCCGTCATAGGCCTCCAAAGTCCGGTAACCCTTCCTCTCCAGGTTGAAGCGCAGGATGTCCACGATGTTCTTCTCGTCCTCTACAATCAGGACGGTTTTTTCTTCAGCCATACAGTCCCCCTTTCTTTCCTGCCGCGCGCCCGCCCCGCCGGGGCGTCCCGCAGCCTTCATAGGCCCAGAAGGGCCTTGGCCTTCAGGACGGCCACCAGGGTCTTGGCGTCCTCGATCTCGCCGCTAAGGCAGCGGCGGACCATCTCTGCAAAGGGAATCCGCTCCACATTCAAAAATTCATCCGGGTCCAGGTGCTGCTCCGACATCTGCAAATCCCTGGCCAAATACAGATACAGCGTCTCGCCATAGCAGCCGGGGGAGGGAATCAACTTCCCCAGGGACTCATACCGCCCCGGCACCGCGCCGGTCTCCTCCTTCAATTCCCGCAAACCCGCCTGGTATGGGTCCTCCCCATACTCCAGCTTACCGGCGGGGATCTCCAGCATGGGCCGCTGGAACACATACCGGTACTGGGTCACCGCCAGCACGTTGTTCTCCCCGTCCAGGGGTAGCACGGCCACGCCGCCGGGATGGTCCGCCACCTCCCGGGTGGAAGCCGCGCCGTTGGGCAGCTCCACCGTGTCCACATGGACGGTGATGACCCGTCCGTGGAAGATGTCCTCCCGGCTGAGGGTCCGCTCCGTCAAATCCATCTGATTGCTCATATCCTCGCGTCCTTTCCGGCCCGTCCGGGCGGACCCGGCATTGGCATTTATGGAAATTATACCACGCCGCCACAAAAATGAAAAGAGAAAATGTCCCCCGTTTTTGCCCGCCGTCGTCTCCGGGCCATTTTCCTCCTTAAAAATTCCCGCCTGTTCATAAAAAACCACTTGTTTTTAGAGGACGAAAGGCGTATGATGAAAAAAACAAGCCACAAGATATAGTAGGCATGGAAAGGAACGCAGCAAATGAAATGGACAAAACGGACAGCGGCGCTGCTGGCGGCGCTGCTGCTGTTGGGTACAATTGCGCGGGCGAGGGGCGCATCCAAGGCCGCCTCCCCGTCGAGGGAAATGACGTCTATCATCCAAATGGAGACGGAGGGAGAGCGGAAGATGCCCTCCATGCCGGTGCTGCCGAAAGAGGCGGAGCCGCCGGCGATATCCGTCGTGACCCTGGAGGAGGAGAAACCCTCTCTGCCGGGGACGGCGGCCCCGGCCCAGGGGCGGACCGCCGCATCGCCAAAGGAGTCTTCGGCCAAGGACGGCCCCGTTTTTCCCGAGGCGGAGGAGTGGCAGCTTTTGCTGGTGAACCCGTGGAACGAGATGCCGGAGGATTTTGAGGTGACCTTGAAATCCCTGCCCGATGGGCACAAGGTGGACGAGCGGATCTACGACGCCCTTACCGACATGCTGCAAGCCTGCCGGGACGACGGGCTGAACCCCAAAATCTGCTCTTCCTACCGCACAATGTCCAAGCAGACGTACTTATACAATAACAAAATCGCCCGCCTGCGGAATGCGGGCTACAGCAAGCAGGCCGCCATTGCGGAGGCCGGCCGCTGGGTGGCCCGCCCGGGCACCAGCGAGCACCAGCTGGGCCTGGCGCTGGACATCGTGTCCTCGTCGTATCAGGCCCTGACGAAAAAGCAGGAGCGCACCGCCGAGCAGAAATGGCTGATTGAGCATTGTTGGGAATACGGCTTCATCCTCCGCTACCCCAACGATAAAAGCGAGATCACCGGCATCGGCTATGAACCCTGGCACTACCGCTACGTGGGCGTGGACGTGGCGCTGGATATCCGGGACAGCGGGCTGTGCTTTGAGGAGTACCTGCTGGCGCGGGAAGAGGCTCTGGCAGAAAGGGACCTGAACAGCCGGGGAAACCAGGCGTAAAGAACGGAGGCGGCGCAAGCTGCCTCCGCTTTTTGCGCCCTTTTTGGCCCCTCTTGTCCAAGGTGACATGGTTTTCCGCCAGAAAGTCCTGAATCATGTGGATTTTTCCGTTGAAAAGCAACGCGGAGTGGCATATAATAAGAAGCCGTGAAATTTTGTCTTTTATTTTGCGGCGGGAATCCGCCTTTTAAAGGAGTCTGTGAATTTATGCAGAATGAACACTTGAGAAATATCGCCATTATTGCCCATGTTGACCACGGCAAAACCACCCTGGTGGACGAGATGCTCAAGCAGGGCGGCGTGTACCGCGAAAACCAGGAGATTGTGGACCGGGTCATGGACTCCGGCGACCTGGAGCGGGAGCGGGGTATTACCATTCTGGCCAAAAATACCGCTATTCAATACGGCGACACAAAAATCAACATCGTGGACACCCCGGGCCACGCCGACTTCGGCGGCGAGGTGGAACGGGTTTTGAAGATGGTCAACGGCGTCATTCTCCTGGTGGACGCCGCCGAGGGTCCCATGCCCCAGACCCGCTTTGTCCTCAGCCGCGCTCTGGAGCTGGGGCACCGGGTCATCGTCGTCGTCAACAAAATTGACCGCCCGGACCAGCGGGTTTACGAGGTGATTGACGAGGTTTTGGAGCTGCTGATGGACCTGGACGCCACCAGCGAGCAGCTGGACTCCCCCATGCTCTTTTGCTCCGGGCGCAACGGCACCGCCTCCTGCTCCCCCACCGTCCAGGGCACGGATCTCAAGCCCCTTTTCGACACCATCCTGGAGTATATCCCCGCTCCGGAGGCCAACGTGGACGAGCCGTTTCAGATGCTGGTCAGCTCCATCGACTACAATGAGTTTGTCGGCCGCATTGCCATCGGCCGCATTGAGCGGGGCACCCTGAAACAGAACCAGGAGATCGCCGTGTGCAATTACCACGACCCGGAGGCGGTCCTCCGCAAGGCGAAGGCAACCGCCATTTACGAGTTTGACGGCCTTGGCCGCAAGCCCGTCACGGAGTCCACCGCCGGCAACATCATCGCCATGAGCGGCATCCCGGACATCACCATCGGCGACACGATCTGCACCCCCGGTACGGTGGAAGCCCTGCCCTTTGTAAAAATTTCCGCCCCCACTCTGGAGATGACTTTCTCCGTGAACGACTCCCCCTTCGCCGGGCGGGAGGGCAAGTTCGTCACCTCCCGTCAGATCCGGGAGAGGCTGTTTCGGGAGACTTTGCGGGACGTGTCCCTCCGGGTGACGGAGACGGACAAGGAGACCGCCTTCAACGTGGCGGGCCGGGGCGAGATGTCCCTGTCCATCCTCATCGAGACCATGCGCCGGGAAGGCTATGAGTTTCAGGTATCCCCGGCCCGTGTGCTGTACAAGGATATCGACGGCAAGAAGTGCGAACCCATTGAGCGGCTGGTGGTAGACGTGCCTGCGGACTGCGTAGGTGCGGTCATCGAAAAGCTGGGCCAGCGGAAGGCCGACATGGTGGAGATGACCCCCGTGGGCAGCCGCATGAAGGTGGAGTTCCTGGTCCCCGCCCGGGGCCTCTTCGGCTACCGGAACGACTTCCTCACCGACACCAAGGGCGAAGGCATCATGGCCTCCGTCTTCGACAGCTACGCCCCCTATAAAGGCGACATCCAGCGCCGGGGCAACGGGTCCCTCATCTCCTTCGAGACCGGCGAGTCCATCACGTACGGTCTGTTCAACGCCCAGGAACGGGGCACGCTGTTTATCGGCGCAGGCGTGCCGGTTTACGGCGGCATGGTCATCGGCGTCAGCCCCCGAAGCGAGGATATGACGGTGAATGTATGCAAGAAAAAGCAGCTGACGAACACCCGGGCCAGCGGGTCGGACGAGGCGCTGCGGCTGGTTCCCCCCAAGCAGATGAGCCTGGAGCAGTGCCTGGAGTTCCTGGCAGACGACGAGCTGCTGGAGGTCACCCCCCAGAGCCTGCGGATGCGCAAGAGCATCCTGGACCACGAGAAGCGCATGAAGGCGCTGCACGGAAAGAAATGACGAACCCCCCCCTGATGCAAGACTGCATCAGGGGGGTTCTTATGCCAAAACAAAGCCATGCGGCCAGATTCCAGGAAGGGCAGAGGCGGACTCTAGGAAAAGGCGGCCCCGGAATGCTCAAAGCTGGCGCACCGGTCTGCGTGCCGGAACACGAGGTCCCTCCCGCGCCAAAAACCATAGCGCACATCCCCACAAAGGCTCTCGTGAATGGTACGCCGCATGCCCCCCTCCTCCGGCGCGCGAAGCGCCTGTCCCTGCGCCTTCAGCAACTCCGCCTCCAGACGGTATTTTCCCTGCCGGATAACCAGGCCGGAAGGAGACCACTCCTCCACCCTGGCGCCCCGGTAAGTCGCCAGACGGTATTCCCGGCCGCCGTAAAAAACGGACGCGATGCAGCCGGTGAAGCCCCCCGCGAGAAACGGAACCGTCGCGGCCGCGAGCATCAGGCTGCCGCTTTCCGCCCCGCTCCAGACACACTGGCTCCAGAGATACGCACGGGGGAAGGAACGCCCCCGGTCCGTTTCAATATACCCAATTCCGTTGGAGAAGTCGATTTCCTCCCCGTTCAAATGCAGGGTTCCGCACAGGGAGTGGCCCATGCTGACGACGCCGTGCGCGCACTGCATCCCCCCAAAAAAGCGAAACGGTCCCATAATATCAGAGCGCAGGGCTGTAAACGGCCCATAGCGCAGAGTCCCGCAGAGAGAAAGTCCATCCCGGCGGATCTGCAGGTCGATCCCCTGGCTGTGGAAACAGGACTGTCCGATCTGCACCTGAAACTGCTTTGGGGACGCCCGAAACTGCGTATCCGGGTATTCCAGCCACCATGTCCCACGGTTCGAAATCACCTGAAGGGATGCGGCACGGCGGCCCGCACGGTCGATGTGAAAGGCGGGAATCAGCGCAAGCGCCTGCCCCTGCCCATTTTGATGTTTCAAATACCACCCTTCAAAGTAAGGTCCCGTCCGGTTCGTGCCCCGGAAAAAATTCGTCACGTTTATCACCCCAAATTCAGTCTTCCCAGAATTTGGGGATTTTATAAAAGGCGGCTCGTCATCGCGGCGCAGCTGTGCCCGGAGGCCGCCGGAAACGCCGCCCATGCGGCAGCCCCTTGAATCCCGATCCCTGTCCAAAACCGAGCGTTGGCGAAGAAGACCGTGTGCAGCTCCTGGAGGGGACCAGCAAGCGGCTCAATCCCTGCAGGAGCGCACCCAAAGGAGGGCCGTTCGCTTCCCCGCAGATATGGAGCGGCAGAACTGGTAACCCATCTGGTCAAAAGACCGGAAATCTTCCGGGTTTTCGATCTGGTTTTCTGCCAGCCAGCGTACCATCTGCCCCCGGGCCATTTTGCACATGGTTCCCTTTTCGACGATCTTGCCGTCTTTCCATTCTCCAAAGGTACAGCTGACAAAGCGAACCGTGCCGGGCAGATGGGGTTCCACCGCCCTGCTGTACTCCTTGGAGGCCAAATTCAGCACGAAATCCGTCTCCGAGGCCAGCTGCCGGGCCAGGCAGCCGCCCCAGAAGTGGTACAAATCCCGGCAGCCGTCCACCGCCAGCTTTGCCTGCATTTCCAGACGGTAGGGGGTTACGCCGTCAAAGGGCCGCAGCAGTCCGTAGAAGCCCGAGAGGATGCGCAGATGTTCCCGGAGGTAGTCCAGGTGGGCCGCCTCCATCACGCCGGGAGCCATGTAGCGGTACTGGATGCCCTCGTAGGAGAGGATGGCCGGAGTGAGATTGCGGCGCAGGTCCATCTGTCCCAGCCGCTCGATATTCAACTCAGCGATAGCGTCATTGCACTTCCAGAGGGATTGCAATTCCTTAGGGGACATACTTTGGAGGGCAGCTTTCAGCCGCTCCGCCCGTTCCAGGAACAACGGCAGATCATCCACAGCAAAGCTGTCCGTGTCCACCACCATTTTCTTCGCTGGAGCGATGATAATGCGCATATAGCCTCCTCCTCTCAGACTGGAGAAACCACTCTGGTGCGTTGCGGTGCCCTGGCTCCGCACAATGCCGTCCCTGCCCCGCAGTGTATGATGTGGACATCCACGCGGCGGTCCAGTTCTTACCATCGGGGAGCATTTTGATTTTCAGGCACCGCTGGAGGGAATGGCCAGACCCAGCTCTATCTGCATATGGGCATTCATGAAAGGCGTTCCATCTTTTGCAGTGTCGCCACAATATCCTTCAGCACCAGAGACCGCATACTATCTGGGTATTCGCTCAGGTCAGCCTGCTCCAACGCTGCCCGGATTCGTGGAATCAACTCCGGCTTTGCCTCTGCAATTTCCAAAAGCGCCGCCACACATTGACGGGCCGTGATGGGTTTCACATCGGTCACATGGGACAAAAACTCGTCCAGCAGCGCATCGAATTTATCCTCCCCGTCCCAGCGGGCATTGGCCGCAAGAATAGAAATTGCCCGGTTTCGGACCAGAGAGTTTTTATGGCGCAGAAGCACGGCAAATTGGTCGAGATAGGGATACCAGACGTTGGAAACCCTACTTTCCCCGGCAATCTGCTGCGCAAAGGCGTAGGCGTCCTTAGCGTCTCTTCCCGTCAGACGGGTGATGCAATCATCCATGTTCATGTCGAATCCATATCTCCTCATTGTGAACCATCTCGTTCGGGCGATCAATGCCATTCAACCGCCGGAGGTCTTAAAGCTGGCTCCGAACCGGTGGTTTTGGTGCGGAATCTTAATGTGCTTTCCGTGCTTAGGCTTCCAGATATAGACGGGGAAAAGTCAGCCTGCCGCCTCAGGGGAACCAGACTTTTTCATAATCTCCGAGCTGACCGCCGCCATGCATTTGTCCCCGTCACCGGAAATAGCGATGTGCTTGCTGACGCTGGTCACGTGGGCAGTCTATTCATACAGCCGTTCTTACGGGCAGTCAGGACATTGCATCTCCTGCATTCACTTTCTTTTCAGAGGGCATGCGCTACGCGATTATAAAGTACCATAAGTAGGCCAAAAAAGCAAACGGCACAAGAAACCGGCTTTTCGATACAGCGAGAGTACCCAAATAAGCTGTATACCTAAACAGCCTGTAGCAAAGATGTCTATTCCATCTGTGTCCTGACTGGAGCACAAAAAGTCTTTTAGCAAACCGTACTATTCGCGCCATTCTCAACATAAGCAAATAAAAATCAAACCTCCGCAAGCCATTGCGGAAGCTTGCCCCTTTTCTTGTCTCGCAGGCAAGGAAGCGGCAACGGGCGAGACCAGAGGGAATTTACGATGCGGCAGAAAGCGCAAGTAAAACTGACTACTCCAATCAAAACACGGCGGCCAAGGCTTTGACACCTTGACCGCCGTATTCGTTTCGACATCAGCGCCACACCAAAACGGCAAAACCGTCTTTCAAGCAATAGGTGTTCGTCCAATGTCCAGTTGGTGGACCTGAAGAGATTCGAACTCTCGACCTCTCGGATGCGAACCGAACGCTCTCCCAACTGAGCTACAGGCCCATGCGAAGAAGGAGTGAAGGGAAAAGCCCTGGAACTGGGTTCCAAGGCTTTCACATTTCCCTTTCCTGGTGGAGATAAGCGGGATCGAACCGCTGACCTCTTGAATGCCATTCAAGCGCTCTCCCAGCTGAGCTATACCCCCATGTCAGGTGCTTCGCATCAGAACAGTGATTATAATAGCAAAAGCAGGCGGAATTGTCAAGAGGTTTTTTCAAAAATTTCGCTATTAAAAAAGTCCTCTCCGCTGTCTGTACGCTTCCACGGCCTGGCGGCGGAGGGGTTCCGGCTCCAGACCGGTCCCCATCCCCCAGCTGAGCGCGCGGAGCCGCCTCCCCTTTTGCAGAAAGCCCGGGCGGCGCAGTAGGAGCGCCTCAAAGAAATGGCTCAAAAAATAATTAAGAAAAGTTAACAATTTATAACCGTCTGAATTTCCCGTTTTTTGCGGAGGCGACAAAAATTTGTTTGGCCCCACAAACTTATTTAATAAAAGCTGGCACGCCCTCAGAAGCGTGCTATACTAACTCTAATTATTTTCATGGAAATGGAGTGGGCACATGAAACGCACGGCTGAAGTTCAAATCCCGGCAGAGCAGCTGGACCACACCGCCGCCGCTTTCATCAAAGCGGCCAGCGGTTTTCCCTGCTATATCTCCATCACGCGGGGGCAGCACAGCATCAACGCCAAGAGCTTCCTGGGTTTTCTCTCCTTGATGCAGGGGGGCGGCACCGTGGAACTCTCCGCTGAGGGTGCTGACGCTGAACAGGCTTTGGAAACTCTGGTGGGAATTTTAGAAGTAGGCTGAAGCTTAAAAGGCTGCTAGCAGGCTGCACGGCTGCGGAAAATCCGCAGCCGCCTTTTTTGTGCAACCGCGTCTTCTCCGCTCCGGCGTTTTCCTGCAAAAGGGGGAACCTGGAGAGTTTTCCCTGTCCCAGGGCGGAAAAAGCTGGTCAGGCGGCAAAATCTATGATATGATGACAACATTGCCTTGCACACCGCCCGACTGTAAGAAACAAGACTTATGAAAAGAGAGGAATCGACGATGTACAAAGCGTTCTCCGATTTGATTGACGCCGTCAGCGGCTACATGTACAGCTATATTCTGATCATCCTCCTGCTGGCCACGGGTCTGTTTTTCACCCTTCGAAGCAAATTCGTCCAGCTTCGCATGCTGCCAGAGTCCATCCGGGTAGTGGGAGAAAAACCGAAAGGGGAAAACTCGATCTCCGCCTTCCAGGCGCTGATGGTCTCCACCGCCAGCCGGGTGGGCACCGGCAACATCGTGGGCGTGGCCAGCGCCATCGCCGCCGGCGGGTACGGGGCGGTGTTCTGGATGTGGATCATCGCCCTGGTGGGCGGGGCCTCCGCCTTCGTGGAGAGCACCCTGGCCCAAATCTACAAAAAGCGGGACCCTGAGGGCGGCAGCTACGGCGGCCCTTCCTATTACATCCAGGCGGCGCTAAAAAGCCGCTGGTTGGGCGTGCTCTTTGCCCTGGCGCTGATCGCCACTTACGCCGGCGGCTTCAACATGCTCTGCTCGTTTAACCTCATCAGCAGCTTCACCGGCTACGGCTTCTACGCCGCCGCCGGAACCATCGCCTTGGGCGGGCGGGAGTTCAGCCTGGCGGCCGTGGTTGGCGGCGGGCTGCTGGCCCTGCTGGTGGCCTTTTGCATCTTCGGCGGGGGACGGCGCATCGTCCGGGTCACCGGCGTGCTGGTGCCGGTTATGGGCGTGTTATATATTCTGATGGCGGTTTTGGTGATGGTGCTGAATGCCGGCGCCCTTCCCGCCGTGCTGAGCCGCATTTTTGCCGAGGCTTTTGATTTTCAGGCTATCTTCGGCGGCTTTGCCGGATCAGCCGTGATGCATGGCATCAAGCGCGGCCTTTACTCCAACGAAGCGGGCATCGGCTCCGCCCCCAACGCCGCCGCCGCCGCGGACGTATCCCATCCCGTCAAGCAGGGCCTGGTCCAGATGCTGTCCATCTTCATCGACACCCTGCTCATCTGCACCGCCACCGCCATGATGACCCTATGTACCGGCGTGGACATCCACGGCGGCCTGGAAGGCGCGCCGCTGGTCCAGGCGTCTCTGGCCACGGTCTTCGGGACCTTTGGGCCGTACTTCATCACCTTCGCCCTGTTGCTTTTCGCCTTCACCACCCTGCTGGGCAACCTCTTTTACTGCGAGGGCTGCCTGAACTACATCGCCGGGCGCAAGGTGGGCCGGACCGGGCGAACGGCATTCAACCTGGCCGCCGTAGCCCTGGTTTTCGTGGGGGCGCTGCTGGAGGTAAACCTGGTCTGGAACATCGCCGACGTGCTGATGGGAATCATGGCCATCATCAACCTGCCGGTAATCATACTCCTGGGCGGGGCCGCCATGCGGGCACTGGAGGATTACTGCCGCCAGCGGAGCGAGGGCCGCGACCCGGTGTTCAAATCCGCATCCATCGGTCTGGGCGGACAGACGGAGTTCTGGAAATAACCGCGGCTGCGGAAAAAGAGGGAGCCGGGAGAGGGAAATTTCTCCTCTCCCGGCTCTCCAGATGGATATTCAATCGGATCTCTGCTCCATCCTGGCCAGGAAAAACGCCAGGGCAAACCCGGCTCCGGCGCACAGGGCCGAGAGGGCCATCTCCCCCAGGCCCGTGTACTCTGTGGGGACGATAACCAAGGTGGAGGCACAGACAAAACCCAGGATGCCGTGGAACGCCACGGCGTAATGCCGCCGGAAACACCAGGTCATGAGCCTGGCCAGCAGCGCAATGGTCAGAAACATCCCCGGCAAGGCGGCAGAGAGGACCAGGAAGTCCAGCCGGGCCAAACCCTCCAGCATGGGCCGGTACAGACCCAGGGCCATCATCACGGAGGAGGAGGTCATGCCCGGGATGACCACGCCCATCCCCCAGAGGACCCCGCAGAAATTGTACCACCAGAAATTGGGATCCACCTGCACATGGACCACCCGGCTGACATAAAACAGTCCAGCGAAAACTGCCGCCGCGCATAGCAGGAAGCTCCCCCAGGCGGCGGCGGAACGCCCCTCCTTCCCCGCCTCCCGAAAGAGGGAGGGCACAGTGCCCACGATCAGCCCGATAAACAGCCAGTAGGTCACCGCATCGGAGCAGGCCATGGCTGCGGAGATGCCCTTTGCAATCCCCAGGAAGCCCGCCGCCCACCCCAGCCCCAAGGGGATCAGCATCCGCCAATATTGGGGGACCGCCCGCCGGGGATGGGTCAGGACCTCCATGAAGGGGCGGTAGATGTCGAACACCACCGCCAGCACGCCGCCGGAGACCCCTGGCAGAATCGCACCCGCCCCAATCAAAGCGCCGCAGACCAGATTGCGAAGCCAGCGGGTCCGCTGTTGTTTTCGCCTGTCCACAGGCCCATTCCCCCTTTCTAAGCGCCCCGGAATTTCACGCAGCATATGATACCAGTTTTGCCGGGCGCTTGCAATCCGATTCCGCTTTTTCCGGGATAATTCTCTGAATTTTTCGGGGCGTTTGTCTACTTACCCGATTTTTTCGGCATAAACGCAGCTTTTTTTGTATATTCCGCCCTTGACAGGCAGGGCGGAACCGTGTAAACTACAAAGCACTTCAAACAATTCCATAACCGCGAAAGACGATGAAGGGAAGAGTACGCCAGAGGATACGGCAAAGAGAGTCCCGGTTGGTGAAAAGGGACACGGAAGGGCTGGCTGAACATGGTCCTGGAGTTGCGTAGCCGACTGCCGCAGAGGCATAGGCTGCGACGTGTGCGCACGTAACAGCGCAGGAGTGTGATGGCACTCTCAAAGGCCGCCCCCGCGAGGAGGCGTGCGAATCAAGGTGGTACCACGGCGCAGCCCTGCGCTCGTCCTTGAAGCAGTTTGCTTCAAGGGCTTTTTTGTTTGCTTGGAACCTCTTCGTAAAGGAGCTGCTATTGTGAGCGAGTCCATTATTCAAATTCAGCACTTGTGCAAGACCTTCGGCGGCCGGGACGAAACCGTCCGGGCCTTGGAGGACATCAGCCTGGACATCCGCCAGGGGGAGATCTTCGGCATCATCGGCCTTTCCGGCGCGGGGAAATCCACCCTGGTCCGGTGCTTGAACCTTCTGGAGCGGCCCACCTCCGGCAAGGTCATTGTGGACGGGAAGGACATGACCGCCCTGTCCGAGCGGGAGCTGCGGCTCCAGCGCCGGAAGATCACCATGATCTTCCAGGGCTTCAACCTGCTGATGCAGCGGACCTGCCTGAAAAACGTGTGCTTCCCCATGGAGATCAGCGGGGTACCCCGGGGCCAGGCGGAAGAGCGGGCCAGGGAGCTTTTGGAGCTTGTGGGCCTGGCGGATAAAGCCGGCGCCTATCCCGCCCAGCTCTCCGGCGGGCAGAAACAGCGCGTGGCCGTGGCCCGTGCCCTGGCCACCAATCCCAAGGTCCTCCTCTGCGACGAGGCCACCTCCGCCCTGGACCCCACCACCACGGCCTCCATCCTGAAGCTTCTCCGGGACCTGAACGCCAAGCTGGGGGTCACTCTGGTCGTCATCACCCACCAGATGAGCGTGATCGAGGAAGTCTGTTCCCGGGTGGCCATTCTGGACGGCGGAGTCGTGGCCGAGCTGGGTCCGGTGCAGGACATTTTCTCCAATCCCTCCACCGACGCCGCCCGGCGCCTGGTGTACCCCGGCGGGGCCAGCATCTCCCAATACCCCACCGGCACGCACGCCGCCCGGGTCTCCTTCAACGGCGGCACGGTGAATCAGCCCCTCATTGCCTCCCTCGCCATCGACTGCGGCGTAAAGGTCAGCATTCTCGGCGCAGATACCCGAAGCGTCGGAGGAAAGGCCACAGGAACCATGCTCCTCAGCCTGCCCGACGACCCCGGCGAGGCGACCAAGGCCTTGAACTACATTCGTTCCCAGCCCTACATTACCGTAGAGGAGGTCGAGTACCATGGCTGACATTCTGGAGATTTTCACCGCCGCCTTTTGGGCAGAGTACGGCGCGATTATTACCCGGGGCATCTGGGAAACCTTTATCATGACCGCTGTGTCCACCCTGTTTGCCTACCTCATCGGCCTGCCTATGGGCGTGGTTTGCGTCCTGACCCAGCCCCACGGCATTCGCCCGAACCGGGCCGTCAACACCGTTCTGGGTTGGATTATCAACATCGGCCGGTCCCTTCCCTTCATCATTTTGATGATCGCCATCCAGCCCTTCACAAAGCTGGTCGTGGGCACCAAGATCGGCATCAAGGGCGCCATCGTGCCCTTGGTGGTCTCCGCCGCCCCCTTCATTGCCCGGATGGTGGAGACCTCCCTCGGCGAGGTGGACGCGGGCGTCGTCGAGGCGGCCCAGTCCATGGGGGCCTCCACTTTCCAGATTGTCTGGAAGGTCTACCTCCCGGAGGCCCGGCCCTCCCTGGTGCTGGGAGGCTCCGTGGTCCTCATCGCCATTGTGGGCTATACCGCCATGGCAGGCGCCATGGGCGCCGGAGGGCTGGGAGACCTGGCCGTCCGTTACGGCCACCAGAGGCACGTGCCCTCTATGATGTGGGTCACCGTGGCCTTCCTCATTCTCTTGGTCCAAGTAGTCCAATCCGTTTTCAGCCGTTTGTCGGTGCGCATTGACAAACGTTTGAAATAAAAGTAGGGTCTCTCCGCCGGCCCCTCCGGGATTCTCACGCGCGCAGAGAGCACGGAGTCCGGAAGGCGAGTCCCCCAGATACCGAAGACATTCGGAGCAAGCACATTGTTTTTCAATTGGAGGAATACAACATGAAAAAGAAGATTTTTGCCCTCTCCCTGGCCCTGATCCTGGCTTTGGCCCTGGCCGCCTGCGGCGGCTCCGGTTCCGCTGGTGATACCCAGAAGACCGACGCTCCCGCCGGCACCCAGGCCCCCCCTGCCGATACCCAGACGCCCCCTGCCGAGACCGTAACCCTGAAAGTCGCCGCCTCCCCCACGCCTCACGCCGAGATTCTAAACCAGTGCGTGGACATCCTGAAGGCCCAGGGCATCGACCTGGTGGTCACGGAATACTCCGACTACGTCTTCCCCAACACCGCTGTGGAGGACGGTGAGGAGGACGCCAACTACTTCCAGCACATCCCCTACCTCAACAACTTCAATGCCGAGCGCGGCACCCATCTGGTGAGCATAGCGGGCATCCATATTGAACCCATCGGAATCTACGCGGGCAAGACCGCCTCGCTGGACGCCATTCCCGACGGCGGCAGGATTGCCGTTCCCAACGACACCACCAACGAGGGCCGGGCCCTGCTGCTGCTGGAGGCTCAGGGCATCATCAAGCTCAAGGACAGCACCAAGCTGGACTCCACGCCCAACGACATTGCCGAGAACCCCAAGAACCTGGAGTTTGTAGAGCTGGCGGCGGAAAACATCCCCTCCAACCTGGACGAGGTGGACGTGGCGGCCATCAACTCCAACTACGCCCTGGGGGCGGGCCTGAACCCCGTGGAGGATGCCCTGGTGCTGGAAAACAGCGAGGACAATCCCTATGTGAACATTCTGGCCGTGAAGGAGGGCAACGAGAACAGCGAGGTCATTCAGGCCCTGGTGAAGGCCCTCCAGTCCGATACGGTGCGGGACTATATCCTCAATACCTACGGCGGCGCGGTGCTCCCCGCATTCTGATACGTCCCGAAAACCACCGCCCCGAAGCAAACAACCAGCGGCCCGAAGAGGCAATTGCCTCTTCGGGCCGCTGGTTGTCTGCTCATGACCGTCAGCTGACGGCAGATTAAGGCACAAACGCTTTTCATCTGCACCGTCTATTAAGGCGTTTACAGACTGGTCTTCTCCCGCAGCGTCAAAACCGCGCACAGGCAGGTCAGCAGGGCCAGCGCCGCCTGGCCCCAATAGAGGTTCAGGCTGACGGAACTCTTATTCCACCTCCGTTCCGCCGCCACGGAGGCAAAGACATAGACCGATACCGCGCTGAAAATCAGCACAATGGCGTCCGCGGCCCACTTCTGTCCCATAACCGTGGCCAGGGTGTAGAGCAAAAAGCCCACGCCAGAAAAAATTGCCCCCAGGCTCAGCTGTTTTTGCCCCTGTAAAAGGAACCGGCTTTTACGCTTCATTTATATACCCTCCGTAAAATAAAATAAAAATATTGCAAAACGTATTCATTTTTCGTAGCCATTGACCATCACATTCAGCACCTTTCCAGCGACGCTGCCCGCCACGCTGCTGCCGCCGCCGCCGTTTTCCACCAGCACCACAAAGGCATAGGGCGCGTCCTCGTTCCGGAGGAACCCGGCAAACCAGGCGTGGGGGCTTTGCCCCTCCCCCACCTCGGCGGTGCCGGATTTGGCGCACAGATCCATGTTGGGAAAGCGGCTTTTGCCGTAGGTTCTCTCCACGTTCCCGGCCATCAGCTCCGCCAACGCGCCGGCCGTGTCTCTGGCAACCAGCGTCCCGGTCCGGCGGGTCCTGTGGGGCAGAGAGGGAATCCCAAAGGCATTTTCCGTCCGCAGGATCAGATACGGCTCCGCCGCCCGGCCCCCGTTTGCCACGGCCCCCATGTAGACCATCAACGCGCAGGGGTTCACCAGGTCCCGGTCCTGCCCCACGCCCGCCCAGCCCAGGCGTCCCTCCGTGATGCCCTCCCAACCGAAGGCCCCCTTGGCAGAGGACAGGCCGTTCAGGCTGTAGCTGGCGGTCAAGCCCGCCTGCTCTGTATACGTTTTCAGCACGTCCTCCCCCAATTCCACCGCAATCTGTGCAAAGGCCACATTGCAGCTGTTGGCGAAGGCGGCGGCGATATCCTGCTCCCCGTGGACGCCGGAGCAGACGATGGTCTCCTCCCCGATTTGAATGGAGCCGGGACAGTCCCAGGACCGGCTGTCCAGATTCGGAATCTGCTCCAAGGCCGCCGCCAGGGTGACGGTCTTATACACGGAACCGGGCGTAAACACGGAGGAGAGGAAGCGGTTCAAATACGCCCCCTTCCAGCGGTCGCTGTCCTCCAAATCGCCGGGGACGTTCAACGGGTCATAACTGGGCGCAGAAACCATACAAAGGACCTCGCCCGTCTTGTAATTATAGACCGCCACCGCCCCGGCCTTGCCGTTCAAGGCCTGATAGGCCTCGTAATTATACCGGGCATCCAAGGTAAGGACCAGCTCCCCGCCCCGGCCGGCGCCAAAGGCGCCGTTGACCAAATTCCACCCGGTCAGCCGGTCCGCAAAAGCATTCAGCGCCCCGGTCCCGATGTTGCCCTGAAGATCCCCCACCGCATGGAGGGTGGCCTTCCGAACGGTCTCATTGTCATAGTAAGTCCGCCTACCCTCCTCCACCGAAGAGAGCACATCCCCGTCCCGGTCCGCCACGGTTCCCGCGATCAGCTGCCCCTGGTTGTTGTAAAGATGACGGTTAAAAGGGGAAGAGGCCCAGCTTCCGCCCTGGAAAAGGTAACGGAGCAAGAAAAAACCCATCCCGGCGGCCAGCACCAGCGCAAGCAAAAAGCAAACCACCGCCCGGTTCTCAATTTTTTTCAAAAGAAGCATCCCCCTTTCATCAAATCCCCCGTCCCCCGCAGGGCCGGGGGATTCTCAAGGGGGAACCCGTTCCCCCTTGAAGGAGGCGGAGCAAACGGAACGGAGCGGATACCCGGCGTCAGCCGGGTGGAGCGGAGCGGAATTTGTGACGCCGGATGGCGAAGCTGGCGTTCTCCCGGGTGTCCGCCGCCTTTAGAAAGGCCAAAAGCCCCCAAGCGGACATCATGGCGGAGCCGCCGTTGGAGACGAAGGGGAACGTCACGCCGGTGAGGGGCAGCAAATCCACGGAGCCGAACACATTCAGGCAGGTCTGAAATACCAGCAGGGACCCGGCGGCGCAGGCCGCCAGGCAGTAAAAGCTGCTTCGGGCCGCCCGGCAGGCCCGGACGGTAAAAAACGCCAAAGCCACGATGGCCCCCACGGCGAAGAAGGCGACGATCAGCCCCCATTCCTCGCAGAGCATGCCGAAAACCAGGTCCGTGTCCGCTGCCGGGACCCGGTGGAGCCATCCCTCCCCGGCGCCCATGCCCAAAAGCCCCCCGGAGGCCGCGGCGGACATGGTCCGGGTCTGCTGATAGCCCCGTCCGGAAGGGTCGGCCCAGGCGTGGCCCCAGGAGGCAAAGCGGCTGAGGATATAAGGCTTAAACTTCACAATGATCCCCGCGCCGAACACCGCCCCGCCGCAGATGAGGGACAGCGTAGCAAAATCCCCGGACCGCAGATACGCCAGCACCAGGAAGGTCACAAAAAAGACCGCCGCCGTGCCAAAGTCGCTCATCAGCCCCAGCAGGCCCACACACACCCCGGTAAGGACGATGAACAGCGTCAAATTCCGCCGCCGGAACAGCCGCTCCAAGGTGGCGGACCCGGCAAAAATGTAGCAGATCTTCGCAATTTCCGAGGGCTGAAAGGACAGCGGCCCAAGGGAGATCCAGTTCACCGCGCCATATTTGGCACTGCCCAGCACCAGCGTAACGGCCAGCAGGCCGATGGACAGCGCCGCCATCACCCAGCGGTTCCGCTGCACCCGCCCCAAATCCCGGAGAAACAGGCCCAGGGTCAAAAACAAGGCCAGGCCCAAAACGATGGACAGAAGCTGCTTGAAAAGGCTTCCCGGCGCACTGGAGGCGGTGATGGACAGCGACAGCGTAGAAAGGAAAAAAGCGATGGTCTCCATCTCAAAGCCCACGCACCGGCTCAGCCGCAAGACCACGGCATAGAGCCACATGACCGCCGTCAGCCCCAGGAAGGCCAGGGGCACGGCAAGAGAGGCCTCCTCCCCGGCAGCAATCATCAGCTGCGTGCACGCCAGCAGCTGGAACACCGTCAGCCACAAAAAAGACGGCCACATGGCGGCGGGCCGCTCCGCCCTGCGCTTCTCCTCCAGCTCCTCCCGCTCCGACACGGTCTGGGGCAGGAACAACAGAGGCACGCCCCCCAGCTCAATGCGGTCCCCTAGGCGGACGGGCGCGGACCCCTCCACCCGTTCTCCGTTGAGCAAGACCCCTCCCTTGGAGTCCAGATCATAGAGCGTCCACTGCTCGTCCCCGCTGCGGCAGAGGGCGGCGTGCTGCCGGGAGACGCTGGGATAGTTCAGCCGCACGTCGGCGTTGCGTCCCCGGCCCAGGATATTCTCCCAGTGGGTGAGGGGAATGGAGCCGCCGCCAGGGAGGCTGAGCTGGCCCCAGGTCTCCGGGGTGTGGGGAATCCGGAGGAGAGAGCGGACCGCCCGCCAGAGGACGGCCCCCGCCAGCACGGGAAAGAGAAAGCGCACAAAGCTGGTGTACCACAGCCCCACGCTGGGGTACGCCGCCAGCAAATCCGTCAAACTCATACGCGCCGCCTCCTGTTCTCCCTTTGAATTCCAGATTAGCATACCATGCTTTTATGAAAAAATCTACCAAAACAGGGGAGCATCGCCGGAAATAGTCCCCCGCCCTGGGCCGCGCATCCCGCCGCCGGAAAATTCAAGCTTGCGAAACCGGCCAAATGTATAGTATACTAAAATGTGACACAGGGGGTGATTACATGCGGGCCATTTCTTTATTTTGCGGCGCCGGCGGAATGGATGCCGGCTTCACCGCTGCCGGCGTGGAGGTTTTGTGGGCCAACGAAATCAATGCCGACGCCGCCGGCACCTACCGCGCCAATCACCCCGGCATCCCCATGCAGTGCGCCGATATCCGGGCGGTCAAGGGGAGTCTTGCCGCCTTCCGGGAGCAGAATGTGGGCCTGGTCTTCGGCGGCCCGCCCTGCCAGGGCTTCTCCGTGGCCGGGAAGATGGACCCGGACGACGAGCGGAGCACGCTGATCTGGGAGTTTTTGGATGTGGTGGAAATGGTCGCCCCCCGACTGTTCGTCATGGAAAACGTTAAGGCCCTGGACACCCTGACCCGGTGGGAAAACGTCCGCCGGGGCATCTTCCAGCGGGCGGCGGAGCTGGGGTACGCCTGCTTCAGCCGCGTGGTCAACGCCTCCGATTTCGGCATCCCGCAAAAGCGGGAGCGCGTGTTCTTCATCGGCGTTGGAGGCGGCGTCCAGCCCACTGCCGCCGCCGGGCTTTTCGACGCGCTCCTGACCGCCCGGCGCCGCCTCCCTCCGAACCTGCGGCAGTGCCTGTTGTCGGTGGGCCGGGCGGGCAGTCCGGAAAACCCCCTGACCTGTACCGCAAAAATCTCTCTGGCCAGCAACCCCGTGGTGAGGCGCTCTCCTTACGCCGGCATGCTGTTTAACGGCATGGGCCGCCCCATGAACCTCGACGAGCTGGCCAATACGCTCCCCGCCTCCATGGGCGGCAACAAAACGCCCATCGTTGACGAGCGGCTCCTCCGGGACCCGGGCGCGGAAAACTGGATCGCAGCCTACCACCAAAGGCTCCTGTCCGGCGGCGCGCCGGACCCGACCCTCCCGGTCCCGCCGCACCTCCGGCGGCTGACCATCCGGGAAGCGGCGGCTATTCAGAACTTCCCGCCGGATTACGCCTTCTGCGGGGAGAAATCTGCCATCTACCGTCAGATTGGCAACGCCGTCCCCTGTGGCCTGGCCCAGGCCGTCGCCGGGGCGGTTCTGGAACTGGAGCGCGAAATTTTGAGGATTGCCGTTTAGGCGATCCTCGTTCTTTATGCACGGATTGCCGTTTGCAGCGCATCGTTCCAGGCAGTTTTTACCGCGGCGGGGACCTCCGGCTTTTGCAGGAGGGAGAGCATGACGTCCATAAATACCGCGCGCGTTCCCGCGTCCCCGGCGAGGAAGACCGACACGGCCAGGTTGCCCAGCTTCACGAAGTTGATGTCGTACCCCTGGGCGAAGTAGAGCTTCGCGGCCTCATACGCACCGTCGGATGGCGCTGCGGCGGTGTAGACAAACAGGTAATCCGACACGCCGCTTGTGGAAATCTTGGTGTGAAAGGTGGTCATGACCCGGGTTTCCTCGATGGGGCGCTCGGTGACCTCAATGGCCTTAAAAATCCGCCCTTCCTTATAAATGGTGATGTCCCCCGGCGCGCCGGTGGCGCCGTCGGCAGCGTTGATCCCCTGGCGCTCGATCCGCCAGCCGCAGTCAAACTGCCGGTTCAGCGTTTCAAAGACCGCCTCCGTCAGCAGCATGGGAATCAGCCCCCCGCTCTGGTTGTGCAGCAGCGCGCCCAGGAAGACCCGGTACTGCTCCACGCTCATCCGCGTGACGGAGGCCAGCTGAATCACAGACCTCTCCCGGAGTTCCATGAATTTTTGCAGCAAGCAGAGCACCGGCCATCTCGCCTCCCCGCCCCGGGCGCCCTCAATGACGTCCAGCACCGTCAGCATGGCGTCATAGCCCGCCTGGTCCCGCAGTCCCGCCCGGGCAGAGACGTCCAGGCGCACGTTCCGGCGGAAGGTGGCCAGGTACGGCCCCTTGGAGCAGGGGATCTGCCGGGACATCAGGAAGGGATTCACCACCTGTTCATCCAGGCTTCTCCCGTTGAAGGCGTCCGGCCCCTGCTTGACGTAAGGCAGGCGGATGTTGACCCCCGGGCACAGCCAGTGGGCCAGGGCGCAGCCCAGCAGCACCTCCCGGTATGACTGGGTCTTGGAGGCGAACACCGCGCCGAAGGCCGCCTCGTGGTCTTGGAGCAGGCGCAGGGCCTCCGGCGGCAGGCCCCGGGCCGTTTCGGCGAAGCAGGCGTCCAGCTTGTCCCTCGCCGCGGCATAGTCTAAAACAGGCATCCGGCCGCCTCCTTACATCCGCTCCGTGGGTTCCTCGGTGAGGAAGAGGCGGAACGGCTCTACATGCAGCGCTCTTGCCAGGATTCCCACCTTGTCCAAAGTGATATTCCTCCGGCTGTTTTCCACATCGCTGATATAGGACCGGTTTGCCAGTGCATCCTCTTGCGCAATCATGGAGCATTCTTCCGCCAGCCGGTCCTGGCTGTAGCCCAGCCTGCGCCGGTAGAGCCGCACATTTTTTGCCAGCAGCGTATGGATTTTCATATAGCTCCCTCCTTCATAAAGATTACCGGCATCATACCATATATTCTTTTACGAGGCAACTACTTATTCGGAACAATATCACGAATAAGTGTCAGCCCCGTAAATCAGTTTTGCGCTTCCCCTTGCAAAAGCTCCCTGCCTATAGTATAATGCCTCTGCACAAACCTGCGGGGCAGAACCCCGCCGCCCCAGCGATTTCATTGATAGGAGGTGCCCCATGCGCTTCACGCTGTCCAACGCTTCTGTTGAAGCCGCCGTCCAGACCGAGGGCGGCGAGCTGGTTTCCCTGCGGGACCTGTCCGGCACGGAGTACATCTGGCAGGGTGATCCCGCCTTCTGGTCCGGCCAAAACCCCATCCTTTTTCCCATCGTGGGCAGCTTGAAAGGCGGCCGGGTGGACATCGGCGGCAAAACCTTCGAGATGGCCCGCCACGGCTTTGCCCGCCGCTGCGATTTCACCGCCGTGGACCAGGGGAGGGACTTCCTCGTCCTGGAGCTGCGGGAAAGCCCCGAGACCCTGGCCCGCTATCCCTTCCCCTTTGTTCTCCGGGTCCGGCACCAGCTTCTGGACAACGGATTTTCCACCGCCTTCACCGTGGAAAACCCCAGTCAGACTTCCCTGCCCTTCTGCATTGGCGCCCACACCGCCATCCGCTGTCCCCTCCTTGGCGGCGAGACTTTTGAGGACTACGAGCTGGTTTTTGACTGTCCCGAGGACGCGGATACCCTCCTCCTCACCTCCCAGGGCCTCCTCCGGGACGGCTCGGAGTCCATGCTCCGCGGCGGGACGGTCCGCCTGGACTACGCCGTCTTCCAGCGCCTGGACACTTTGATTTTCCAGGGTCTCCGCTCCCGGCGGGCCGCCCTGCGCCACAGGGAAACCGGCCGGGGCGTCTCCTTGGACTTCCACGAGTTTCCCATGGTTGCCTTCTGGACGAAGCCCGGCGCGCCCTTTCTCTGCATGGAACCCTGGCACGGCTGCGCCGCCTTTGAAAACGAGTCCGGCCGCTTCCAGGACAAGCCCCACGTCCTCACCCTGGCCCCCGGCGAGAAGAGGGAGCTGGCCTACGCTTTCACCCTGCTCTGAGAAAACGGAAAAGCCCTCCGGCAGACATCTGCCGGAGAGCTTTTTTCTATTCGGAGGAGAGGCCCTCCTTGACCCGCATCTCCAAAAAGTAATGCTCTCGCTCTAAATCCAGCTCCACGGCCGTCACGCCGCCGTCCAAATCAAAGCCGTAGTCCTGCCCGGTGATCTCCACGTTCTCCGTGTTCATCAACGCAGCGCTCTGCCGGGTGAAGCGCAGGGAGGACCCCAGCCGGGTCATCAGGTCATAGCCTTGAAGTCCCTCGTTCCCCGAGCCGGCGCAGGCGAAGTCATAGCTGGGCGTTTTCCACAGCCCGCACTCCACCTGGACGCTTCCCCCGGCGGGGACCGTCACCGGAAAGCTGAGATACAGCACCCGGTCATGGGTCATAGTCTCGCTGAGAATGTCGTCCAGCCGCCCGTCGGCATAGCGGTCCACGGGCGCGCCGGAGAGGGCGCCGTACTGGGCCATCAGCTCTGCGACCGCCCCCCGGTACAGCCGGTAGGGAACCATGTCAAAGGCGTTTTCCCGCCCCGCCCGGTTTTGGGTATACCGCTCGCGGTGGTAGCGGCAGAGGCGGTCCAGCACCGCGTCCAGCGTGGTCTCACTCCGGACCACCGCGCAGGAGACCCCCTCGATTTCCTCGCCCCGGCCGCATCCGCCATCCTCGTAGCCCTGAAGCCCATAGGCCCCGATATCCTCCCCCAGCACCACCAGCAGCTTCAAGTCCGGCTCGTTGCGCATGCCGTCGGGTACAAAGTAGCTGTAGCGCCGGAAACCCTCGCCGCACTCCATGCCATTGAAGCCGTAGGTGAAGATCGTCGTCTCCTCCTCATCAATATGGATGGAAACAGCCTGGGTCGCCGCCGGGTACGTCTCGTGAGGGGCCGCAAAATCCGAGAACTCGTACACCACCGCCGGGATATCCAGGACCGGATAGTCCCCCAGAGCCTGCTCCAAATAAGCCCCGCTGCCCAGCAGAGCCTGGTACCCCTCCCAGCTGCTCAGGCCATCCAGGTTCATGGTGTCCGGGATCTCGGCTCCGAAGGTACTCTGGAACCCGCCGGAGTAAGCCCCGGCGTAGAGCGTGGTTTCCACGGCCCCGCCGTCCGCCGCCGCATGGGGCCGGATCTCCGTCAGGCTGTCGAAGGACCCGGTAAAGGGATACAGCGCCGTCACGGCAATGACCTCCTCCGTGGAGTTGTGCAGGGTGTAGGAATCCGTCACCTCCGCCCCCCACTGCCGGGGTTCCCCGTCGGGATAGGCTCCCGGGGCAAAATCCCAAATGACCTCCCGTTCCGCCGTCAGGCCTGTGGAATCCTCCGCCGTGGTCAGGGGCAGCACCGACCCGCCGTAGGACATAAAGGAGACTCCCCCTTCTCCCCCGGCGGCAGCATTGCCGCTAGCTCCGCCGCTGTCGCCGGGGGCCGCGCCGCCGGACATGCCGTAGCCCTTGAATCCGCCGCCGGCCAGCCAGGGAACGCCCAGCCCTGCGATCAGTGCCAGGCAGGCCGCCGCCGCGGCCCAGCGCCGCCAGGTCCCCCGCCGGGCCTCCAGGGCCTCCTCCACCAGTGCCGGGTCCGCCATGCCCAGCACCCGGAACAGCCGCTCCGCCTTCATAATCCGATCCCCTCCCTTTCCAAAAATGCCCGCAGGGCTCCCCGGCTCCGGAAGAGGGAGGACTTCACCTTCCCCTCCCCGCAGCCCAGGGCCCTGGCGACTTCCGCCACGCTCTGGCCGTACCAGTACCGCCGGAGGAAGATGCTCCGGCCCTCCCGGCTGAGGCCCCGGAGGAAGCCGTTCAGCGCCTCTGCCAGCTCCCAGTCCTCCACCGTCCGCACCGCGCCGCCGCCGGCGGGCACGCAGTCCTCCAGCTCGCCCAGCAGCGCCTCCGCGCCTCCGCCACGCTTTTCCGCCCGGCGCCGCTTCCACAGGTCCAGGGACAAATTCCGCGTAATCTGTCCCAGCCAGGCCCGAAACGCCCTGGGCCGGGCGGGGGGAATGGCGTCCCAGGCCCGGAGATAGGTGTCGTTGACGCACTCCTCCGCGTCCTCCCGGCTTTGCAGCAGGTTCCAGGCGATGCCGCCCAGCAGCTTTCCATACTTCCCGTCGGTCTCCTGAATGGCCCTCTGGTCCCGGCTCCAATACAGGTCGATGATCTGTCCGTCCTCCACGGCCTCCGCCTCCTCTCCTGTTCTCTGCCTGTTTAGACGACAAAACTCCGCCTCCGGTTTCGTCCCGGGCAAAAATTTTGACCCCGGGGGGGAAGCCGCCCCCGGGGCCGATGTTCTCAGGAGGCCAGCAGCCCCCGATCCGCCAGGAATTCCCGGGCCACGTCGTCCACGGCCCGCTTTTCCACGTCCACCTGATAGGTCATCTCCACCATATCCTCGTTGGAGATCTGGCCTGCCAGGAGGTTCAGCACCCCATCCAGGCCGGGGAACCGCTCCAGCGTATCCTGACGCAGGAGGAAGGCCCCGTTGTACTCCGGGAAAAAGCCCAGATCGTCCTCCAGCACCCGAAGGCCCGCCTTGCGGTTCAATCCGTCGGTGGCGTAGACCACGGTGACGTCGAAACTGCCTTTCTCGGCGGCGGCGTACTTGAGGCTCACGTCCACGGACAGCGTATCCTTAAACTTCAGCCCGTAAAACTGCGTGAAGGGGCCGAACTTCATGCTGCCTTCCTGGGTGAAGAACTCGTGCTCCGCGCCGAAGACCAGGTCCCCAGCCACGGGGATCAGGTCGCTGACATTTCCGCCAACCTCGCCTGCACGCCCGGTCAGGGCGATGGCGTAGGTGTTGTCAAAGCCCAGCTTCTCCAGCAGCTGCAGCTGATGCCGCTCCCTGCCCACCCGGTTGGCAAAGCTGTAGAGGGTCTCCCCCTCCGGCACGTCGGTGGGGTCCATCTGGAGGAAGGTGGTCAGCAGCGTCCCGTCGTAGGAGATCATCATATCGCAGGTGTGTCCATCGCCGATGAGGGCCTTGAAGTTGTTCACCTGGGACATCTGATCCTGAATGGTGACGGTGTAATCCGTCCGGTCCTCCACCAGGATCTTGGCCATATGGTGCATAATCTGGGTCTCGCTGTAGTCCCCGTCGTAGAGGAGCAGCTCCCCCTCTCCCACGGAACTGCGCCCATAGGGCAGCAGCAGCACAAAGGCTGCCAGCACCGCCGCCACCGGGACCCACATGGCCCGTTTCCCGCCCCGTTTCCGGGTGTTTTTCTCAAACCAGCCCATCAACAGGTCCAGCGCCACGGAAATAACCATCAGCGCCCCGGTGCCCGAGAGGATCAAGCCCATGTCCTGGACCCGGATGCCCCGGTTGATGACGCTGCCCAGGCCCCCGCCGCCCACAAAGGCCGCGAATACCGCCGTACCGATGGCGTTGACCACGGCGATGCGGATACCGGTGAACACCGTGGGGAAGGCCAAAGGGAACTCCACCAGCAGCGTCCGGTAGGCCCGGCTCATGCCCATGCCCCGAGCGGCCTCCTTCACGCCGGGATCCACCTCCTGAAGCCCCAGGCAGGTGTTGCGCACGATGGGCAGCAGGGAGTACAGCGTGATGCCGGTGATCACCGTCACCTTGCCGGGGTCCAGCACCACCATGATGATGCCCAGCAGCGCCAGGGCGGGGATGGTCTGCAAAATGTCCACCACCCGCAAAATCACGGCCCGGACCTTGGGGAAGAGATAGGCCAGAATGCCCAGGGGCAGACCCAGGCAGATGGACAATATGCTTGCCGCCAGCACGATGAACAGATGCTCGCACACCAGCGCCCAGCTCATTTGCCCACCCCCTTCCGCAGTCCCCGGGGCATGACGTGCTTTTGCAGCACGTCAATCAGCGCCCCGATGACGATGGCCAGCACCGCCGCCGGGATGGCCCCCAATAAAATCAGCGTATTGTTGTTGGAGGTGGTGCCCTGGTAAATGAAGTCCCCCAGGCCCCCCTGGCCGATCATGGCGGCCAGCACCGCCCAGGAGACGGTGTAGACCGCAGACATCCGAAGCCCCGCCACAATGGTTGGCATAGCCAGGGGCAGCTCCACCTTTCCCAGCGTCTGCAGGCGGGACATGCCGCAGCCCTTGGCCGCCTCGACGTACTTCGGCTCCACGCCCAGAATGCCGGTATAGGTGTTTTTCAACACCGGGAACATGGCATACACAGACAAGGAGACCACCACCGTGGCCGGGACCATGCCCAGGGCCATGAACAAAAGCCCGATGAACACCAGCCCGGGAATGGTCTGGAACACGGACAGCACCGGCATCACCAGATTGGACACCCGCCGGGGCAGGCGGGAGAGGACAATGCCCAGCCCCAGCCCCAGTGCAAAACCAAAAGCCACAGATACCAGCACATACGCCGTATGTACCCCCACGGCTTTGAGCAGCGGCCCGCCGTAGGCCGACAGCAGCGCCCTCATCGCTCGTCCCCCCACAAATTGGCGGATACGGACCGGGCCACGCTGGTCTTGGTCACGATGCCGGCGATGGTGCCGTCCTCATTCAGCACCACCACATAGGGTTCCTTGGACTCCAGCAGATAGTCGAAGCACTCCTTGGCCTCGTCCCCCACCCGGGCAGTCCGGGCGGTCTGGCGGATGAGGGGTTCGATGCTGTTGAGGCCCTGGCCCCAGTGTCGGATGTCGCCGATGGACACCACGCCCAGATACCGCTTGTCCTGGTCCGTCACCAGCAGCGTGTCCACGCTGCCCCGGGCCATGCGCTCCGCGCACTCCAGCACGCCCCGGTTCTTCTTCACGCTGAGGACATTGGTCCGCATGAAGCTCTCCACCGTGGTGGGGCCGGGGTTTTCCGCCGTGTGCTTGCCCAGGAAGCTGCGCACCAGGTCGCTGGCGGGCCGCTCCAGCATCTCCTCCGGCGAGGCCATCTGCACGATGCGCCCCGCCTCCATGAAGATGATGGTGTCCGCCAGCTTCAGGGCCTCGCCCATGTCATGGGTGACAAAGACGATGGTTTTGTCCAGCTTTTGCTGGAGGTTTTTCACCTCGTCCTGCAGCGTCTCCCGGGTCATAGGGTCCAACGCGCCGAAGGGTTCGTCCATCAGCACGATGGGCGGAGAGGCCGCCAGGGCCCGGAGCACACCGATACGCTGCTGCTGCCCGCCGGAGAGTTCTGAGGGGTACTTGTTGGCGTGCTGCTCCATGTCCACCATCCGCAAAAGCTCAGGCACCAGGGCGTCGCACTTGGCCTTGTCGTATTTCAGGAGCTTTGGCACCACGCAGATATTCTGAGCCACAGTCATGTTGGGAAACAGGCCGATCTGCTGGATCACATAGCCGATGTGCCGCCGGAGCTGGACCTTATCGGTGTCCCGGACGTTCTTGCCGTCGATGGAAATCGTGCCGGAATCCGGCTCGATCAGGCGGTTGATGGTTTTCAGCGTCGTGGTCTTGCCGCAGCCGGAGGGGCCGATCAGAACGACAAACTGCCCGTCGGGGATGGTAAAGGTCAGGTCCTTTAAGATTTGGGTCTTGCCATAGCTTTTGCTGACATGCTCAAATTGGATCATGGGATTTCCTCCTTTGGCGCGAGTAGAGTGTGGGCCGCCTTGGCGGCGGCGGGGGAGCCTACCAGGACGATCACGTCCCCGGCGTAAAGCTCGGCGTAGGGGCCGGGGGAGAGGATGACGGTCTGTCCCCGGCGGATGGCAACCACCGTCCCCCCGGTGGACTGCCAGAATTTCAAGGCGCCGATGCTCCTGCCGATGAGGGGGGAATTTGCGGGCACGGGCACCTCATAATTCGGGAAGGGTTCGTGGGCCGAGGCAAAGCTGTCCTGGCTTTTGACCAGGGCGGCAGCGGCCTCGGTAATGCGGCGGTGAAGCTCGGCCTCCTCGGCCAGCAGGGTCTTGAGCTTCTGGCGCAGGGAGCGGATGCCGGCGTCCCCCTCGAAGTTTTCGATGTAGCGACGGGCGTTGTCGGCGGAGAGGACCACGGCCCCGCTCTGGGGCTTGACCTCTACCACCTTCATGTCCGCCAGGAGCCGCAGCGCCCGGCGGATGGTCTCCGGGGAGACGCTGTACTCCGAGGCCATGATGGACCGGCCGTAGACCCGGCTGCCCTCGGGCAGCTCTCCCCGGGCCACCCGGCCGGCCAGGTCCAGGGCGATTTGCAGATATTGGGCGGGGACGACTGTCTGCCTCATAACGTTCTTCATCCTCCAGCAAGTGTGCAGTTGTTTATTGTTTTTATTATATACTGACAACTTTAAAAAGTAAACAAAGATGGTAGTTAAGATTTTGTAAACAATTTCCAAAGTCGATATATTTATCCATAAATTTTTCTGTTTTTCGACAAAATGCGCAAAAATTTACCCCACCGTTTGCGGTCCTTCGCACCGCCGCGGAAAGCCGGGGCAATTCGGCGGGAGATAGGCGAAACTTTTTGCACCGCCGGAAGCTCCGCCCGAAAAAAGAACGGCAGGGCTGCTCGCCATGCCGTTCCGGAAGGGTTTTCAATTTTCCGAGCTTTACCGCGGGCCGCAAAGGGCGGCAGCGGCATTGGAGACGCCTCCTGCATGAAGCGCTTATTTCAGCGCCCCGTTTTTTTCGCAGGCCGCAATCACCGCATCCATCACCGCGCCGCGAAAACCCAACTCTTCCAGCTTCCGCACGCCCTGGATCGTGGAGCCGCCGGGGGAGCAGACCGCGTCCTTCAGCTCGCCGGGGTGCCGTCCCGTCTCCAGAATCAGCCGTCCTGCGCCTACCACCATCTGGGCGGCAAACTCCAGGGCCTGGGGCCTGGGCAGGCCACAGGCCACGCCCCCGTCCGCCAGGGACTCGATAAACAGATCCACAAAGGCCGGGCCGCAGCCTGCCACGGCGCTGCCCGCATCCATCAGCGTTTCCGGAATTGCCGAGAAGCGGCCTGCTCCCCGCATTGCGTTCAGGAATACCCGCTCCTTCTCCTCCGTTACGCCGGGGCCGCGGGTGTAGAGAATCATCCCCTCGCCGATGGAGGCTGGGGTGTTGGGCATGATGCGCAAAACCGGGTAATCCCCCCCGGCCATAGCCTGGACGTCCGCTACGGAAAGGCCTGCCGCCATCGTGACCAGGACGAAGCGATTCTTTCGCGCCGCCAGGACCGGGGCGATCCCAGCCAGCATCTCAGCCATCATCTGGGGCTTTACCCCCAGGAAAAGATAGTCCGCCCACCCGGCGGCGCCGGCGTTATCCTGCACCTGGCAGGAAAGCTCCGCCGCCAGGGCCTGCGCCTTTTCCGGGGAACGGTTGGCGATGCGGATCGCTTCTCCGGGCATGGTCCGGCGGGCCGCGCGGACCAGCGCACCGCCCATGTTCCCCACGCCGATGAATCCCAGCTTCACCCCGCCGGGCACGTTATCGCAAATCATAAACTACCTCCCTGTCGTTTCCCGTGGAGGGCGGCCGCACCCTCCGCGCCCTTGCTGGTCCCTGCCTCTGGATCTCACCGCACCTGGCCCTCGCCGTAGATTACGTATTTGCAGCTGGTCAGCTCCTCCAGCCCCATGGGTCCCCGGGCGTGCATCTTCTGGGTAGAGATGCCGATCTCCGCCCCCAGGCCGAACTCTCCGCCGTCGGTGAAGCGGGTGGAGGCGTTGACGTACACCGCCGCCGCGTCCACCGCGTCTAAAAAGCGCTGGGCCTTGAAATAGTTCCTGGTGATAATCGCTTCCGAATGGCCGGTGCCGTGGGCATTGATGAAAGCGATGGCCTCCTCCGGGTCCTTCACAGTCCGGACGGCCAGGATGTAGTCTCCATATTCGGCATCCCAGTCCTCCTCCGCCGCCGGGACGCCCCGGCTTCCCAAAACCGCCAGGGCCGCCTCGTCGCAGCGCAGCTCCACCCGGCATTGATCCAGAAGGGGGACCACCTTGGCCAAAAACGCCTCCGCCACGTCCTCATGGACCAGCAGGCACTCCACCGCGTTGCAGACCGAGGGGCGGGAGCACTTGGCGTTGTAGAGGATTTCCGCGCCCATGTCCAGGTCCGCCTCGCTGTCCACATAGATGTGGCATACCCCCTCGCCGGTGCGGATGACCGGAACGCTGGCCTCTTCCGCCACCGCCCGGATCAGCCCCGCGCCCCCCCGGGGGATCAGCACGTCCACATAGCCGTTCAGGTGCATCAGCTCCCTGGCCGTCTCGCGGCCGGCGTCCTGCACCAGGGAGATGCAGTCCTCCGGCAGGTCCGCCGCCCCCAGGGCCTCCCGCAGGGCAGACACCAGAGCCTGATTTGTCCGGAACGCCTCCCGGCCGCCCCGGAGGATGCAGACGTTGCCGGATTTCAGGCACAGCGCCGCCGCGTCCACGGTGACATTGGGCCGGGCCTCGTAGATGATGGCCACCACCCCCAGGGGGACCCGCCGCCGCCCGATGATCAGCCCGTTGGGCCGGGTCTCCATCTTATCCACCCGGCCGATGGGGTCCGGCAGGGCCGCCACCTGCCGTACGCCGGCCACCACGCCGGCAATCCGGCCCCCGTCCAGAGTCAGACGGTCCAGCATGGCCGGGCGTATGCCCGCCGCCCGGGCGGCGGCCAAGTCCTGCTCGTTGGCCGCCAGGATTTCCCGCCCGCGAGCCTCCAGGGCGCGGGCGATGGATTCCAGGGCGGCGTTCTTTTTCGCCGTCCCGGCGGTGGAGAGAAGATAACTCGCGGCCTTTGCCGCCTGTCCTTGCTGCTGCAGCGCCGTCATAGCGCGTCCCCCTTTCCTGCGGCGAGGAAGCGCGTGCCCGCGTCCTTCCCCTCCACAATGTCATACAGATCCTCCGGGCGGGCGCCGTTGGTGATGACCATGTCGCAGCCCGCCTCCATGGCAATCTTCGCGGCGGAGAGCTTGGTCGCCATGCCGCCGGTGCCCCGCCAGGTCCCCGCGCCCCCGGCCATCTCCAAAATCTCCGGCGTCAGCGCCGCCACGCGGCGGAGAAGCCTGGCATGCGGATCCCGCTTGGGGTCGGCCTCGTAAAGGCCGTCGATGTCGCTGAGAAGCACCAGCAAATCCGCCCGGCACAGCGCCGCCACGATCGCCGAGAGGGTGTCGTTGTCCCCCAGGACCTTGTGATGGCCCGTCTCGATCTCGGCAGAGGAGACGGAGTCGTTCTCGTTCACCACCGGGAGGATACCCAGCTCCAAAAGGCTGGCAAAGGTGTTGCGCAGGTGCTCCGCCCGGACGGGGTCCTCTACATCGTCGCCGGTGAGGAGGATCTGCGCCACAGTGCAGTTGTACTCGGAAAAAAGCTTGTCGTAAATGTGCATCATCCGGCACTGCCCCACGGCGGCGGCGGCCTGCTTCATCCGCAGCGCCCGGGGCCGCTCGTCCAGGCCCATCCGGGCCGTGCCCACGGCAATGGCCCCGGAGGTCACCAGGATGACCTCCCGCCCCGCCCCGCTGAGGTCCGCCAGCACCCGGACCAGGCGCTCCATGCTCCGAAGGTTCACGCTGCCGGAGCTGTGCGTCAGAGTGGAGGTGCCCACCTTGACCACCACCCGCTGTTTTTGTTCCCTCATGGTCTGCCTCCCGCCCCACGGGCATGATTTCACTTCAGTATAACACGGCCCGGCAGAAAAGGGAACCCCAAAGCCCGCAAAGAAAAACGGCGGGCAGGCCCCGCCGTTTTTCCGTCCGGCAGCTCTGAAGGAAGCGCGGGTTTAACCAGCGCTTCCTTCATTCGCCTTCCGCTCCGCCCGGAACGCCTGAAACACCCGGATGACAGCATACAGGCACAGGGCCGTTACAGCGGTTTTGCCGATCAGCTCGGCGGTGCGGAAACCCAGAACGCCGCTCAGCCCCATCTGCGCCGCGATAATCGCCGCCAGCACCAGAACCACCGCCACAACATATTTCATCGCCTTCATCACAATTTCCTCCGTTTCTGTTTTCGTTCTCTTGGAACTGATGCCAGTATACCAAAACACCGCCGGGGCTGCCATGGCTTCGCCTTACAATTTGCCGCCGTATCTTACAGTGCTGTAAGATTCCGGCCCGGAGGCGTGTATTTTCCGGAAAACTGCGGAAGCTAGAGGAGAAAGCGAGGGATTTTATGACTGAACGCACCAAGAACACCGAGCCGGAAAAGGACAGCGCGGACGAGACCGCCCAGTCCGTCCTGGACTTTGGCTCCGCCATGACCGCCACGCCCCACGGGAACATCTACTGCCTTACCATCATCGGCCAGATCGAGGGGCACATGACCGCCCCCTCCGGGACGAAGACCACGAAATACGAGCACGTCCTGCCGCTGCTGGCCAAGCTGGAGGAGTCCGGCGAGGTGGCCGGGGTCCTGTTTCTGCTGAACACCGTGGGCGGCGATGTGGAGGCGGGTCTGGCCATCGCGGAGCTGATCGCCGGGATGACCACCCCCACCGTCTCCATCGTCCTGGGGGGCAGCCACTCCATCGGCGTGCCCCTGGCCGTGGCCGCCCGGCGGAGCTTCGCCGTGCCCTCGGCGGCCATGACCATCCACCCTGTTCGCATGAGCGGCACCGTCATCGCCGCGCCTCAGACCTACAGCTATTTCCAGCGGCTTCAGGACCGGATCGTGGCCTTCGTGGCGGGGCACAGCCACATCGGCGCCGGAGACTTCCAAGATATGATGCTGCGAAAGGACGACATGGCCGCCGACGTGGGCAGCGTTATCTACGGCGAGGAGGCCGTGAAGCTGGGCCTCATCGACCAGGTGGGGGGACTCTCCGACGGCCTTCAGTGGCTCTACAGCGAGATCGACACGGGAAAGAAAAAGCGCAAGCGCAAGGCCACCTGACCGCAAGGGGCCGGTCCTCCCGGCCCCTGGCCATAAAACGAAAAAGGACTGTGCGGCCTGATCGAGGGATCTGGCCCCACGGGCTATTTTGGCGCGGCTTCCTGTTGCCGGCCTTCTGGACGAAATCTTTATACGTCTTTTAGTAAAATATACTTGACAAATAGTCAAGCAGGTGCTATGCTGTGCTCACAAACGCAAGGAGGTTTTATTTATGGATTCCTATCATGCCGGCGTAACGCTGGGGATCTTTGTGGGCATTGCCGCGGGCCTGTTTGTGCTGGCGCTGCTGTTTAAAAAAAGGTCCTGGATATGCATTTTGACGAGCGCCAGGAGCTGGCCCGGGGCAAGGCGTTTCAATACGGCTTCTTTACACTCATCATCACCGCTTACGCCTACGGCGCCTCGGACATGATATTCGGGCGGTGGTGCGATGCTTTGGTGGGGGTCACCATCTGCCTGGCTGTCAGCATGTGCGTCTTCGCCGTCACCTGCATCCTGAAGGACGCCTACCTCAGCCTCCGGGAGAAGCCCCGGACCGTCATGACCATGTTCGCCCTGCTGGCCGCCATCAACCTGGGCTTCGGCGCCATGTATGCCGTCTCCGGCGATCTGGTGGAGGACGGCGTGCTGACCTTCCGGGCGGTGAATCCCATCATAGGCGTTCTCGTCCTGGTCATTCTCGTCGTGTACATCGTCAATCATCTCCTCTGCTCCCGGGAAGAGGAGGCGGAATGAAAAACCTCCGCTTAAAAGCCGCCCGGGCCGCCCTGGATATGAGCCAGCAGCAGCTGGCCGACGCCGTGGGCGTCTCCCGCCAGACCATCAACGCCATCGAAAAAGGGGACTACAACCCCACCATCAAGCTCTGCGTTGCCATCTGCCGCCGCCTGGGCAAGACCCTGGACGAGCTGTTCTGGGAGGGCTGAAGGTTGGACGCAAACGTTTGTGCATACAGATTTATCGAGAGCAGACGGGACGTTTTTTGAAATTTTATGGAATTCTCACCTATTCAGGCGGGGTAGACTCTTGTATAATAAGGCCGCAAGGAAGTATCAACGTTTGTTTCCGGATTCCCAGAGGAGGAATCCGAAGGAGGAATTTCATATGCTGAGAAAAACAAAAATTATCTGTACCTTAGGACCCGCCGTGGACAATGAGGACAGCATCGTCGCCCTGATTAAGGGCGGCATGAACGGCGCCCGGTTCAACTTCTCCCATGGCAGCCACCCCGAGCATCTGGCCCGGCTGAACCTGCTGAAATCCGTCCGGGACCGGATGGGCTGCCCCATTGCCACCATCCTGGACACCAAGGGGCCGGAAATCCGGATCAGGAGCTTTCAGGACAAAAGTGTGGAGCTGGAGGCTGGGAATGCCTTCACCCTCACGGTGGACGACGTGACCGGCACCGCCGGAAAGGTCTCCGTGACCTATCCCAGGCTGAACGAGGAGGTCTCCGCAGGGCAGCTCATCCTGATCGACGACGGGCTGGTGGCCGTCCGCGTACAGGAGGTCCGGGGCAGCGACATCGTCTGCCAGGTGGAAAACGGCGGGACCCTCTCCGCCAACAAGTCCATCAACATCCCCGGCGCCCATATCCAGCTCCCCGCCCTGACGGAAAAGGACGTGGCCGACATCCGCTTCGGCGTGGAGAACGACTTCGATTTCATCGCCGCCTCCTTCGTCCGGCGGGCCGCCGACGTGGAAGCCGTGCGGGAGGTGCTCCGCCAGTGCGGCGGGGACAGCGTGAAGATCATCGCCAAAATCGAAAACCAGGAGGGCGTGGACAACATCGACGGCATCCTGGCCGCCGCCGACGGCGTGATGGTGGCCCGGGGCGATCTGGGCGTGGAGATCCCCGCCGCCAAGGTGCCGGCCCTCCAAAAGCAGATCATCCGCAAGGGCCTCCAGGCGGGCAAGCCCGTTATCACCGCCACCCAGATGCTGGACTCCATGATCCGCAATCCCCGGCCCACCCGGGCGGAGGTCTCCGACGTGGCCAACGCCGTGTACGACGGCACCAGCTGCGTCATGCTCTCCGGCGAGACCGCCGGGGGCAGGTATCCCATCGAGGCCCTCAGCGCCATGGTGGAAATCGTCAGCGAGGCGGAGGGGTCCATCGACTATTGGAAGCGCTTCCAGAAGCAGCTGGTGGTCACGACCTCCAGCAACATCAACGACGCCATCACCCACACCTGCTGCCTCACCGCCAGGGACCTGAACGCCACGGCCATCCTGGCCGCCTCCAGCTCCGGCAGGACCGCCCGGATGATCTGCCGCTTCCGCCCCGCCTGCCCGGTGGCGGCCCTGACCATGCAGGAAAAAATCCGGCGGCAGCTGGCCATCTGCTGGGGCGTGATCCCCTTCCTCACCGGGGAGGTCAACTCCACGGACCGGATCTTCTCCCTCTCCAGCGAGGTTGCCGTGAAGGAGGGGCTGGTCCAGCCCGGGGACACGGTGGTCATCACCGCCGGCGTGCCCCTGGGACGGAGCGGGTCCACGAACCTGATCAAGGCCCAGGTGATCGAGGCCCCGGAGCACTGAGGGCCGCAGGCATGCAAAAAAGCGCTTCCCGCCGGGCGGGAGGCGCTTTTTGCCGCGGCCTGTGCAGTTGTCTCCCGCCCCCGGCTTCTTCCGCCAGGCCCCGCCCCTCGGAAATGCCGCCTGCTCCGGCCGGCGCGGCAGGCCGCGCCGCATCGCTGGAGGGCACGCGCTTAATAGGCACTGATCTCCATGTTCTCGTCGTCCTCGCCCTTCTCAATCCGCCGGATTTCCACGAAGTATTTTACCGCGGGGCTGACCTCTACCGGAACCCGGTCCCCCACCCGCTTTCCCAGCAGGGCCTTCCCCACCGGGGACTCCTTGCTCACCAGGCCCTTCAGCGCGTCCTGGCGCAAGGTTGTCACCACCCGGACCTCCATCTCTTTTTTCGCCATCTCATTGTAGATCGTCACCCGGTCAAACAGCCCCACCGCGTCCGCCGCGCCCGCCACCTCAATGACCCTGGCGGTGCGGATCATCCGCTCCAGGTAGCGGATGCGGCTGTCGTTGCGGTTTTTCGCCTGCTTGGCGCACTTATACTCGTAATTCTCGCTGAGGTCCCCAAAGGCCCGGGCGGTCTGGACCTCCTCAATCAGCTGGGGGCGGAGGACCTGGATCCGGTGGTCCAGCTCCTCCTGCATCTTCCTGATATCCACAGCCGTCAGCTCATCATACACAGCGGATCCCTCCTTTTTTACTGTCCTCCATCATAATCCACTCCGGCCCCCGCTGTCAAGACGGCCTTGACGGCGGGGGCCGGGAATGCTATCCTAGAAAAAGAACAACGGAAGGGGGAAGGCTATGAAGCTCGCAGAGCTGCTGGAAATCCGGCCCGGCGTCACCGCCGTCATCGGCGGGGGAGGGAAGACCACCCTCCTGCGGGTCCTGGGGGAGGAGCTGGCGGCGGCGGGCGGCCGGGTGCTGCTCTGCGCCAGCACCAAGATATTCCCCTTTCCGGGGCTGGAAAACCTGGCGGACCCCGGCGAGGAGGCCCTGGCAAAGGCCCTGGAGGCCCGGCGCCTGGTCTGCGCCGGAAGCCCTGTCCCCGGTACAGGGAAGCTCACCGCCCCGGGCATTCCCATGAGCCGCCTGGCGGCGCTGGCGGACTACGTGCTGGTGGAGGCCGACGGCTCGGCCGGGCGGCCCTTCAAGGCCCACGCCCCCCACGAGCCGGTCATCCCGGCGCAGGCGTATCAAACGGTGTTGGTGGCGGGGGCCTCCGGCTTCGGGCGGCCTATCCGGGAGTGCGCCCACCGGCCGGAGCGTTACGCCCAGCTGGCCGGGGCCTCCCAGGACGACGCCGCCTCTCCGGAGACGGAGGCGGCGGTGCTGCGGGCGGAGGGGCTGCACGACCGGGTTTTCCTCAATCAGGTCGAAACGGGGAAGGACCGCCGCCTGGCCGCCGGGCTGGCGGCACGGCTGTCCTGCCCCGCCGCGGCGGGCGCGCTGCGGAGAAAGGAGTTTTTTGCATGCTAGTCGTTATTCGCGGGGCCGGGGACCTGGCCACCGGCGTGGCCCTCCGCCTCTGGCGGGCGGGGGTCCGGGCCGTTATGACCGACATTCCCCGGCCCACCGCCATCCGGCGAACCGTGGCCTTTTCCCAGGCTATCCTCCACGGGGAGGCCGTGGTGGAGGGTATCGCGGCCCGGCGGGCCGAATCCCCCCGGCAGGCTCTGGAGCTTTTGGAGCAGGGGGTGGTTCCCGTGCTGGCGGACCCGGAGGGGGCCTGTATCCCCGTCCTCAAGCCGGGGACGGTAGTGGATGCCATCCTGGCAAAGCGGAATTTGGGCACCCGCATCACGGACGCCCCGGTGGTTATTGGCGTGGGACCCGGCTTTACGGCGGGGATGGACTGTCACGCCGTGGTGGAGACCATGCGGGGCCATTACCTGGGCCGCGCCCTCTATGAGGGAAGCGCCCAGCCCAACACCGGCATCCCGGGGCTGATCGGCGGCTTTGCCGGGGAGCGGGTGCTCCGGGCGCCGGCGGACGGTGTGTTCCGGCAGATTTTGGACATCGGCGCCCAGGTGAAAATGGGGGACATCGCCGCCGAGGTGGACGGCCAGCCTATGCTCTGCACCCTGGACGGCGTGCTTCGGGGCATCCTGCCGGATGGAACGCCGGTGCACAAGGGCATGAAGGCCGGAGATGTGGACCCCCGCTGCGAGACCGCCCACTGCTATTGCGCCAGCGACAAGGCCCTTGCCGTGGGCGGCGGGGTGCTGGAGGCCCTGCTCAACTTGTCCGGTTTGTTGAAATCCATTTAATTATTACAATTTGTATTGTATCTTGCGCCCAGCGGGAGGCCCGCGGCCCGAGGGGAGGGCTTTTTGCCCAGGCTGTGTCCCAACGGACGGAACGCCGGCGGGAATCCGCCCCCTCCTTTGCCGGACAAAATCCTCCCCCGCCAATCCGCCGCGTTTCCCAACCGCTGCAGGTTCTTAAACATCAGGAGGACATCCTATGCGTGAAAACGAAATCAAGCTGACCAAGCTCGCCAAGTGCGCCGGGTGCGGTGCAAAGGTCGGGGCCGGCACCCTGGCCCAGCTGCTGGAGGGCATCCAGGTCCATCAGGACCCCAATTTGCTGGTGGGGTTTGACAGGAGCGACGACGCCTCCGTTTACAAGCTCTCCGAGGAGCTGGCCCTGGTCCAGACGGTAGACTTCTTCCCGCCCATCGCCGACGACCCCTACCTCTTCGGCCAGATCGCCGCCGCCAACGCCCTTTCCGACGTGTACGCCATGGGGGGCGAGCCGAAGCTCTGTCTGAACATCATGGCCGTGCCCAAGGACATGCCCCGGGAGGTGGTGCACAACCTGCTCCGGGGAGGCTATGACAAGGTCTATGAGGCGGGGGCATTGATCACCGGCGGGCACAGCATCCTGGACGAAGAGCCGAAGTACGGCCTGGCCGTCACCGGCTTCGTCCGCCCGGACCGCATGCTCACCAACTCCGGGGCCAGGCCGGGAGACGTGCTGCTGTTCACCAAGCCTCTGGGCATCGGCGTGCTGACCACCGCCGCCAAGGCCGAGATGGCTCCTCCAGAGGCCATGGCCCGGACCCAGCGGCTGATGACCACGCTGAACAAAAGCGCCCGGGACGCAATGGTGAAATACCGCGTCCACGCCTGCACGGACGTGACGGGCTTTGGCCTTTTGGGCCACGGGCTGGAAATGGCCCAGGGCAGCGGTGTGGAGCTGGAGATCCGCGTGGGGGCGGTGGACTTCATCCCCGAGGCGGCAGATCTGGCGAAAATGGGCGTCCTGCCCGAGGGCATGTATCGGAACCGGGCCTTTGCGGAAAGCTCCGTGGACCCCGGCGGCGCGGAGACCTGGCAGCAGGACCTGCTTTACGACCCCCAAACTTCCGGCGGGCTGCTGATGGCTGTGGACCCGGCGGACGCGGAGGCGCTGTTGGAGGAGCTGAATGGCTGCGTGCCCAGCGCCCAGCGGCTGGGGGACGTCCGGGAGTACCGGGGCGGCAAGCGGATCTTCCTGAAGTAAAGGGATCTTTGCCGCGGGGAAACGGGACGGGGCGCAAAGCGTAAGAAAACTGTAAGGATATTGTCGAGGGTTTCGTAAGAAACGGGTGGTATGATGGGGGCATCCCAAAAAGGAGATGGTTTCCCATGAAATACCGCGCCGCTCTGTGTTTCCTGCTGGCCTTTTTGACGGCCTGCGCTCCGCCTCCGGCGGACTCCAGAACCGTCCGGACCACCCCCTGCCGTCCGGCGGCGGAGGGAGTCCTCCGGGAGCCGGATGCCGGAGAACTTCTGGACTCCGGAGACCTCCGGGGGGCGGACCTGCGGGAGCTGGAGTTGTCGGGGGAGGCGGAGCGGCTCTTTGCCGCCGACTTCGATACCAACACCCAATGGCCGGAGTCCCTGCCTGTGGATTTTGACCCGGACACCCTGCTGCGCCTGGGCAAGGACCCAGGCCTGGGCCTCCGGCAGCTCCATGGGGAGGGAATCACCGGAAAGGGCGTGGGCATCGCTATCATCGACCAGGCCCTGCTGGCGGAGCATGTGGAATACGGCGGCCGCCTGCGGCTCTATCAGGCGTACCACGGTGCCGCGCAGTCCCCCGCCTCCATGCACGGCGCCGCCGTGGCCTCCATCGCCCTGGGGGAGACCGTGGGCGTAGCCCCGGAGGCCCTGCTGTACTTCATCGCCGACGACCTGGGGACCGGCTCTGAGGAGAATTTCGTCAGGGACTTGACCTGGTACGCCGAGGACGTAGAGCGCCTGGTCTCCCTGAACGAGACCCTTCCCGAGGACGAGAGAATCCGGGTGATCTCTATGTCCGTCGGCTGGGTGCCCGGAGACCGGGGAGCCGAAGCGCTGGAGGAGGCCATCGCCCGCGCCCGGGCGGCGGAGATCGCTGTGGTCTGCGTCAACAGCCGGGACCCTCTGCTGCCCTGGCCTGTCAGGTGAAGCCGGAGGTGACCTATGAGGAATTTCTCTCCGCTACCCAGGCCACTGCCCGGCCCGTTTCCATCTGGAAAGACGAGAAGACGGAATATTTCTACGGAAAGGCCGTGGACCCGGCGGCGCTGCTGGAGGCGCTGGACAAATAGAGAAAGCGGACGGCTGAGCCGTCCGCTTTTCGCTTATGCAATCCTTGCCAGCCACTTCAAATCATAGGGTTCGAACACGACCTTCTCATACGCCTCCACGTCCAGAGGCGTGCCGTCCCAGTCGCCGTGGATGTCGCCGTTTTGCTTGATGAGGATATCGTATAGAATGTCGTAGGTGACGCCGTCCGCCCGGTCCGTCTCCACAATGGTGGAATAGGGCAGGGTCTTGTGATACGTCAGCTCCATGCCCTGATAGTCAAAGTGGAAGCCGCAGCGCATCCGGCAGCCGTCCAGACCGGTGTACCGGGCGATCTTTTTCAGGTCCTGGAGGATCTTGTCGTTCTCCTCCTCATAGAGGTTCTCCGGCGTGGTGGCCGTGTAGTCAAACCGGAACTGAATGGACGCGCCGGGAAGCTTGTGGAACCGGTCCAGATAGGGAATCAGGTCCCGGGCCGGGTAGTCCTTGTACAGCACGCAGTTGATACGGAAGGGAACCGGCAGGCGGGCCAGCAGGCCGTCGTTGGATTCCACCACATACTTCTGCATGTGCCGGGAGACATTGATGCAGGTGATCTTATGCCGGTTCTTCTCCGTGAAGGCCAGGATATCCTCCTCCGTCTGGAACTCCGACACCGGCAGAGTGGTGTTGATATAGACCTTGTGGGTCGTGGGAATCTCGTCCAGCATGGTCTGAAGAACCTTTAAGTCCGCGAAGGGTTCTCCGCCGGTGAACACAAAATCGCAGCGGGGCGTGATGGCGTCCATCCGGCGGATGCTGGCGCAGATCTTCTCGGCGGAGAAGCCGGTCAAATCTGCGTATTCGCCTTTATTGATGCAGAAGGGGCAGTGGTTCTTGCAGTCGTAGGGGACGAAGACCGTCACCGTAGCGCCGCCTTCCCGCGTCTTGTAGGGATGCTTCATAACGTCGTCTCGCCTTTCCGTCTATCGTGATAGCGCACGGCTTGGGATGCCGTACACGAAAGTATATTTTACTGGATTTTTGCCGGAAGGTCAAGAGCAATTATGAAATTCTCCGCTGAAAAAATCTGTACATCCGGCCCCTCCGGCCGCCGCCGCCCACTGCACCCCAGCCGCAGGAGCAAAGCCTGCTGGGCGTCAGGGCTTCACAATCAGGTTCACCAGGCGATTCTTCACGAAGATGGTCTTGACCACCTTCATTCCCGCGGTGGCCTTTTGAACCTTCTCCACCGCCAGGGCCGCGTCCACCACGGCCTGCTCCTCGCTGTCCGTGGGCATCGAAACAGTGCCCTTCAGCTTGCCGTTGACCTGGACGGCGAACTCCACCGTGGAGGCCACGGTCTTGCGCTCGTCGTATGCGGGCCAGCTGCTCTGGCAGCACATCTTCCCGCTCTGCGCCGCAAAGCCGAACCGCTCCCACAATTCCTCCGTGATATGGGGGGCGAAGGGGTTCAGCAGCTGGATCAGGATCTTCATGTCGCCCTTCGTCACGCCGTTGGCGGTCAGCTCGTTGACGGCGGTCATCATGGCGGCGATGGCGGTGTTCATCTTCAGGCTGTCCACGTCCGAGGTGACCTTCTTGATGGTACGGTGGAGAATCGCCTCGTTGGCGGGGGAGAGGTTCGGGTCGTCCTTGGCGCTCTCAGCCAGGTTCCACACCCGGTCCAAAAAGCGCTTGGACCCCTTCACGGCCTCGGTGGACCAGATGGCCGCCTGCTCGAAATCGCCCACAAACATGATATAGAGCCGCATGGTGTCCGCGCCGTACTGGGCCACAATGTCATTGGGATTCACCACGTTGCCCCGGGACTTGGACATCTTCTCGCCGCCCTCGCCCAGAATCATGCCGTGGCTGGTCCGCTTGGCATAGGGTTCCTTGGTGGGAACCACGCCGATGTCATAGAGGAACTTGTGCCAGAAGCGGGAATAGAGCAGGTGCAGCGTCGTGTGCTCCATGCCGCCGTTGTACCAGTCCACGGGGGACCAGTACTCCAGGGCCTCCTTGCTGGCCAGAGCCTTGTCGTTGTGGGGGTCCATATAGCGCAGGAAATACCAGCAAGAACCCGCCCACTGGGGCATGGTATCCGTCTCCCGCTGGGCGGGGCCACCACACTGGGGGCAGGTGGTGTTTACCCAGCCGGTCATTTTCGAAAGAGGGGACTCGCCGGTATCGGTCAGCTCGTAGCTCTCCACTTCCGGCAGCAGCAGCGGCAGCTGCTCCTCCGGCAGGGGAACCCAGCCGCACTGGGGACAGTTCACCAGGGGGATGGGTTCGCCCCAGTAGCGCTGGCGGCTGAAGACCCAGTCCCGGAGTTTGAAGTTGATTTTCTTCACGCCGAAGCCGTGCTCCACGGCATAGTCCTTCATGGCGGGAATAGCCTCTTTCACGGTCATACCGTTCAAGAAACCGGAGTTGATCATGATGCCGTCGTCCTTAGCGGTATAAGCGCACTTGCTGATGTCCCCGCCCGCCACCACGGGGATGATGGACAGGCCAAACTTCGTGGCGAACTCCCAGTCCCGCTGATCGTGGCCAGGCACACCCATGACGATGCCGGTGCCATAGCCCATCAGCACATAGTCGGAGACAAACATGGGAACGGTCTCGCCGTTGACAGGATTGGTGACCAGGACGCCCCCCAGCCGGACGCCGGTTTTCTCCTTATTCAGCTCGCCCCGCTCGAAATCGGACTTCCGGGCGGCCTCGTCCTGATAGGCAGCCACCTCATCCCAGTTGGAGATACGGTCCTTCCACTTTTCCAGCAGGGGGTGCTCCGGGGAGATGACCACGTAGGACATGCCGAAAAGGGTGTCCGCCCGGGTGGTGTAGACGCTGACGATGTCTTCCATATTGGTCTTGAAGGTCAGCTCGCAGCCCTCGGAGCGGCCGATCCAGTTGCGCTGCTGGATTTTGACCCGGTTGATATAGTCCACACCGTCTAAATCGTCGATAAGGCGGCCGGCGTACTTGGTGATGGCCAGCATCCACTGGGACTTCTCCTTGCGGATAACCGCGCTGCCGCAGCGCTCGCAGACGCCCTCCACCACTTCCTCGTTGGCCAGGACACACTTGCAGCTGGTGCACCAGTTCACGGGCATGGAGGCTTTATAGGCCAGGCCCTTCTTAAAGAGCTGGAGGAAAATCCACTGGGTCCACTTGTAATATTCCGGGTCCGTGGTGTTGACCACCCGGTCCCAGTCGAAGGAATAGCCCAGCATCTGAAGCTGGCGGGTGAAGTTCGCCACGTTGTCCCGCGTGACCTTGGCAGGGTGGATGTGATTCTTGATGGCGTAGTTCTCCGTGGGCAGGCCGAAGGCGTCGTAGCCGATGGGGAAGAGGACGTTATAGCCCTGCATCCGCTTTTTGCGGCAGATGATGTCCATGGCGGTGAAGGGCCGGGCGTGGCCCACGTGAAGGCCCTGGCCGGAGGGGTAGGGGAATTCGATGAGACCGAAGAACTTCTCCCGGCTCTTGTCGCCGTTGACGGCGGCGAAGGGTTTTTCCTCCAGCCATTTGTCCTGCCACTTTTTCTCGATGGCGGTAAAATCGTATTTCATGCGTGTTCTCCTTCTATTTTAATATAGCTGTTATAGAACGCTTTTTCCAAGCGGGGTCTGCCTTGCCCGGATGGGCGGGGAAGCTTCAGCCATGAAGATGGCTGGTCCATTGTACCCCGTCCTCTCCTTTCGCAGAAGAAAGAATGGGCCATGCGCGGCGGAAGAGAAAAACGGGAGCGCGGCGCTGTACGGGCGGGGGCGATTGACGCAAGGCCCGCCCGTCTCTCCCCGCTGCCGCTAAGCCGGCAATGAACTGTGGGATTCTGCCTCAATTCCGTTCGAAGCCCAGGTAACGCGTGCCTTGGAAGCTTAGGCTGCCCCGGTCCCCCTCCGCCAGCATCCCGTACTCGGGGCCGCTGACGGAAAACTCCATCCGGTCCCCGCTCTCCACCTGAAAGGTGACGTAATAAGAGGTGTGGGTGGCCGTATGGCCCATGCCCATGCCGCCGTGGTGACTGCCGTGGGCATGGTGGCGGTGGTGGGTGACGCTGGTCCGTTTGGTGACCACTTGGGCGGGAACCGTCAGCCGGGGGGAGGCGTTGTTTTTGCTCCAGGTGCTGACGCCCCGGACCGCCGTGACGATGAACATGCCAATAACAATGACAAATACCGCCATGAAAAGAGAGGGGAAAATCGAAAACATCATATCAAATCCGCCCACGCCAAACCCTGTGATCATATTCCTCTCCTTTTGCAAACGACGAAAACGCCCCCAGCCAAACGGCCAGGGGCGTAAAAGCACGCGGTACCACCCTGTTCAGCCGCCAAAGGCGGCCCTCAAGGCCCTGTAACGGAGGCGAGCCGCCCCGCCCTACTTCTCGGACGGGAGACTCCGGGGCCAGTCATCCGCGGGATTCCCCCGCCGGCTCGCAGCGCCCGCCGGCTCTCTGAGGGTGGGAAGGTCCGCCTTTTCCCCTTCATCGTCTTTCAACAGGCCCTATTGTACGGGGAAGGCGGCGGTTTGTCAAGGGGAAATGGACAGATACTTTGCCTTTTCCGGAATTTTTGGCCCACAAAACAGCGAAAACAGTCCGGGACTCCCGGATATTTGTGCAATAAAGCCGGTCCAGGCTCCGCCGCTTTCGAGGGCGCGGCTTATTATGGGAAACCGCCCGGGTCTCGTCCCGGGCGGCTTTACGCCGGATTACTGCTCCTTCACCTCGTCAAAGAGTCCCTCGACCTCCTTGTCCGGGGCCGGAGTGGCCAGGCTGACGATTACGATGGCCGCCAGACCCACGATGAAGGCGGGCAGCAGCTCGTAAATATCCAGCGCGCCGCCCATGGGGCGCACCAGGAACTTCCAGACGAAGATCATGACGCCGCCGGCCACCAGGCCGGCCATGATGCCCTGGCGATTGCTCCGCTTCCAGTAAAGGGCGCAGAGGATGGTGGGGCCAAACGTGGCGCCGAAGCCCGCCCAGGCGAAGGACACGATCTGGAACACGTTGCTGTCCGGGTCCGAGGCCAGGAAGAGGGCAATGACCGCAATGACCACCACCGTCAGCCGGGCCACCAGCATGGTCTGCTTCTCCGTCAGCTTCACGCCGAAGACCTCCTGCACCATGTTCTCGGAAAAGGCTGAGGACGCCGCCAGCAGCTGGCTGTCCGCCGTGGACATGGTGGCGGCCAGAATGCCCGCCAGGATGCAGCCCGCCACGATGGCGGGGAAAATCCCGTAAGAGGACAGCAGGTCCGACAGCCTCACGATGATGGTCTCTGTGGCGCTGCCCTCCAGGAAGGGAACCCGGCCCGCGGCGGAAACCGCGTGGCCCACAATGCCGATGAACACCGCCACGCCCATGGAAATCACCACCCAGGTGGCGGCGATACGGCGGGAGAGGGTCAGCTCGTTCTCGTCCCGGATGGCCATGAAGCGGACCAGAATATGGGGCATGCCAAAATACCCCAGGCCCCAGGCCATCATGGAGACGATGCGGATGAAGCCGTAGGGGTCTGCCCCGCCGGTGGAGGCATTGTAGGTCTGGGTGAAGCTGAAGAAGCCCGGCAGGGTCTGGGCGTGGGCGAGGACCGCGTCCATGCCGCCGGCCTGGACCACGCCGAAGACGACGATGACAGCCAGGGCGGCGGTCATGATGATGGACTGAATCAGGTCCATGGTCGCCACGGCATTGAAGCCGCCGATGGAGGTGTAGCTGATGATGACCACCGCGCCGATGGCGGCGGCAACCATGTAGTCCCAGCCGAAAAGGCTGTTGAAGAGCTTGCCCACGGCGGCAAGGCCCGAGGCGACATAGGGCACGAAGAAAATCAGAATGATGAGGGCGGAGATGCACATGATGACGGGCCGCTTCTCTCCGTAACGCTTGGAGATGAAGCTGGGGATGGTGATGGCGTCCAGCTTCACGCTGTAGCGCCGGAGCTTTTTCGCCACCAGCAGGAAGTTCAGGTAGGTGCCAACGGCCAGACCGATGGCGGTCCAGCTGGCGTCCGCCACGCCGGAGAGGTAGGCCAGGCCCGGGATGCCCATGAGCAGGTAACTGCTCATGTCGGACGCCTCGGCGCTCATGGCGGTGACCAGGGGGCCAATGCCCCGGCCGCCCAGGTAGAAGCCCTCGGCGCTCTTTTTGGAACGGCGGCCAATCATCACGCCTGTGAAGATGACAAGGCAGAGGTACACGATGATGGTGGCCATGATACAGATTTGTGCGGTAGACATATTCTCTCTCCTTTTCGGTTCAATGGGTGATATCATAGCACAATTTTTTATAGAACGAAAGACAGAACGAAGTATAGAATACATTCTATACCTTTCTTGATTATAAATTCCTAATATTTCAAAAAAAGCAGTGTTTATTTAGCGTTTTTATAAAGACGATTTTTAGGAAGATCCTTTGGTGGCAGAAAAACTGTTTGCCGGAAATACCTTGCACGGGAGAGACGGCTTCAAGAACCTGCGTTTCTTCCAGTCCCCACCACAAAAATGGGGCTGGACGATGAAGGCGGGTTATGCTATAATGAAATTGATATGTGCCCGTGGCGAAATTGGCAGACGCAGTAGATTTAGGTTCTACCTCCTCACGGAATAGGGGTTCAAGTCCCCTCGGGCACACCAGCTCAGGAATTCCCGCCACCGTTCTGTTTCCGGCTTCGCCGAAAACTGCACTATGGCGGGAATTCCTTCGCTTTCGGCCGAAATCCGCTTCGCTGGGTTTTCGGCCGGGGAGACGGGGATGCGGTTGCTCTTTTGAGGCGGCGCAGTTCCGGTTCGGGGCGCGGAAACGAATCGTTACAATCGAGTTACATATTCTGCTGCAAATAAAACCTTTGCTCTATGTGCCTTCCTCTGATTCGACAAATTTCGACAATCTTCACGCCGCATGCATGGACGGAGCGGAAAATCTGGAATAATCTTCCTTCAGAACCTAAGGCCTGTTTGAATCATGGCGGGATGCCCGGCGGTGAAAGATTTTCGCTGGGACAGGCGGTTTCCCCTGGGAACCCTGGCGAATTTCAAGGGAAATTTGTCAGGGTTCTGAGGAAAAATATCCGCTTTGGGTATTCTCGCATCGTTTAAACAGGCCCCAACACAAGGGGGAGATTATTTTGGTTTTAAGACGCCTGCCGTCTCAGGTGCAGAGAGAGATTTTTGGAGATATGATTCGCCGCGCCCGGAACCGGCTCGGACTTACCCAGGAAAACCTCGCTGAACTCATGAGCTGCTCTGCCCACTGGATTCACAAGGTGGAACGGGGAAAGAGCGACCTCAATTGGATGGATACTCTCCACTTGACCGTGATCCTGGACCTGGACCCTGCAAAAATTCTGGAGGAGGTGGGTACCCATGCTCCTGTACCTTCCAATCGAAAATGAGGTTCATCCCCTCTGCTCCGGCCAGGACCGGGTCTTTGGTCTCCGTATCCTCCAGCAAGGGGAGGAGCAGGACGAGGAACTCATGGTCCTGCCCTGCATATCAACCGACTTCGCTTTCACTCTCCGCCTGGCCAGCCTTTTCACCCGCAAACAGATAAGTCCTCTCCGCCTCCTCAACCTTCTTGATGATATTCTCTGATGAGCCCTCTGGCCCATGGACGCAGGGCGGGTTTCAAAGCCCTCTAAACCCGTCGGATTCCGGCGGCCCTGCTGACTGCCCTGCTGTCTTCCGCGTGGATGAGGGTGCGTTTTTTAATCTTTCCTGAAAAATGGAATGGGCAGTTACCCAAATCGGATAACTGCCCTGCGCTTCTACAATTTCAATGTTCATCTTGGTCAAAAGGCTTCTGACCGCCCGATGTACCTGGGGCTTATGACGGTAGCCGCAAGAATCATGAATGGAAACCCTTAATCCGCTGTGATCCGGCAATGCGAAATCCGGGATACTATCGATGACTTCCCAGTAAGAGATCGTGCGGATGCCTTCATACAGCGAGCAAAACCGCCGACCGCATCCCGCACAGTTATTAATAATTGTTGAGCCGGGTTCAAGGCCGGGTCATGCCGGCAGCAGATATTATGAAACTTCACGCTGCCCAAGTGAGCCTGCAACAGTTTCAGCATTTTCTCCGGCACATCGGGCTTATACAGGCTCAAAGCACATCCGGGATTGAAATAACACTTATCCATATTTATTTCGTTTTGCGATATGCTTTCCCTGATATATGGCGAGGGGTGTATTGCGCCCGTTGAACACAACGTAGAGCAGGTCCCGCAGTCGATGCAGGAAGATGGATCGATTCGGTATTGAGTATCGCTCTGCCCAATGGCCTGAACCGGACAGCCTGATGCACAGGTACCGCACATGATGCAGACGCCGGAAATTTCATAGCCATTAGCAAAAAGGCAAAAGGGAGAGCATGCATTGCCGCTTGACTTTGAAGAGGGGCTGGCTTATAATTGTTTAAATTAAATTTAGAAACCAGGCCCAAGGGAAGTCTGGGCCCGGCAGGGGGAACTCCCCCCAATCTACAGACAGGAGTGTTCGCTATGCTGGATATCAAGATCACCAAAACCACCGCCCCCAAGGCCAAGCCCGCCGACGAGTCGAAGCTGGGCTTCGGCAAAGTCTTTACGGACCACATGTTTCTGATGGATTACACCGAGGGAGAGGGCTGGCATGATCCCCGGATCGTCCCCTACGCTCCCTTCCAGATGGACCCCGCCACCGTCGTGCTCCACTATGCCCAGGAGCTGTTCGAGGGCATGAAAGCCTACCGCAGCGCCGGCAACACCATCCAGCTCTTCCGCCCCGACTGCAACGCCCAGCGGATGCAGGACTCCTCCGAGCGGATGTGCGTCCCTCTGATCCCGACGGAGGACTTTATCCAGGCTGTGAAGGCCCTGGTGGAAGTGGAGAAGGATTGGGTGCCGCACAGCGAGGGCACCACCCTCTACATCCGTCCCTTTGTTTTCGCCACGGACGTGGGCCTGGGCGTCCACGCCAGCAAGCACTATACCTTCTGCATCATCACCGCTCCCTCCGGCGCCTACTACGCCGAGGGCATCGACCCGGTGCGCATCTATGTGGAGGACGAGTACGTCCGCGCCGCCCCCGGCCTCACCGGCTTCACCAAGTGCGGCGGCAACTACGCCGCGTCCATCAAGGCCGGCGAGGCGGCCGAGCAGAGGGGCTTCGCCCAGGTGCTGTGGCTGGACGGCGTGGAGCCGAACTATGTCGAGGAAGTCGGCAGCATGAACATCATGTTCAAGATCGGCGGCAAGATCTACACCGCCGCCTGCACGGGAACCGTCCTCCCCGGCGTCACCCGCCGCAGCTGCATTGAGCTGCTCAAGGACTGGGGCTATGAGGTGGTGGAAGGCCCCCTGGACATCGCCGACGTGATGAAGGCCGGCCACGAGGGCAAGCTGGAAGAGGTCTTCGGCACCGGCACCGCCGCCGTCATCTCCCCTGTGAAGGAGCTGGACTGGAAAGGCGACAAGGTCTTCATTCACGACGGCAAGATCGGCCCCGTCACCCAGAAGCTCTATGACACCATGACCGGCATGCAGTGGGGCAAGCTTCCCGACACAAAGGGCTGGATCGTCCCCGTCTGCAAGGGTTAAATCATCGAAACGGGAGTCCGGTCCCGGAGGACCGGACGCTCCCCGGCAGGTTGCCCCGGGAGGCGGAAGGACATTCCGCCTCCCGTTTTGTCCATACGAAAGCATGGGAGGAACGATATGGCGGAACTGACATCTATGCGGAACATCGGCCGGGAGATGGCCCGGAAGCTAACGGCCGCCGGCATCGATACACCGGAAAAGCTGCTCCAAGCGGGGGCCAAGCAGGCGTTTTTTCAACTGGCCACCCTCTATCCCAACGTCTGTCTGGTCCATCTCTATGCCCTGGAAGGCGCGGTCCGGGACGTGGATCTCAACAGCCTTCCCGAGGGGACCAAGGAGGATTTGCGGGAATTCAACGGCGCCCTGCGGGGGAAAAGGGGGAGTGCGCCTTGACGGCCCTGCACACATTCGCCAGCGGCTCCTCCGGAAATGCGATGCTGCTCTCCTGGGAGGGCGGGCACGTCCTGGTGGACGCGGGCATCTCCTGCCGCCGTATCCGCCAGGGCCTCCAGTCCCTGGGCCTGGACCTTTCAGAGCTGGACGCCATTTGCGTCACCCATACCCACAGCGACCACATCTCCGGCCTTCAGACCTTACTGAAGCACACAGACTGCCCGGTTTACGCCGCCGCCCCGGCGGGCCGGGACCTGCTCCGCCGCATGGTCCTGCTGGAGGGCCGCCTGCGGGAGGCGGAGGACGGCTTCTTTATCAAGGACTGCGCCGTCCGGGCCTTCCCCACCTCCCACGACGCCCCCGGCTCCTGTGGCTACCGCTTTGACACCCCCGATGGCGGCGTGGGGGTGCTGACGGACAGCGGCGTGGTGACGGCGGAGGCAGAGGCGGTCCTCCCCGGCGTCGGCCTAGCCGTGCTGGAGGCCAACCACGATGTGGAAGCCCTTCGAAGCGGGCCGTACCCCTATTATTTGAAGGAGCGAATCCTGGGGCCGGCGGGCCACCTGCGCAACGAGGACGCCGCCGCCTTTGCCGTGACGCTGGCGGAGGCGGGGGCGAAGGAGATCGTCCTGGCCCACCTGAGCCGGGAGAACAACACCCCCGCCATGGCCCTGCAGGCGGCGGAGGCGGCGCTATGCGCCGCCGGGCTGGCCCCCCGCCTCTCCGTCGCCCCCAGGGACCGCCTCAGCGGGGCCTACGTATTGGCGGGAGGCGCGGTATGCAGCGGATAACTCTTCTTTGTGTCGGGAAGCTGAAGGAGCGGTTTTACGCCGAGGCGGCGGCGGAGTACGCCAAGCGCCTGGGGCGGTATTGCCGGCTGGACCTGGTGGAACTGCCGGAGGAACGGCTGCCGGAGGCCCCCTCCCCGGCCCAGGTCGGCGCCGCCCTGGCGAGGGAGGCGGAGGCCATCCGGGGGAAGCTCCCCCCATCCTCCAGCCTGATCGCCCTTTGCGTAGAGGGCCGGGAGCGCTCCAGCGAGGAGCTGGCCCGGCTGCTGGCCGGCTGGGCCGGGCAGGGGGAGAGCCGGCTGGTGTTCCTCCTCGGCGGGTCCCACGGGCTTCATGCCTCCATCAAGGCCCAGGCCCGGGAGAAGCTGTCCATGTCCCCCATGACCTTTCCCCATCACCTGGCCCGGGTGATGCTGCTGGAGCAGATTTACCGGGCCTATCAGATCAACGCGGGGACGAAATACCATAAGTGAAGGAACATGGCCGGTGGGGCCAGGAATCTCTTGAGCAGAACGCAGAAAGGAGGCCGGAAAGGCGGCAATACGGGGCATGGCGGCGGCCGTGCCTTCGATTTTACGAAAAGGGCCGTGTAACGCTAACACCGCCGGCGCTGGCGAAAGGGAAGCCCCGGCCCCCTTTCGCTGCGCCGGCAGCAAAATCAAAAGGCAGAGATAAAAACACAACGTAAGGACTCGTATTCTTGCAGAGCCGGTAGGTAGTCCGGCCGCACCGTTTCGGTGTAAGTAACCCTCCCTCCTTGGGTCGTCCGTTCTCTGCTGCGTGCAATCATTTAAGGAGGGAATCGCCATGGACAAAGCGTCGAGCAGGCTGACCGTATGGTTTGAAGAGCCGTTTTGGATAGGCGTCTTTGAACGAATATCGGATGGGAAGCTGTCTTCGTGCAGCATTACATTCGGCGCAGAACCCAAGGACTTTGCGATTTACGAATTCATCTTGAAACATTACGACCACCTGCGCTTCAGCCCGGCGGTAGCGGCGGATGGGGAAAAAAATTGCCGCAATCCGAAGCGGATCCGGCACGAGGCGCGAAAGCAAGTACAGGAAAGAGGGACCGGCACCAAATCGCAGCAGGCTTTGAAATTGCAGCAGGAGCAGCGGAAGGCAGAGCGGAAAACCGTGAGCCGGGAGCGGCGGGAGGCAGAAAAGCAGCGCCGGTTTGAACAAAAGCGGCAGAAAAGGAAGGAAAAGCATCGAGGCAGGTAGGCTCCGCCGTTTCCGGGCGCGGCGATGCGGAAAACCCGGCGGGCCGGTTTTCGCCCATTTGCCAGGAGGCCCGGGACAGCCAAGGACCCCGCTGTACGGCGGGGTCCTTGGCGTTTATTTTGCCCGCAGGCGCTTCACCGTCTCCTCCTCCGGCGTGACGTGAAGGGTCCGGTGGGCCGTGTAGATCACCATGCCAGGGCGGCTCCCGGCGGGCTTTTTGACGTTGCGGGCCTCCGTGTAATCCACGGGGACGTTACCACTCTCCCGGGCCTGGGAAAACCAGGCCGCCAGCATCGCCGCCTCGGCCACGTCCTCTGGGCCGGGCGCCTGGCCGGCACAACGGAGGATGACATGGGAGCCGTGGATCTTCTGGGTGTGGAACCAGAGGTCCCGGCGGTCCGCCTCCTTCAGGGTCAGCTGGTCGTTTTGGCGGTTGTTCCGGCCCACCTGGACCCGAAGGCCGGACGTGGTGCGGAACTCCCGGGGGGCGGCGGCGCGGGTCTTCTCCTTTTTGCTCCTGCCCTGCTTTTTGAGGAAGCCCCCCTCCCGCAGCTCGGCGCGAATGTCCAGGAAATCCTGCTCCGTCTCGGCCTGCCGGATCTCTTCCAGGACGCTTTCCAGGTACTCCAAGTCCCGCCGGGCCAGGGCCATCTGCTCCCGGAGGTACCTCTCGGCGGTCTTGGCCTTGGTGTAGCGCTTGTAGTACTTGGCGGCGTTTTGCTGGGGGGTCAGCAGGGGGTCCAGGGGAATGTGGACCGGGGCGTTGTCCTCGTAGTAATTCTCGCACTCCAGCCGGGCCTGGCCCCGCTCCATGCGGTAGAGGTTTGCGGTGATCAGATCTCCCTGGATGCGGAGCTTGTCCCGGTCCTGAGTCTCGGCGTATTCCTTTTCCTGGAGGGCCAGCTTCCGGCGGAGGCGGTCCCTGGCCGTGGACGCCGCCCGGAGCAGGTCCGCCCCACGCTGGCGGGTCCGCTCCTGCCGCTCCCGGGCCTCGTAAAAGGCGTCCAGCAGGGCTGAGAAGCTGTCATAGGCCACCGCCTCCACGGCGGGACCGTACTGCCCCACGGGGACGCAGGCAAAGTCCATAGGCTGGCCGCCGCGCAGCAGGCAGACGGGGGTGAAGCGGTTTTCCCGGACCCGGTCCAAAAAACCCTCCATCGCCCGCCACAAGGGGGCGGGCGACGCCAGCTGGAACACCCGGGCATCGGAGCTTCCCGCCGCCTGAAAGGCCAGCTCCCGGGCCATCAGGGGGGAGAGGCCAAAGTATTGGTCCAGCAAGAAGGCATCCAGGGCCTTTTCCGGCGGTGCGGAGGCAAAGCGGGCGGACAAGCCCTCTTCCGTCTCCTCTGTCACCGGAAGCCGCCCGGCGGAGGCGGGAGGCTGGTAGAAAAGCCCCGGCAGGACCTGGCGCTGGGCGGACATGTCTGCATCCACCCGGCGCAGGCTGTCGATCACCCGGCCCTCCCCGTCCAGGAGGATCAGGTTGCTCCGCCGGCCCATGGCCTCCAGCACCAGCGTCCGCCGGCCGGCCCGGCCCAGCTCATCGGAGGCGTCGAATTCCATGCGGACCAGCCGCTCCAGGGGAGGCTGGCTCAGCTTCGCCAGCCTGGCCCCCGCCAGGTGCTTGCGCAGCAGCATGCAGAACATCGGCGGCTCCGCCGGGTTGTCCCGGGAAATCTCCGTCAGCTGCAAACGGGGCGCCCCCGCCCCGGCATTCAGCAGCAGCCGCCGCCCCCGGAAGAGGAGGACCACCTGGTCCCTGGCGGGCTGCTGAACCTTGTCCACCCGCAGCCCCACAAGCTGAGGCCGCAGCTCCGCCACCACGGCGGCCAGGCAGATCGCGTCAATGGCCATCGTCTTCACCCTCCATCATCGCACAGAACAGCTCGTTGATCCGCTCCAGGTTTCCCCGGAGGTACAACCAGCCCAGCAGGGCCTCCAGGGCCGTAGCCTCGCCGTACTGGGCGCGGCTGGCGTGATGGGGAACGGTGTGGACCTGGGCATTCCGTCCCCGGCGGAAGACCGCCCGCTCCTCCTCCGCCAGCAGGGGGAGGATCTTCTCCGCCTTCTCCGCCTGGGACTCCGCGCACACCAGCCGGACCGCGGCGCGGTGCATCCCCCGGCCGGTGGCCCCGCCGTGGGCGCAGAGCCAGGCGCGGACCAACAGCTCAAACACCGCGTCCCCCATGTGGGCAAGGCCGATGGAGCTGATCTCCAGAATATGCTCCCGAGGCAGCTCGGGGCGAAAATAGTTTTCCATTGCGTGCTCCTTTTTTCACTTCCTGTGCCGTTCGCAGCGCGGCAAACGGCATGCGCCCGACTGCGAAAGAGGCGGCCGTTTCCGAAGGCTCCGTTTTTGTCCTTGCCTTTACGCTTCTCCTCCCGCGCCGCCGTTTTGAAGGGCCTCCGCCAGCCGGGCAAAGTCCGCCAGGGTCAGCTTCTCCCCCCGAACGGAGGGGGGCAGGCCGCAGGCTTCCGCCGCCGCCTGAATCTCCTCCCGGCTCCGCCCCGGCAGGGCCGCCGCCAGGCTGTTGGCCAGGGTCTTCCGCCGCAGCAGGAAGGCCCCCCGGACCACCTGAAAGAAAAAATCCTCATCCGCCGCCTCCACGGCGGGACTCGCCCGCCGGACGCAGCGGAGGACGGCGGAGTTCACCTTTGGGGCGGGATAAAACTTCTCCGCCGGAACCTCGAAAAGCAGCTCCGTCTCCATCCGGTATTGGAGCCACAGCGCGAAGGCGCCGCCCTCCGAAGACCCCTGGGGAGCCGCCAGGCGATGGGCCACCTCTTTTTGCAGCAGGACGGTGACGCCGGCAAAGCAGGACGCCTCCGCCAGCTTGGTCAGCACCGGCGTGGTGATGTTATAGGGCAAATTGGCGCAGACCACCGGCCGCAGTCCGGCGAACTTCTCCGCCGCCAGGGCCGGGAGGTCCAGCTTCATCACGTCCCCGGGGATGATCTCCACGTTGTCATAGGGTTCCAGCGTCTCCGCCAGCACCGGCAGCAGCCTCCGGTCCAGCTCCACAGATACCACCTTCCCGGCCCGCCTGGCCAGTTCCGCCGTCAGGCAGCCTACGCCCGGGCCGATTTCCAGCACACCGCAGCTCCGGTCCGCCTGGGAGGCGGCGGCGATGTCCGCCGGAATTTGGGGGTCGATGAGAAAGTTTTGCCCCATGGATTTGGAGAAGTGGAACCCATGCCGCCCCAGCAGGGCGCGGAGGGTCTCCCGGTCGCAGAGATTCATGGCCTGTCCGCCTTTCCCGTGTGATTTCCAAGGGCAGTATATCAGAAAACCGCCGCTGAGGAAAGGGGGAAAATGGCCGGGCTTGCAATTTCTGCGGAGTTTGGTATACTGTTCCTGTCAGAAAGGAGGGACTCCATGACCCAGATCATTGACCGGGCCTCCTGGCCCCGGCGGGAGCTGTTCGACTTTTTCTCTTCCATGTCCCAGCCCTTTTTCAGCATCACCTTCCGGCAGGATGTGACCCGCCTCTACCAGTTTGCCCGGGAGCACCAGGTCTCCTTTTACTATGCCCTGGTCTGCCTCTGCACCCAGGCCGTGAACCAGGTGGAGGCGTTCCGTTACGCCCTGCGGGGGGAGGACCTGATCCTCTTCGACCGCCGCAGCCCCAGCTTTACGGACCTCCGCCCCGGCGCGGAGCAGTTCCATATCGTCACCATGCCCTGCGAGGGGAGCGTGGAGGAGTTCTGCCGGGCCGCCCGGGCCAAGAGCCTGGCCCAAACCGCCTTTTTGGACCAGGCGGACAGCCTGGACCTGATCTATTTCACCTGCCTCCCCTGGGTGGAGCTGACGGCCCTGACCAACGAGCGCCAATTCGACCCCGACGACGCCGTCCCCCGCATCGCCTGGGGGAAGTACGCGGAGGAAGGCGGGCGAAAGGTCCTCCATATCTCCTTAGAGCTGAACCACCGCTTTGTGGACGGGCTTCACGTGGGCCGCTTCCACGAGGCGCTGTGCGCCCGGATGGAGGAGCTTTAGGGTCCTGCCCGGGCCGCATTTTGAGAACGGAAGAAAGGCAAGCTATGAATGATTTCAACCAACGCTACGCCGCCGCCCGCCGGGCGGTGATCGCGAGGGACCTCCGGCGGCTGAACCCCATGCAGCGCCAGGCCGCCATGACCACGGAGGGTCCCCTTCTCCTCCTGGCCGGGGCCGGCAGCGGCAAGACCACCGTGCTGATTCAGCGGGTGTACACCCTCTTGACCTACGGCCGGGGCAGCGACACGGACTTCGTCCCCCCTGGGATCACGGAGGCGGACCTGGATTTCCTGGAGCATATTTCGGACCACCCCGGCGAGGAGGGCCAGGTTCGGCGGCTGTGTGCCGTGGACGTGCCCCGGCCCTGGGAGATCATCGCCATCACTTTCACCAACAAAGCCGCCGGAGAGCTGAAGGACCGCCTGGCCGCCCGGCTGGGTCCGATGGCCAACAACGTCTGGGCCTCCACCTTCCACTCCGCCTGCGTCCGCATCCTCCGGCGGGACATCGACCGGCTGGGCTTTGGCAAGGACTTCACCATTTACGACACCGACGACTCCCGCCGGGTCATAAAGGATCTGCTGAAGGAGCTGAACCTGGACGAGAAGGCCTTTCCCCCCAAAAACGTCCTCTCCGTCATCAGCGCCGCCAAGGACCAGTACCTGGGTTCAGAGGAGTTTGCCCGAAAGCACAGCGCCGAGAGCGACTGGCGGCTCGGACGCATTGCCAGGGTCTATCAGGCCTACCAGAAGAAGCTGGCCGCTTCCAACGCCCTGGATTTCGACGACATCATCTACCACACCGTCACGCTGCTGCGGCAGGAGCCGGAGGTGCTGGCCTATTACCAGGACAAATTCCGTTACGTGCTGGTGGACGAGTATCAGGACACGAACCATTTGCAGTACCTGTTGACCAGCCTTCTGGCCGGGGGGCGGAAGAACCTCTGCGTGGTGGGAGACGACGACCAGTCCATCTACCGCTTCCGGGGGGCCAACATCGAAAACATCCTGAACTTTGAGCGGCAGTATCCCTCGGCCCGGGTCATCCGCCTGGAGCAGAATTACCGCTCCACCCAGAATATCCTGGATGCCGCCAACGCCGTCATCCGGAATAACACCGGCCGGAAGGGGAAGACCCTCTGGACGGACAACGGCAGCGGCGAGGCCGTCCGGGTCCGCACCACGCTGAACGAGAGCGACGAGGCCGCCTTTGTAGCGGGGGACATCCTGGCCGAGGCAGGGAAGGGGGCCGGCTTCCAGGACGCCGCCGTGCTCTACCGGATGAACGCCCAGTCCAACGCCTTGGAGTACGCCTTGAAGCGCAGCGGAATCCCCTACCAGGTGGTGGGGGGCATGAAGTTCTTCGACCGGGCGGAGGTCAAGGACATGCTGGCGTATCTCTGCGTGCTGAACAACCCCCTGGACGACCTACGGCTCCGCCGCATCGTCAACAGCCCCGCCAGGGGCATCGGGGGGGCGACGATGGACAAGGTGGCCGCCCTGGCGGCAGAACAGGGAGCCTCCCTCTACGAGGTCATCCGCAACGCAGACCTATTTCCGGCACTGAAGAGCGCCTCTGCCAAGCTCTTGAAGTTCGCTGATTTGATCGATGGCCTCCGAAGAGCCGGAGGAATCCTGACCCTGCCGGAGTTTTATGACGCAGTCTGCGAGCAGACCGGCTACGTCCAGGCCCTGAAGGACAAAAATGACATGGAGAGCCGGGGCCGCCTGGAGAACGTCCAGGAGCTGAAGTCCAATATTCTGGGTTTTTTGGACCAGCAGCCGGAGGACGCCACCCTCTCCGGCTTTCTCAACGAGATCGCTCTCTACACGGACCTGGACTCCCTGGAGGGCGGCGGCGAGTGCGTCACGCTGATGACCATTCACGCCGCCAAGGGTTTGGAGTTTCCCCTGGTCTATGTGGTGGGCATGGAGGAGGGGGTCTTCCCCGGCGGCTCGGCCCAGTTTGACGAGGAGGAGCTGGAGGAGGAGCGGCGATTGTGCTACGTGGCCATGACCCGGGCGAAGCGCCGTCTGACGCTGACCCACGCCCGCCAGCGAATGCTGTATGGCCGCACGTCTGCCAACCCCCTCTCCCGCTTTTTGGAGGAGATTCCGGAGGAGAACCTGAACTGGGAGGGCAAGTCCCTGGAACCCGGCGGCTCTTTTGGGTCCTATGGGGCCTATGGCCGCCAAGGCGGCGGACCGTCCAGAAGCGCCGGTACTTACACCGCGACCACTTCTTCCCGCCCTGCCGCTGCGGAAGTCCGCCGCCCCATCGCCGCCCCGCCCATGTCCCTGATGGAGGGGGACCGGGTAGAGCACGGGGCCTTTGGCCGGGGAACGGTGCTGTCGGTTCAGCCCATGGGCGGCGACGCCCTGGTCCAGGTGGACTTCGAGGGCACGGGAAAGAAAAAACTCATGCTGAAGGCCGCGGCGAAGCATTTAAAAAAGCTGGACAAATGAACGAAGAAGAGCGCCGGAGGGTTTGTCCTCCGGCGCTCGTTTGCACTGTTTTTGGATTCCGCTTCACCGCCGCTCGCTGCCGCGCTCATAGGCCACCACCACCCGGCGGTTGGGGTCCATACCGGTGGAGTAGGTGGTGACGCCCTCGTAGTCCTGAAGGGCTGTGTGAATCACGTGCCGTTCATAGGCGTTCATCGGCTCCAGGGTGACGCTGCGGCGGTAGCGGACCACCTTGCCCGCCACCTTCCGGGCCAGGTGCTGGAGGCTCTGCTCCCGCTTGGCCCGGTAGTTCTCCGCGTCCAGGTGGATGCGGACCCGCGGTCCGCCGCCCCGGTTCACGGCGTAGCTGGTGAGCTGCTGAATGGCGTCCAGGGTCTCGCCCCGGCGGCCGATCAGCGCGCCCAGGCCCTGTCCCTCCAGGATGACCTTGTACCGTCCCTTCTCCGGGAGATAGACCTTGATTTCGGCGGCGCTGTTCATGCGCTCCAGCAGGCCGGAGAGGAACTCCTTAATCGCCTGGGCCTTCTCGTCGTCCACTTCTTCGCCCAGGGCTGCGGGAACCGGCGGTTCCATCTCCCGAGCAGGCCGCTCTGAGGGCGTGGGACGCTCTTTTTTCTCTGGGGGTGCAGGACGCTCTTTCTTCTCCGGAGGAGCGGGGCGCTCCTTTCGCTCGGTCCGCTCACGGCGCTCCGGGGCAGGGCGGCGGGGGGGCGCTTCCGGTTCCGCACGGGGAGGCTCCGGCTCTTTTACAGCGGCAGGGGCGGGTTCCTCCTCAGGCCCATAGTACACGCGGATCTTTGCCGGGCAGGCCCCCAGGCCCAAGAAGCCGGATTTGGCCCGCTCCAAAACTTCCACGGACACGTCGTCCCGGTCCAGGTTCAGCTGGGCCAGGGCCTTGGAGATGGCCTCATCCTCATTCTTGCCGGTCACATCAATAAAGTCTCTCATGTCGGCTGTCCACCTTTACGTTTCGTCATAGCGGTCTGGTTTATAGGCCCGCCCTCTGGCATAGGGCCGGTCTCCCACCCGGCCGGCCTCCGTGGTGGCGGTTCCGGCCCTGGCGGCTTTGGCGGCCTTGGCCTCCCGGGCGGCCTGCTGTTTTTCCTTCAGGGTCTGCTTCTGGGCGGCCTGCTGGCGCTGCTGCTCCTGGAGGAGCTTTGCCTCCTCCATCTTCCTTTTCCGCTCAGCCTGACGGGCCTCGTAGCGGGCATTCTCCTCTTCCTCCAGCTTCTTGTTGAAGAACTTGCCCATCAGGAACTCCTGCACAGCGGAGAAGCCGCTTTGGGCGATCCAGTAGATGCCCAGGGCCGCCGGCATGGTGAAGGCGATATACACGGAGAACAGGGGCATGAACATCATCATGCGGTTGGCGCTGGCGGCGGAGGGATCTGCGGAGGGCTGGTGCTTCATGGAGATCTTGGTAAACAGCAGCTGGCTCCCGCCCGCCAGGATGGGAATGAGCACCAGGCCGATGGCGGCCCAGGTGAAGCTGAAGTTCTTCACCATGCTCCAGGGGTCCGCCGCCATATCCAGGCCAAAGGAGATATAGTTTACATTGATCCAGCCGGGCACGGACTCGCCCACCTCCGGCATCTGGGAGGCGATGGTCTTGACCAGGTCAATCTGCCCATAGGGCAAAAGCTGGGTAACCCCGTCCCGGACCACGGCGGCCCCTTCCTTCATCTGGACGATTTTGCTCACGTCCAGCCCGGCCTGGGTCACCACGTCCACCATCTGCTGCACCACGTCCTGGCTGAGCGTCATAAAGTGGGTGATGGGCTGGCGGATGATGGAGTACAGCGCCAGCATGATCGGCAGGGGCAAAAAGCTCCAAAGGCAGCCGGACATAGGGCTGACGCCCTCTTCGGCGTAGAGCTTCTGGACCTCCTCGGCCTGTTTGGTCTGGTTGTTGGCGTATTTCTTCTGAATTTCCTGAAGCCGGCCGGACATGCGGCTCATGCGCATCATGCTCTTTTTGGACTTCATCTGGAAAGGCAGCATCAAAAGCTTGACCACCAGGGTGAAGAGGATGATGGCCATGCCATAGGAATTGGTCAGGTTGTAAAAAAGCCGGACCAGCCAGGCAAAGGGGATACAGATGTAGTATCCAATGGTTGAAAACATAACTTGTTCCTCTCAAACTAAAGTGGCGTTCCCGCCGGAGGGTTCAGGGGCAAACGCTTTCCGCCGGAGGCGGAAAATCGATGATAATCATTTTCCCGCCGGCACGCGCATCAGGAAAATGCCGCAGCCTCAGCCGCCCTGGGCGGCGTCTTCAGCCCGAAAGCCGAAGCGGAGAGTCGCCCCTCTTTTCCCTACGGCACAGGGTCATACCCCCCTTTGTGAAAGGGGTTGCATCGGAGTATCCGTTTGAACGCGAGCCAGCTCCCCTTTACCGCGCCATACTTCTCCAGGGCCTCCAGGGCATACTGGGAGCAGGTGGGGATGTAATTGCAGCACCGGGGGCGGCAGGGGGAGATATTCCGCTGGTAAAAGCGCACCAGCCAGATCAAAACCCGCTTCATGGCTTGTCCCCCAAAAGGTCCAGCTTCCGGCACAGGCGGAAGAAGGTGTCGTTCAGTTCCCCCCAAGGGGCCGTCAACGTCCGGTTCCGGGCCACCAGGACGATGTCCCACCCCTGGCGGAGGCGGAGGCTGTTCAGCCGGTAGACCTCCCGCAGGCGGCGGCGCGCGCGGTTTCGCTTCACGGCGTTGCCCAGCTTCACGGAGACCGTGACGCCCAGGCGGTTGTGCCCCAGGCGGTTTTTCCGGCAGTAGAGCACCATGCCGCCCCCCACTGCCGACGCGCCCTTCTGGTACAGGCGGCGGAACTCATAATTTTGTTTCAGCGTGACGGCCGCTTTCATAAGCCCTTCCCCCCTGCGGAAAACCGGCACAAGGGACGGAGGAATCCAAAAAATTCCAGCCGCCCCTGTCAGGACCCGTGTTCAAGTGTCTCCCGCCGCTCAATAGGAGAGGCGTGCGCGGCCCTTGGCGCGGCGGCGGGCCAGAACCTTGCGGCCGTTGGCGGTAGCCATGCGCTTGCGGAAGCCGTGGACCTTCTGGCCATGGAGCTTCTTGGGCTGATAGGTACGTTTCGTTGCCATGCTGAGACACCTCCTGTCCATATTCCGTCCGCCCAATCGATAGAGAATCCGGGCGGCTCTTTCCCAACACCGCCTGCCCGCTGGGGCAGACGGCGCGGCAGACAACATTACCGCGTCATTCGACGCGTAGATTAGTATAGCATAGTTCTTGAAACGGTGTCAATAAAAACTTGGAAGAATTCCGCGCAAAACGCCTAAAACCGGGTCTTTCCCCGGCGAAAGCAGGGAAAACCCGGTCCAGGTCCGCCGCCTTGTTTCGAAGTTCACATAACGAGGTTTACATAAAGCGCATGCCGTGGCAACGGACCCGGAGAGCCTTCCCCCTCCGGGTCCGTTCCTTGCCCGCTGAGAACGCGCCGGCTTACTCTCCCCAGTACCGGACGCTCCACTGCCACACATCCGACTGGAGGGTAAAGACCCGAAGGTCCCCGTCCTCCACCTGCCCGAACCACACCGCCCCATTGGCGGCGGAGGCCAGGCCGCTGCCGTCGGCGAAGGGTTCCGGGTCCGCCCGGAGGTCCGCCGCCAGAGTGGCCCCGGCAGATGCGTCGTAGTGTTCCAAAAACTCCTCCGGCGTGTTGACAATCCACTCGCCGCCGGGGGTCTTCACCTGGGCGGGGTAGGTCAGGAGGCTTGCGACCTCCTCCTTTTTTCCACCGGCGAGGAGGTCCGCCAGGTTCCGGACGAAGTCCCGCCCTACGCCGGCGGCAATTCCCGTCCGCACATACAGCGCATCCTCCCCGGGGGCCGGAGAATCCGCCCCGCCGGTCCCGGCCCGGACAGCAGCCTGGTCTGTCTGGATGGTAAAGATGCGGATGACGCTCTCTTCCACCAGGCCGAACCACACGGCCCCGTCCGCCACGGCGGCCAGCCCGCTGCCGTCGCTGAAAATCCACGACTCCGCAGGGGTGGGTTCCCAGGTCATGGCCGTGGAGAGGCCCAGGCGATTTTGCCCAATGACCTCGTCATAATAGGGCAGGAACTCCTCCGCTGAGTTCACCGTGAAGGTTCCGGAAGCCACCTCCACCTGAGCGGGATAGACCAAGAGGTCCGCCACTTCTTCCTTCCGCCCCTCCTCGATCCGCTCCGCCAGCAGAAGGACGAAGTCCCGGGCTGCGTCGGCCTGCATGCCCGTGCGGGCATAGAGCGGGTCCTCGGATTCCGCCGGAGTGGCCTCAATGGGCTGGTTTTCCAGCTCCTCCATGTACCGGGTGTTGCTGCTCAGAATGGCGTCCAGGTCCGGCTCCCGGACCGGCGTCAGCGCGGAGTAGACAAAGCTGTCCGCCAGCTCCTCCAGCTCCTCCCGGCCAATAGCCCCGGAAGAAAAGGTATCGTCCCCCTCCCGGCCCGTCAGCACGTTCACCAGCACAAAGCTGTCTCCCAGGTCCGCCAGAATCAGCGAACGGTTCCGGGTTCCCAGGCCCAGGGTGACGGGAGTCCCGTCCGCCGCCTGATAGCCCCACTCCTCAAAGTCGCTGAGGTCGCCGATATTCAGCGCCACGTCGTCAAAGGTCCCCTTTACGGACCGGCTGAATTGGTACTCGATGGTCCCATAGCCCTTCAGCTCCCCCGCCCCCAGCTCCGCGTTGCCGTCGAAGCGGAAAGTGCCGTTTTCATAGATATAGCCGGAATAGGGCGCCACATTTTCCTTGAAAAAGTCTCCCACAGCTGTGGGCCAGGTCTCCGGCAGGACCACCTCCATCCACGTATGGAGCTTTAGGTCATACTTCGCGATAATTTCCTCCAGCTTGTCGGCCATCTCCTGGGTGTAGACCAGATAAAAACCATAGCGGTCCTCAAAGCCTGTGGGTTCGTTGCCGATCTTGCTGATGATAGCCCCGTCCTGGTCATAGCTCTCCAGGAACGCCTCCCACTCGGCCAGGGCCTTGCTCTCCGGGGTGTCCCCCCAGCCGGAGAGGCTGACGAAATCCTTGAACTCATACTCTCCGGGAACCACCACGCCGTTTTCGTCCGTCACGTTGACGCTGCCCTTCTCCGGCAGCAGCACGTCCCGCAGGCCGAAAAAGTTGGACGCCACCGCCAGGACGGACAGCGCCGCCAGCAGGGCGGCTGCCGCCGCCAGGGTCACGACCCATTTCAGGTTCCTTCCGCGTCTTGCCATCTCAAAATCCTCCCATTTGATTTTCCTGGACCCATGGACCTGGGAGAAGGTCTCCTGGTAAAATTCCCGGTTACTCATCCTGCCAGTCCTCCCCCAATCGTTCTTTCAGCCTCTGCCGCGCCCGGGCCAGGCGGGTGGTCACCGTGGAGGCCGCCGTCCCCAGCAGCTGCGCAATCTCCCGGACGCTGAGTTCCTCATAATAAAAAAGGTTCAGCACCGTGCGGTACTTCTCCGGCAGGGCCATGACCTCCCGGTAGAGCGCCGCCTGTTCCGGCCGGTCGAACACCGGCGTCTCCGGGACCTCCTCCCAAGAGAGCCGCCGCCTGCGCCAGGGGCTTCGCAGCACATCCCGGCAGTAGTTCACCGTCACCCGCAGCAACCATCGCCGCAGGTGCTCCTCACTTGCAAAGGCTCCCTGCTCCTTAAAGAGGCGCAGAAACACCTCCTGCACGGCGTCGTCCGCATCCTGGGAGCTGCCCAGGCTGTGGAGGGCCGTGCGGTAAACGGTATTTTGATAGCGCTCAACGGCGGCGGTAAAGCGAGCTTTGTCCATAGGTCGACCTCACGGCTTGAATTGGTTGGGAGTACTCTCACTTACAATACGATTGGGGAGGGGGAGTTGTCTCAGCATTTTGGCAAGTTTTAAAAAATCGCCACGTATGGCATGGCTGTGGCCAGGCGGGAAGCCTCCACAACCAGGAGGGTCCGAAAAAAGCTGCCTCAAGTCAGAGTCCGCCTGCGGACTCAACGCCCTGGCCTGCGAGATTTTTCCGGCGCGGAGAGAGCGCGGCATGCGGCCCGCCAAGAACGATAAAGGGACCGCTTACGCGGTCCCTTCTGTTTTCGTTTTACCGGGCCTCCAGCCGTTCCTGAAAGCCCAGGGATTTTCCCAGCACCCGCGCCAGGGGTATGCCCAGGAGGTAGCAGGCCGCCGCCTCCCCCAGCCCTACGGTCAGAGCACTGAGTCCAAAAGCAGGCCAGAAGGCCCCGCCCTCCCGCACGGTGAACCAGGCGATCTCAGCGCCCACAATGACGGCATTGCAGACCACCGGCGGCAGCGCTGCCAGCCACAGATTGGGCATCCGGCGGGTCCATAGCGCCGCCAGCAGCGTCGCCAGGGTACCGAAAACCCAGTCCAGCATAATCGGCGAACCCAGCAGGTTCGCCAGGAAGCAGCCTACCGCCAGGCCGGGGATGGCCTCCGGGAAGAGGAAGGGCAGCACCGTCATGGCCTCCGCCACACGAAATTGGACACCCATGTACTGCGGAATAGGCAGGAACAAGGTGGCCATCGTGTAGACGGCGGCAATCAGACCGGCCACGGCCAGCTGCCAGGTGGTGAAACGAGTTTTACGCATGATGAAATTCCTCCATTTTTTTAGTCTGTCCCTTTCAGCCCGCCTGAGGCGGGGTCGGGGCCGGCAGGGTGATGGCACCTGCCGGGGCTGAGTATAGCATAGGACCGGAAAAAACACAAGGGAAAAATTCCCGTGTCAAAAAACGTCAAAAACGCTTGACGAAAATCAAAACCTGTCCTATACTACATAAAGTTTAACGTTTGCGCAAACCGATTTTGCTTTTACGTAAAGGGATTCCGTCATGAAAGTTACCATCAGCGATGTGGCCCGGCTGGCTGGCGTCTCCACTGCCACAGTTTCCCACACCATCAACAGCACCCGCTATGTCTCCAGCGACACAAAGGATAAAGTCTACCACGCCATTCACCAGCTGGGCTATACCCCCGACGCCTCCGCCCGGAGCTTCCGCACCGGCAAGAAGAAAACGGTGGGCTTCATTGTGCCGGATATCTCCAACAAGTTTTTTGGCACCATCATTGAGTCAGCGGAAAACTGTCTCTCCGCCAAGGGTTACCACCTTATTATCGCCAACACCAAGGAGAGCGCGGAGCGGGAGGAAACCAGCCTCCGCCTCCTCACCGCCGGCCTTGTGGACGGGCTGCTGGTGGCCAGCACCATGGAGGATTTCTCCCGTTTTGACCAGCTGATTCCCGCGGGATTCCCGGTGGTGCTGGTAGACCGGACCTTTGACACGCAAAAGTATCCTTCGGTCAGCGTCTCCAACTTCCAGCCCATCTACCGCAGCGTCTGCCGCCTGGCGGCCAAAGGAAAGCGGCGAATCGGCATTATCGGCGGACTTCCCCGGCTCTCCACCACCCGGGAGCGGATCGCCGCCTACCAGGCGGCTGTGGCAGACTGCCGCCTGACTCAGGACGAGAATTTCATCCGCTACGGCGACTCCATGGAAGACAGCGCGCCGCCCTGCCTGGATCAGCTTCTGGAGCGGAACTGCGACGCAATCCTGGTCTGCCAGGGCCTGATGGCTGCCGTCACCATCGCCTACCTTCGGGGAAAAGGCATTCAGCCCCAGCGGGATCTGGAGGTGGTGAGCTTTGTGGACTACAGCACCCGGGCCTATGAATTCTACTATGACCAAGTAGACCGGATCGTCCAGCCGGTGGAGGAGCTGGGCCGGATTGCCGGAGAACAAATTCTCCACCGCATTGAGCAGCCGGATACGCCGGTACTGGAGCGCGTTCTGACCTCCGCATATTTGCCCTTTGAAGAACACGCTATATAATGGGGCGGTCCAGGCCATCCCCCAAAGCCTTTTTCCGCAGCAGGCGGCATAAAAAGCATGATCTCCTGGTATTATAGAGTAGTTATTAAGGCCCCTATCCAAGGGCTGTGCTACACTGTAAAGGATGCTGTGGATTGGTTTTCACCTCCTGCCACGAAGATGGTTCTTGAAAGGTTCCAACCACAGCCCCTTGCAGTTTTGTTAATCAGTTAAATACCGCCAGACGGTTTATCAGGAAGACAAAGACAGATCGTGTGGATGCGCGAACGATTGCGGCTGTGCTTTTGTCCAATGCGAGCCTCAAGCCCCACACGGATACAGCATACCACAATGAGGAGCTAAAATCCCTCACCAGATACCGTTTCGATAAGGTAGCTGTAGCGGTCGGCTTCGTGTTTTATGATTTCCCACTTGCGCCCGTTCTCGTCGTCGATGATGGTCTTTACTATCATTTTCTTTCCCTCCCGGCCTGTGGCCTTGACTGTGGTTTAGTTATATGGTATCATGGAGGCGGTTAGATGGTAGGCTCTTGACCGCCTCCTGATACCGTGGTGTAGGCTTCCTCTGCTTTGCTAGGGTGGGGAGCCTACATTTTTATTTGCTAATGGTAGTTTCGAGCTTTTTAATAAGCTCATCCAGGTCCTTAAAGAGCGGGCGAAGCTGAAGCAGTCCTTTCCAGGCTGGTGTGTATCCTGTTTCCAGAGTTGGAAAAACTGGTTCCGACACTTCATATGGCCTCTGTCTATGCGCTGTTGCCTGAATTTCCGGGAACCGAACAGATCGCCGCCGCGCATCTGACAGGTTGAAGATCCTGCTGACGGATGCCTCCAGAGACCACTGTGGGAGGGATATGGCTGTAGATATCCGCGGTGCCGCCAGATGCTCCATTGGCTTCAGGATACCTGCCAAGTCCTTGGAATTGCAGCATACCATTCGGCTCATTCGGGAGCTGGATGCCGAAATTGAAGAAATTGAGGCCGCGATCCAGACCATCATGGATGAACTGCATTCTCCCATTGCCACCATTCCGGGCAATGGCTGCCGCATGGATGCCATGATCCTGGCCGGAATTGGTGACTTCTCCCGGTTTGATTCCCCTAGCAGGCTGCTGGCTTACGCTGGGATGTCTCCTTCTACCTACCTGTCTGGACAGCTCAAAAACTGTTATCCGCACATGGAGAAGCACAGCTCCGGTATCTGCGCTATGCCCTCTACAATGCCGCCAAAAACTGGTACGGCTCATCTTCGCTCTGGAGAAATCCAGACAGCCTTATTGCTCCGCGATTTGATTCTCCCAATAGCTATCTGGGGTCCTGCTGGACCTCTACTTGCTGTACCCTTTTGGAACCATCTAACTTTTTGCATCTATCCTTCATTTTAGGGCCTGGCTTCTGATAGTTAATCTTTCATCAAAAGGCGCAAGCATCCAAGACCCACCCCACGTCCCGCACAAAATTACTCTTTTCCCGTCTGTTATCTCCCGGATTATAGCATGCTTTGAACGATCGTTTAAGACCGCGCGAAATCAATCTCCGCAGCGTTTGCGCCCCACACCGCCCCTGAGGAGGAAGAAGGACCGGAAGAAGACGCGCCAGGTTTCGGGATATCCATGAGCCTGTGAGGCACATCTTGGGTTACGAACACTTACGGGAGCAATATCCCGAAATCATATCCAAAGACCAGCTCTACCGTATCTGCCGCATCCACAAGCGCAGGGTCCAGTGGCTGCCGGAAGACGGCGTCATTCCCTGTGAGGACTCCGATAAGCACACACGGCGGTTTCACACCCGTTTGGAGGATGTAATTACATTCTTGGAACAGCGGGGTGCTGTGCGCCTTTCTGCCGGAGCGGCGGGCAGACGCTCCCGATATGCCCGCCATCCAATAAACGGCCTCTTTGTGCGGTTACGGGCCGGCAGCCATTAGTGGCCGTCGTCCCGGGACGTTCAGGTATCTTCTAACAACCCAGAGTATTACACCGAATTGCTGGAAGAATTTCAGACAGAAGAACAAAGCAGCGGCATGGAATGAGGGTTCCATGCCGCTGTAGGTCTATTCTTGTGGCTTGACAGCTTCGCCCAAACGCTGTTTCATCAGGTCCGTCGCACCTTGACTCAATTACCGCTGGAAAATAGGCAGCTTTGTGACATTCGCGTCTACTTGCGCGAATACCCGCCCGTCTCGGGTATTCAGCTTGTTGATGAATACTGAAGCGCCCGGATAGCACCCTGATTGCAGCGAATCGAGGCTATATGAAACGCCCTCGCTTCTTTTTTTCGCACTGCGCATCGAAACACCTTGCCAAGTATGCCTGCTCTGTCATCCGCCCATCCAGCACTTCGCAGACCGCTTCTTTCATTTCTGTAAAGTCCTGCAATCCCTTCATCCAAAAGGATGCCTCAGCGTTTTTGATCGCCCGCGATTCTCTCATGATTGTTCACGCAAATCACCCTTCCAAGGCGGCCTGCGTTTTCAGAATCAATATGGACATCCGGTCATTCCATCGGCTCTCCAAATTCCGCCGAAAACCCAGCGCAGCGGATTTCGGTGGAAAGCGAAGCTCCCGGGGGATGCCGTATCCGTAAGGCGGCAAAGCCGCCAACGGCTACGCAAAAATTCCCACCAGGGTGCAGTTTTCGCCGTACGGCGGAAACGGAACGATGGTGGGAATTTCTGAGCTGGCGCAGCGGGAGGGATTCGAACCCTCGTGAGATCTCTCTCAAACTGATTTCGAGTCAGCCCCGTTATGACCACTTCGATACCGCTGCATATAAGATTGTTTTCTATTATGCCACACTTTCCCCTCCGTTGCAAGGGGGCAAGAAAAATTTCTCCATCCTCATTTAAAGCGTACCCTCCGCAGCCCGATGCTTCCAAAAACACGCCCTTCCTGCCATGGGGAAACCATGCTTGGAGGCCGTCCGTAAAATGACCGCTCCTGTGCCACCAGCCCCTCGTACCCGGCGAAGGCTGTTTCCTCCTTCTCCCCAGATACGCGGTCCCCTCTCAGTCCGCGCCTCTTTCACCGCCCGTACAAAAATGCATCGCACTTCAGCATCCCATTGTATAGCTTCCTCTTCCGGTCCGCCGTCCGGCCAAAGCACCGCTCAAACTCCGTATGGGAGCTGAGCACCACCACCCGCCATTTCGCCGGCAGGTCCTCCAGCGCCCGGCCAAAGCGCCGGTACAGCTCCTCGGCCTCCCTCTTCTCCAGCAGCCGCTCGCCGTAGGGCGGGTTTGTCACCAACTGCCCATACTCGCTGTCCCGGTGAAATTTTCCCGCGTCCGCCTCCTCAAAGCGCACGCAGTCCTCCACCCCGGCCAACTCCGCATTATGCCGGGCCAGCTCCACCGCCGCCGGGTCGATGTCACCGCCCCAGATGTCATAGCTGCCGTGGAATTCCTTGTCCTGGGCCTCCTCGGCGGCGTCCATCCACAGCCTTGGCTCCATGGACTTCCAGCGCTGGGCAGCAAAGCGCCGGTCCAGCCCCGGGGCGCGGTTTTTGGCAATCAGCGCCGCCTCGATGGGAATGGTTCCGCTGCCGCAGAAGGGATCGCAGAAGGGGTCCTTTCCCCGGTAGCGGGAGAGCGTCACCAGCGCCGCCGCCAGAGTCTCCCGCAGCGGCGCGCCCATATTCTGCGCCCGGTAGCCCCGCTTGTACAGCCCCTCGCCGGAGGTATCCAGATACAGCGACGCCCGGTCCTTCACGATGGCAAACTGGATTTGATAGCGGCTCCCCGTCTCCGGCAGCGTCTCACAGCCATAGGCCCGCCCCAGCCGGCTGGCCGCCGCCTTTTTCACAATCGCCTGGCACGCCGGCACCGAGTGCAGCACCGAGCTGAGAGAGTAGCCCTTCACGGGAAACTCCCCCTCCTTCGGGATAAACTCCTCCCACGGCAGGGCCACGACCCCCTGAAACAGCGCCTCAAAATCCGGCGCAGGGAAGGACCCCAGCTCCATCAGCACCCGCGCCCCGCAGCGCAGGCCGATGTTCAGCCGGGCAATGTCCGCCAGGGTCCCCTCGCAGTGGACCCGTCCGTTTTCAGCCCTCACGCCGGCCAGGCCCATCCGCCGCATCTCGTCGGCCACCAGACCTTCCAGCCCCAGCAAACAGGGTACGGTCAAAATCAAACGGAATTCCTCCCTCTCCTCAGCATGCTCCCAGTATACCAGCCCCGCCGGAATTTTTCAACGCCCTTCTTTCCCGCCGGGACGAAGGCATCCCGCTGCATGGAAAAGGAAGCGGGACCCGCCCGCTTCCTCCAAAATTCATCACCCCGCCCTACACCAGCTGGGACACGGCGCCCGAACAGGCCATGCCGCGGCGCAGTGCCTCCAGATTCAGGGGAACCAGCTTGGCCTTCTTCCCCGTGAACATCTCTGCGATCATGGTCTCGATGGTCTCCTGCTTCAGTGCGCCGGTGGCGGCGATGTACGCCCCCAGCATGACCATATTCGCCACCTTCGCATTGCCCAGCTCCGCCGCGATCTCGTCGCAGGGCACGTACACCGCCTTCACGTCCTCCCGGCTCACCTGGTCGGGAATGATGCTGCTGTTGATAAACACCGTGCCCCCCGGAGCCACGGAGGATTCAAATTTTGCCAGGGCCGCCCGGTTCATGGCGATCACCTCGCTGGGCTGCTCCACCAGCGGCGCGCCGATCCGCTCGTCGCTGATGATGACCGTGCAGTTGGCGGTGCCGCCCCGCATCTCCGGCCCGTAGGAGGGCACCCAGGACGCCTCCAGGTCCTCCGCCACGGCGGCTTCCACCAGGTTCTTCCCGATGGACATGACGCCCTGGCCGCCGAAGCCGGATAGAATGACTTCTTTTTTCATTTTATTACGCCTCCGTATCCTTGATGACGCCCAGGGGATAATAAGCGGCCATGTTTTCCATCAGCCACCGGTTGGCCTCGCCGACCTCCATGCCCCAGTTGGTGGGGCAGGCCGCCAGGACCTCCACGAAGGTGAAGCCGTCCCCGGCCATCTGCCGGGCAAAGGCCTTTTTCAGGGCCTTTTTCGCCTTGTTCAGGTGGGGAATGTCCGTCACGCACACCCGCTCGGCGTACACGCAGCCCTCCAGCGTCGCCAGCATCTCGGCCACCCGGATGGGCATGCCGGCCTGCTCCTTGGTGCGGCCCAGGGGGGCGGTGGTGGCTTTCTGGCCGATGAGGGTAGTGGGGGCCATTTGCCCGCCGGTCATGCCGTAAATGGCGTTGTTGATAAAGACGGTGGTGAATTTCTCCCCCCGCATGGCGGCGTGAACGATCTCCGCTGCGCCGATAGAGGCCAGATCCCCGTCTCCCTGGTAGGTGAAAACCGGCTGAGAGGGGTGGGTGCGCTTCACGGCGGTGGCCACCGCCGGGGCGCGGCCGTGAGCGGCCTCGATGGTGTCAAAGGAGAAATAGTTCCCCGCGAAGACGGCGCAGCCCACCGGGCAGACGCCGATGGCCGTCCCCAGGGCGTCCATCTCCTCCAGGACCTCGCCAATGAGCTTATGTACGATGCCGTGGGCGCAGCCGGGGCAGTAGTGCAGCTCCGTATCCTGGAGGCCCTTCGTTTTTTGATAAATCGCCGTCATCTCACATGACCTCCTTCCAGGCTTCCAGCGCGGCCCGCTCCACCTCGGACACATGGGGGATGGACCCGCCGCACCGGCCATAGAACCGCACGGGCTTCCGCTCCGCCACGGCCAATTTCACGTCGTCCAGCATCTGCCCCAGGCTCATCTCCACGTCCAAGAACACCTTCACCCGCTCCAGGCCGGCGATCTCCTTCAGGCGCTGGTAGGGATAGGGCCAAACGGTGATGGGCCGGAACACGCCGGCCTTGACCCCCTGGCGCCGCAGGTTCTCCGCGGCGGTCTGCGCCACGCGGGAGGGCGTGCCATAGGCCACGATCACAAGCTCCGCGTCCTCCATCAGGATCTCCTCCCAGCGGCACTCGTTTTTCTCCATCTCAGCGGTCTTCTTCGCCAGCTCCAGGTTGTGGGCCTCGCAGGAGGGCGCGTCAATCAGCAGCGAGGTGATGAAGTTGCTGTGGTCCCGGTCCCCCCGGCCGCAGGCGGCCCAGGTCTTCTCCGGGAGCTTCCGGGGCGTGCGCTCTTTCCAGACGATGGGTTCCATCATCTGGCCGATGAGGCCGTCCGCCAGCAGTACCACGGGGTTGCGGTACTGGTCGGCGATGTCGAAGGCCTCCTGGGTCAGGTCCACAGCCTCCTGGATGTTGGCAGGGGCCAGAACGACGGTGCGGTAGTCTCCGTTGCCGCCGCCCCGGGTAGCCTGGAAATAGTCCCCCTGGGCGGGCTGGATAGACCCCAGGCCCGGGCCGCCCCGCATGACGTTGACGACGACGGCGGGCAGCTGGCAGGCGGCCATATAGCTGATGCCTTCCTGTTTCAGGCTGACGCCGGGGGAGGACGAGGAGGTCATCGCCCGGACGCCGGAGGCCGCCGCGCCGTAAACCATGTTGACGGCGGCCAGCTCCGACTCGGCCTGGACAAAGACGCCGCCGCTTTGGGGCATGTGCAGGGACATGTACTCCGGGATCTCGTTTTGCGGCGTGATGGGATAGCCGAAGAAGCAGCGGCAGCCCGCCCGGATAGCGGCCTCGGCAATGGCCTCACTGCCCTTCCAGATTTCTCTTTTCATGGGATGCAGCTCCTTTTCAGTCTTTTTGGATGGTAATGATGGAATCGGGGCACATTTTTGCGCAGCTGGCGCAGCCGATGCATGCGGCTTCATCCGTGCAGGACACGGGGTGATAGCCCTTCACGTTGGTGCCGCCGTCCAGGGCCAGGATGTGCTTGGGGCAGACGGTGACGCAGAGGCCGCAGCCCTTGCAGCGGTCCTGACGGAAGGTGAGGTGGATCGCCATAGTTCAATTTCTCCTTTCTTCGAGCCTGTGCTCACAGCCCGGAAAACCGGGCGGAAAAACGCCGGGCGTCGCTCCGGGGCCGTGAATGCCGGTTCTTATTCCCAAGGTTTTTTCATCCGAAGTTCGATCGGGAACAGGGCAAGTTCCTGGAGCTGCTCTGCAAAGCGGGCCTCCGCCGCGTGGCAGATAACCGGGATGCCCGTCTCCCGGGAGACCGCCTCCGCCAGCGCCGCGCCCTCCCGGACCTCCTGGGGCGTGGTCTCGCCGCACAGATGGGTATTGTTCACCAGGCCCGTGCAGGGCAGACCGGCGGCGGCCTCAATCCCCCGGAGGTACCGGACGGCGGAGTCCGCCGTCCGGACCTCCGGCCGGTTTGCGTTGATAAGGTACAAAAGCTGAAAATCCTCCCCCCGGATTTTGGGCCGGTAGCGGGCCAGCACCCTGGCCCCGGAGGGGTCTCCGCCCACGTCCAGCACGCCCCGGACGCTCCGGTCCTCCAGCACCGCCAGCAGCTCTGCCGGCAGGGCGGGGACGTCCGCGTCGGAACAGGCCTGCGAGGTGGCAATCAGCCGGATGCCTGCCTGCTCCAGAAGGGAACGGCGCTCCCGGCTGCGAAAATAGGGATTGACGATATCCAGGTCCGCCAGCGCCACCCGTTCGCCCTCCCCGGCCAAAGCCAGGGCCAGGTTCACGGAGAATTCGGTTTTTCCAGTGCCATAGTGGCCGGTGACGATGGTAATCCGGTGAGGGAAGCAGGCGGTCAAAGCGGTTCACTCCTTCCGGAAATTCGCACAGCAGCAAAGTTGTATATTTTTCTTCTATGTTGTATGATGTCATTTTATACTAAATCCCGTGGGCTGTCAAGAGCCTTCTTGTTTTTTTCGGAGAAACGCGGTATAGTGGGAGAGTCTTAACAAACATGTGTCCGGCGGCGGCCGCCGGAGAAGGGAGGAGCGCCTATGGAAAGCAAGCGCGCCAAGCTGTCGGAACAGACGGCGGACCGTTTATATGAGTGGATTGTAGAGGAGCACCGCTACCCGCCGGGGGCCAAGCTCCCTAATGAGAATGAGCTGAGTGAGGCCGTGGGCGTCAGCCGCACCACTTTGCGGGAGGCCATCTCCTTTTTGGTGGCCCAGGGGGTGCTGGACATCCGCCGGGGCAAGGGGACCTTTGTGACGGAGAACCTCCCCGCCCCCGGCGTGGACCTGACGGCCCTGGCGGGCATCCGCTCCCGGGTCCGGGCCAAGGACCTCTTTGAGATGCGCCTGATTTTCGAGCCGGCCACGGTGGCCCTGGCCTGCCAGCGGGCCAGCGACGACGAGCTGGAGCAGATCTGCAAAAAGGCCCGCCGGGTGGAGCGCATTGCCGCCGAGGGGGGGAACTGGCCCCTGGCCGACCAGGAGTTCCATTGGGCCATCATCCGAGCCTCCCACAACGAGTATATGCGCCGGCTCTATCCCATCATCAACGGCGCGGTGAACGAGATCATGCAGATCTCCCCCAGCCGCCAGACGATGCAGGATATCGCCCTGGGCGACAACCGGATGATTCTGGACTTCCTCCTCAAGCGGGACGAGGCCGGGGCGCGCTACGCCATGAGCATTCACATGAAGCACTTGATCAACACCCTCCAGGATTGAGCGCACAAACAGGTTCAACAAAAACGCCGGTGTTTCGCACAAAAAACGCCGGTGTTTTTTGTTGGTATTTTCTGCAATTTTTAAGGGAGTTTCCTTCTCTTCTTGCCAAAACCAACAATTCATTTGGAGTTATTCACAAATTGTACACAAATTTGTCTGGACCCCCTTAACAAATCGACGGGGGAGGTGTATAATGCAATCGCAAGTCGGGGGACCAGGAGGCCCTGCGCACAGGGGGGCGCCCCCGTTCCCGGCCGCTTTCCAAGGGGGCGGTGGGGTCAATCTGACGAATCGGAGAACCGGTCATGGAAAGAACCCCCCATGAGTGTTTTGCAAAGCTCCTCAACGCCTATTCCCACAATTATGACCTCACCCGGGACGTGCAGGTGGAGGGCGGCTCCTTTCCCGCCATGGCCCACTACTTTCTCCGGGATGAGCACTATCTCGTCCGCCGGGATAAGCAGTTCTACGCCACGGAACAGCACGACTATACTTATTTTTATGTGGCGGACCGGCTGGACGCCGCCCAGGCCAAGGCGCAGCTGGACCTGGCCCTGAAGGCTGGGCTTGCTGCCATTAAGCCCCATAAAGAGCACATGAGTTCTTTCGTCACCCTGGTAATCCTGGCGGAGGAAATTGACCCGGAGGCGAAGAAGCTCTTGAAAAAGACCCGCTTCCACAAAAACTACAGGCTGTCGCTCCATGGCTGGATGGAGTTTCACGTTGCAGCAATGGAATGTTCCTCGCGGACCTTCCTCTCCAATCCAGCCGGGAGGGCCGCCCGCAAGACACTGGAGGCGAATTTCGCCCCCAAATGACCCTGGGGGCCTCCGCCCCCGAAACAAAAATCATGAAAGAGGGAGAGTGTTTTCATGAACGGATTGGTACTTCTGATCATCAGCGTCGCTGTGCTGGTCTGCGGTTATATCTTCTATGGCCGCTGGCTGTGCAAGCAGTGGGGCGTCGGTGAGCTTGACAAGCCCACCCCGGCTCATGCCCTGGAGGACGGCATCGACTACGTCCCCGCCAAAGCTCCCATCCTGATGGGCCATCACTTCTCGTCCATTGCCGGCGCGGGTCCCATCACCGGCCCCATCGGTGCGGCCCCCTTCGGCTGGCTCGCCTGCACGCTGTGGATTCTGGTCGGCGGCATCTTCTTTGGCGGCGTCCATGACTTCGGCGCCCTGTTCGCCTCCGTCCGCCATGACGGCAAGTCCATCGGCGAGATCATTTCCACCAATATGAGCAGGCGGGCCAAGACCTTGTTCCTCATCTTCGCCTATCTGACGCTGATCCTGGTGGTGGCGGCCTTTGCCTCCATCGTGGCCGGCACCTTCGGCGCCACCTTCGCCGAGTCCGGCGCGGTGGACTACGCCGCCTCTGCGGCCAACGCCCGGGTTGCTATGGTGTCTTTGCTGTTCATTGCCATCGCCATCGTGTTCGGCTTCCTGGTCTACCGCCGGAACGCGCCTATGAGCGTTGCCAGCGTGATCGGCGTGATCGCTATTGTAGCGATCATCGCCATCGGCATGAACTTCCATCCCATCTACCTGAGCAAGGACGCCTGGATGTGGATTTGCGGCATTTATATCGCCATCGCCTCCGTCACGCCGGTGTGGATTCTCCTCCAGCCCCGAGATTATCTCAGCTCCTTCCTGCTGTACGCTATGCTGGCCCTGGCCGTTGTCGCCGTGGTGCTGGCCCGGCCGGACATGGGGAGCATGGCCACCGTTAACACCTTTGTCGTCACAAATCCCGACACCGGCGCCGGCAACCCCATTTTCCCCGTGCTGTTTACCACCATCGCCTGCGGCGCAATTTCAGGCTTCCATTCCCTGGTCTCCTCCGGCACCACCTCCAAGCAGCTGGATAAGGAGATGGACGCGAAGCCCATCGCCTACGGCGGCATGCTCCTGGAGTGCGTCCTGGCCGTCCTGACCCTGTGCGCCGTGGCCTATGCCTACAGCTGGAACGCCGCCAACCCCGACGCCAAGCTGGCGGGTGCCACCGCTATTTTCGGCGGCGGACTGGCCCACATGATCGACGACTCCATCCCCGGCACCTACGACATCCTATACACCCTGCTGGTGCTGACGTACTCCGCTTTCTGCCTGACCTCCCTGGACACCGCCACCCGGCTGGCCCGGTTCATGTTCCAGGAGTTCTGGCTGGACTCCAGCAAGGGCGAGACCCCGGAGAATGTCACCGGCTATAAGAAGGTCCTCTCTAACATGTACGTATCCACCATCATCACGGTGATCCTGGGCGTGGTGCTGGGCCTGAACGGCTATGAGAAGATCTGGGCGCTGTTCGGCTCCGCCAACCAGCTGCTGGCGGCCCTGGGCCTGCTGGCCGTGGCCACCTGGCTTGGCAACATCGGCAAGAACAACAAGATGTTCCTGATCCCCATGGGCTTCATGCTGATCGTCACCATCTTCTCCCTGCTGATCAACACCAAGAACCAGATCGCCCTGATTTCCGCCGGCGGCGCGGACTGGGGTCCCTATGTCCAGGCGGTTCTGGGCGTGCTGCTGGTGGTCCTGGCGATCATTCTGGCCATCGAGGGCATCGCCACGATCGCCCATCCCAAGAAGGGACAAAGGGCCTAAGCCTCCCTCGCAGGACGGAAGGCCCCGCCGGGTGCGGGAAGCCTCTTTTCCCGGATGAAAAGAAGAATGGAAGGGTCCGGCGGGATTTTCCGCCGGACCCTTCGGCGTTTTTTCTTAGCCGGGACGGGCAGCCCCCTGCGGCATTTGTTCGCCGCCTGTGGAAAGCGCCTCTTTTGGGTACGCGCTGCTTCTCCTGCCGGCACAAAGCAGATTTCCCTCCGCCGACAGATTCCCCATGTTTTTTTGCCCGCATTCCGATAGAATGGGACAAATTGGAAGGAGGCGGTCCCATGGGGGGAAGTGAAGACAAGCGGGTGCTGCGGCTGGGCGTGGAGTCCATCCGTCCCAATCCCCGCCAGCCCCGGCGGCTGTTCGATGAGGCGGGGCTGCGGGAGCTGGCGGCGTCCATCCGCCGCCACGGCATCCTTCAGCCGCTGACTGTCCGCCGCCGGCCCGGCGGCTGGGAGCTGGTGGCGGGGGAGCGCCGCCTCCGGGCGGCCCGGCTGGCGGGGCTGGAGACCGTTCCCTGCATCGAGGCGGAGGTGGACGAGCGGGAATCCGCCCTGCTGGCGCTGGTGGAAAACCTCCAGCGCCAGGACCTTCACTACTTCGAGGAGGCCGCCGCCATCGCCGACTACCTCCGCCGCACCGGAGCCACTCAGGAGGAGGCCGCCGTCCAGCTGGGCCGGTCGCCGTCGGCAGTGGCCAACAAACTGCGGCTGCTGAGGCTGTCCCCGGCCTGCCAGGCACTGCTACTGGAGCGGGGCCTGACGGAGCGCCACGCCCGGGCGCTGCTGCGGCTGGAGGACGAGGAAGAGCGGCTCGCCGCTGCCCGCCGGGCAGCCGACCACGGCCTCAACGTGGCCCAGACGGAACAGTACATCGAGCGGCGGCTGGCCCAGCTCCAGTCCTCTCCGCCGGCGGGGAGGCGGACCTATATCCTCAAGGATGTGCGGCTGTTTTTAAACAGCGTGGACCGGGGCCTGCGCATCATCCAGGACGCGGGGGTGGAGGCCCGGTGCCTCCGGGAGGACACGGAGGACGAAATCGTGATGACCATCCGCATCCCCCGGCGAGGCTCCCCCAAGGGAAGCGGCACGCCCCCGGCCTGACAGACAGGCTCCCCGGAAAGGCCTGTTTCCAAATCGGCCCTTTTTGTTATTGGATTGTAATCTTTTTTTTGCCGGGAATGTGCTAGAATAACCCGAGGGGACCAGGGCCTGTTGTGTGGGGCCGGGTTTCCATTTCCTAGCGGCAGCTGGAGGGCCTTCCTATGGATCGGGTGGCAAATGAAAACAAACAGATACACATGGGCGGAAGCCGGACGAAAAAGGGCGGCGGCAACGCACTGCTCATCGCCCTGAGCCTGACCGCCGTCATTATGGCGGGGGCTTACTCCGCCCTTTGCGCCTGGGCAGGGTCCCGGACCGTATTTTATCCCAATGAGACCATTCAGGGCGTGTCCGTCGGCGGGCTGTCCGTGGACCAGGCAGCCCAGGTGCTGGCCTCCTCTTTGCCGGGGCAGACGATCAGCGTCGCCACCGCCCAGAAGGCGGCGGCGGAGGGCTGGGCCGAGGAGGCCGAGCCGGCGTCCATCACCCTGGCCGAGCTGGGCTACACCACCGAGCGCTGCCAAGGTATCGCCCAGCGGCACTTCGACGAGCAGAGTTCCGCCCCCTTTTTCAGCCGGGGGGCGCGGGTGCTCTCCATTCTCACGGACTCCGGCGAGGGCGGGCTGAACCCGGAGGACCGGGATGAGGACATCTTTCAGGCGGGCGCGGCCCGTCTGGCGGAGGACATGGCCAGGGAACCCCAAAGCGGCAGCTATGAGGTGACCGACAGCGAAATCCTCCTGACCAAGCAGTCCAATGGCCGCCGCATCGGGGTCAACGCCCTGGCCGCCGCTTTGGACCGGGCCGTGTCCGCCGGGGAGCGATCCGTCCAGATCGAGTTCGACCGCCGGGAGGCGGAGGAGCTTTCCATCCAGGACGTTTACAACGCCGTCTCCGGCGAGATGAAAAACGCCGGATATGACGCCGCCGCCGGTGCCATTATTCCGGAACAGATGGGAGCCTCCTTTGACACCGCCTCCGCCCAGCGGGCGCTGGCCTCCGCTGCTCCCGGCGAGACCATTTCCATCCCCGCCGACATCCAGATGCCCGAGATTACCGCCGAGGATCTGAAGGCCGTGCTCTTCCGGGACCTCCTGGGGGAGTGCACCACCCACGTGGGCGGCACCGCCGCCCGGGTGTCCAACGTGAAGCTGGCTTCCGCCGCCTTTGACGGCACCGTGCTGAACAGCGGGGATATCTTTTCGTACAATGATACCGTGGGCCAGCGGACGGTGGAGAAGGGATACAAGGCTGCTCCCGCCTACGTCCAGGGGGAAACGGTGGACGAGATCGGCGGCGGCGTGTGCCAGCCCTCCTCCACGCTGTACTACGCGTGCCTGCTTGCCAATCTGGAGATCACGGAGCGCTACGCCCACCGCTACATCCCCAACTATATCACCCGGGGCATGGACGCCACTGTCTCCTGGGGTGGGCCGGACTACCGCTTTACCAACAACACAAAATATCCCATTAAAGTCACCGCCAAGTATGAAAACGCCTACCTTACCGTCCAGATTTGGGGCACCAAGACCGACGATCTGACGGTGAAAATGACCTACGACACCCTGTCCACCACGCCCTTCGAGGAGGTGGAGCAGCTGGATCCCACTTTGGCCCCCGGCGCGCGGCAGGTGAAGGTGACGCCCTACACGGGCTGCAAGGTCAAAACCTACCGCAACGTGTTCGACGGCAGCGGGGCGCTGGTGTCCAGCGAGGTGGAGGCCATCAGCGACTACAAGTCCCGGAACCGGCTGGTTCTGGTCGGGCCTCCCAAGTCCGAGGGGGAGACTTCCACCCCTGCCATTCCCGGCACGCCGGCGGAGCAGAATCCCGATGTTCCCGCCGACATTCCCGCCAGCGGGCCTGCCGAGATCCCGGCGGAGCCGCCGGTCCCGGAGGAACCCCCCGCCGTGGTGGTCATCCCCCCGTCGGAGGAATAGGGGCGGGGTTTCGGAGAAAACCCATTCAAGGGCAAAGAGCGGCGTAGCTTCCACTACGCCGCTCTTTTTTAATCCTCCGGCGGCGTCACTGACTCCGCCTCGAACATCTCCTCGAAGGTCTCTATGTAATAATCCGCCAGGCGGCGCATCTCCGTCTGGTCCGGCTCCGAGGGGTCGTAAACCGCCGCTGTCCGGAAGCCCGCCGCCTTCGCCGTCTGGAGGGCGTGTAGGGCGTCTTCAAACACCACCGTGTCCTTTTTGTTGGACTGGAGGCGCCGCATGGCCCGCTCGTAGACCTCCGGGCCGTCCCGCTTGCTCTGGCCCGCCTCCTGGCTGGTGATGAGGCCCCGGAAAAAGCCGTCGATCCCCGCGCAGCGTAGGGCCGCCTCCGCCAGAGGACGGTCCGTGGCCGTGGCAACGTACATCCAGACGCCCTCCACCTTCAGCAGGGAGAGGAACTTCACCACGCCGGGCTTTGGCTGGACGTGGTTCTGATAAAAATCCTCAATCTGCCCCCAGATCTCCGCCATCAGCTCCTCCACCGTACCCGGAAGGCCGCAGACCTCCTTGCAGTAGGCCGTCCCCTCCCGCAGCCCCAGGGACGCCACCTTCCGGTCCAGATCCGGCGGGACCTCCTTCCCGTGGTTCCGGGCCAGGACGCTGGCCAGGGTGCGCCACATGCCCATGGAGTCCAGCAGCGTGCCGTCCATATCAAAAATCGCGCTTTGCAGTCTCATATTTCCCTATCCTTCCCGCCTCCAGGACCTCACGCCGGCAGCTTCGCCAGGCCCGCGTCCACCAGCTTCTGTAAACTCATCAAGATACCGAGCTTCGCGTGATACCAGGTCAGCCCGCCTTGGAAATACACCGCGTAGGGCGGACGGATGGGGCCGTCGGCGGACAGCTCGATGCTGCTCCCCTGGACGAAGGCGCCCGCGGCCATAATGACCTCGCTGTCATAGCCCGGCATGGCCCACGGCTCCGGCGTCACGTAGCTGTCCACCGGTGCCGCCGCCTGGATCCCCTTGCAGAAAGCCACCATGGCCTCCCGGCTTCCCAGCGTCACCGCCTGGATGATGTCGTGCCGGTCCTCCGCCGCCCCGGGCACGCAGGGAAAGCCCAGCTTTTCATACACATTGGCGGCAAAAACGGCCCCCTTCAAGGCCCCCGCCACCACCGTAGGAGCCAAAAACAGCCCCTGGTAAAACGCGGGCATCAGCCCCAGGTTGGCTCCCACCTCCTGCCCCAGGCCGGGGGCGGAGAGGCGGTAGGCGCAGCGCTCCACGCACGCCCGGGTCCCGCAGATGTACCCGCCGATGGGCGCCAGGCCTCCGCCGGGGTTTTTGATCAGGCTTCCCACCACCAGGTCCGCCCCCACGTCCGAGGGTTCCAGGGTCTCCACAAACTCGCCGTAGCAATTGTCCACCATCACCTTCACGTCCGGTTTCACGCCCTTGCAAAAGTCGATCAGCTCCCCAATCTGGGCCACGGAGAAGGTGGGGCGGGTGGCGTAGCCCTTGGAGCGCTGGATGGTGATGAGCTTCGTGCGGCTGTTGATGGCGCTTTGGATTGCGGCATAGTCAAAGCTGCCATCCGGCGTCAGGTCCGCCTGGGCGTAGGTGACGCCGTACTCCTTCAGGGAGCAGCGGCTCTCCCGGATGCCGATGACCTCCTCCAGCGTGTCATAGGGCGCACCTACCGGAGAGAGCAGCTCGTCCCCCGGCAGGAGGTTCGCGGACAACGCCACGGCCAGGGCGTGGGTGCCGCAGGTGATCTGGGGCCGGACCAGGGCGGCCTGAGTATGGAAGACGTCGGCGTAGACCCGCTCCAGGTTGTCCCGCCCCTCGTCGTCGTAGCCGTAACCGGTGGTGGCGGCGAAGTGGGCGGCGTTCACCCGGTTTTTCTGCATCGCCGCCAGGACCTTTCCCTGGTTGTATTCCGCCACGCGGTCCATCGCCCCGAAGCGGGGGCGGAGGGACTCCAGCACCGCCTCCCCATACGCATAGACCGGGGAGCTGACGCCCAGGGTGTGATAGATACCCTCTAATTCCATGGGGTTTTTCAATTCCATAGGGTTCTCCTTATCTCAAACATGAGCGGCCCCCAGCCTGGAGGAAGCGGCAAGCCCGCCGGACCTCCAAACACCCGCCCGTTTTCAGCCGCGTTTACTATACCACAGCCGCCGCCTAATGGCAAGGTTGCTTTTCTTTTGAAAACCGTGTAGAATAGCTTCTGGACACGGAGGAGGCTTCGCTGAATACGTTTCGTATTTTTTATATTTTATTATACAGAGAGGAGGGCCTTTATGCCCAGCATCTTAGTCCATACGGCGGAGGAAGGGGTTACCCTGACCGCCCAGGCGGTCCGGCGGCTGCTGGAGCGGGGGGACGGGGACGCCGCCCTGCTGTATCTGGCCCTCTTACGCCATCACGGCGGGACGCCGCCCCGGGCGCTGGCGGGAGAGCTGCGGTGGGACCGGGGCCGCATTGAGGCGGCGGATGCCGTCCTCCGGGAGCTGGGGCTGGTCGCCCCCCAGGAGCCGCCGCCGGAACCCGCCGATGAGCCGCCGTCCTACCAGCGCTCGGACGTGGCCGAAAAGCTGGAGCAGAGCGAGGAGTTTTGCCGCCTCACCGCCGAGGTGGAGCGCCGTTTGGGCAAGCGCCTCACCACGCCGGACGTGGGGGTCCTGCTGGGGCTGTACGACTACCTGGGCCTTCCGGCGGACGTGATCTACCTCCTGGTCTGCCACTGTGCAGAGCGGCTGGCCCGCCGTCTGGGCGAAGGGCGCAAGCCCACTCTCCGCCAGATTGAGCGGGAGGGCTATGCCTGGGCCCGCCGGGGCATCGACACCCAAGCCGCCGCCGCCGCCTATCTCCGAAGCTACGCGGAGAGCCAGCAGGCCCTGCCCCAGTATATGCGGGCACTGCAGCTGGGGGACAGGCCCCCTGCCGCCACGGAGGAGAAATACCTCCTCCAGTGGCAGGAATGGGGGTTCCCGCCGGAGGCGGTGGCCCTGGCCTACGACAAGACGGTTTTGAAATGCCACGAGCTGAAATGGCCCTACTGCAACGGCATCCTGAAGCGCTGGCACGAGGCGGGGCTGCATTCCCTGGAGGAGATCGAGCGCCGGGACGCCCGCCCCGCCCAGTCCCACCCTGCTCCCAAGGGCGGTCCGGAGGGCGGCAACGCCTGGATGCGCAAGTACATCGAACAGCGGGACAAGGGGGTATGACGCATGGCCTATGAGGGAAAAGTCCTCCGCCGGGCCGTCCAGCGCTTTGAGGCGGACCGCCGCCAGCGGGAGGAGCGATTTCAGCAGCGGCGGGAGGGCATCTTCCGCCGGGAACCCCGCCTGGGGGAGATCGACCGGGAACTCCGGGCCACCATGAGCCGCCTGATCTCCGGGGCGCTCCGCTTCGGGACGGACCCCGGGCCGGCGGTGGAGTCCCTGCGCAAGCAGAATCTGGGGCTGCAGGAGGAGCGGGCCGTGCTGCTGGAGCGGATGGGCCTCCCGGCGGACTGCCTGGAGGAGAAGCCCGCCTGCCCCCTCTGCGGCGACACCGGCTACCGGGACGGCGGCATGTGCCGCTGCCTGGTGCATTATTGCGCCCGGGAGCAGCAAAAGGAGCTGAGCCGGATGCTGGATTTGGGCGGGCAAAGCTTTAACGCCTTTTCCCTGGAGTGGTACTCCGAGGAGGGAAGTCCCGAACTGGGCATCTCCCCCCGGGAGAATATGGACTGGATCTTTCGGACCTGCAAGCGCTATGCCGCGTCCTTTGGCCCCGGCAGCGGCAGCCTGCTCCTCACTGGAGACCCGGGGCTGGGAAAGACCTTCCTCTCCGCCGCCATCGCCCGGGAGGTCAGCGGAGACGGCTGTTCCGTGGTCTACGACACCGCCGCCCACATCTTTGACCGCTTCGAGGCCCGGAAGTTCGGCCGGGAGGCGGGGGAGGAGATCGACGCCGACGTGGAGCGGGTTTTTGACTGTGACCTGCTGATTCTGGACGACCTGGGCACGGAGATGACCACCGCTTTCGTCCAAAGCGCCCTCTACGCCATCGTCAACGGCCGGCTTTTGTCCCAGCGGGCCACCATCCTCAGCACAAACCTGAAGCTGGAGGAGCTGGGCCGCCGCTACGGCGCCCAGACCGCCTCCCGGGTGGAGGGGGAGTACCAAATCCTTCCTTTTTTCGGCGAGGATATCCGGAAACTGAAAAAGGAGCGGCGGTAGGGAGGTTTTCCCTGTGCCGGGAGTTTTGCTTGTCCCTTCGAAACGCAGCGCCCCACAACCCTAAAACGGGGGGCGGGGCACTGTGTTTTCTCTGGACGCTTAATCGCGGGGACGCAGCTTTTCAGCCGGAACCATGAGAAGCCGTATCAATCGGGATGCACAGGCGGATTGTCTTCTAAACGTTCCCTATCTGTCCTCCGCCTGCGGCTTCTCCCCGGACCCACTCCCGCCCCAGGGCCAGCGCCGCCGCTCCTGTCAACGCCCAGCCAAATACGCACGATGCCCAGAAACGGACCCCGCCCAGGTCCCACAGCGCCGCCCCCAACGCTGTAGCTGAGAGGATTCGGGGAAAGCTCCCCAGGACGCCCCCGGCAAAATAGGCGGGCCAGGGCGTTCCCGCGGCTCCCAGGCAGGCGCTCATCAGCTCGCCGGGCACTACCCCTGCCAGGCGGAGGAGAAAAACCTGCCGCCCGGTACAGCGAAGGTTTGCCAGCGCCTTGAGACGGGGCCAGCGGGCCTCCAGGGCAGCCAGATCCTCTTGCTGCCGCCTGGCCAGAAGGTAGGGCGCTGCCTGAGCTGCAGTTACGCCGCAGACGTTTATCGCCAGCGCCGGCAGGAAGGGGAACAAAAGCCCTGCCGCTGCCTCCAGGACTGTGACGGGGATTGCCGCCGTCAGGCCCTTTCCCACGTACAGCGCCAAAAGGACCGCCATGGCCATCCCGGCCTGCCGGGACGTCCAGGCGGAAATGCGCTCCGCCGTCAGGACCGGGCGGAGAAGCCACAGCCCCGCCGCCAGGACTGGAAGCAACAGCAAAGGTCTGCGGCGTTTTTCCAGGGCAATCTCCTCCTTTCCAATTCACGCGGTACAAAGACGGGCAAGTTCCTGCCTAGCTTGTGCGTTTTGCTGGGTGGACAGGGGATCGCTTTGTGAAAATCGTAAAATTTCACAAAGACTATTGACAGATTCAAATAAGTATTGTATATTGTAACTACAGAAAGGGGTGAGTCCAGTGTACTGCAAAACACAAGTGCCCACGTCTTCCGTTGCCGTCCAGCGCTATGCTCCTTTCGCGCCAGCGTGATCTTAGGCAATTCCCAAATACGAAACACCACTCATCATTCTGAGTCCAGCGGGACCAACTCGGTCGGCGCAAAATGTTTGTTTTATGGATTGGAAATCCCGGATCACCCACACCCCATAAGCACCCCGGCGGGCGGCAGAGCATCTCCAACACAGTCAGAAAGTACGAGGTACGGACCAATGGACAATCCAATCAATGGTTGAACCCCCCATTCGCCGACGGAGCGGATGGGGGGATGTTTTTTGTGGACGGCTGCCTGGGACCTGTTCCCATAAGCCCAACCGCACAGCTTTTCGGCAAATTTTGCCGGCTGCCGCATTAAAAATTTTTGACGTACACCAGTACGGCTGCAAATTTTCGCCTTGCATCCGGCGAAAATTTGCTCGAACATCCACGCGCCTGTCTTATGGGAACAGGCCCTAGGGCGGCTTGCTCCGCACCGGCGGGCAGGAGTAAGTCCCGCTTTTTTTATTTCCGCGCTTGGCCCACGCCGCATTTGACGATTTCTAAAAACAGGAGTATAATAGAGGCACCTAGAAAGGAGGACCCGCCATGAAAACCATTATCACCATCGGAAGACAATTCGGCAGCGGCGGCAAGGAAGTGGGCATCCGCGTGGCCAAGGAGCTGGGTATTCCCTTTTATGATAAGGAGATTTTGCAGCAAGCCGCCAAGAAGAGCGGGCTGTGCGAAAAAATCCTGGAGAATTTTGACGAGCGGCCCAAAAGCTTGCTCTATTCCATTGCTATGGACTCCTACATGTTCGCCCTGCCGGGCACTGGCGCAGGGGATTCCCTGGAGCAGCAGGTCTATCTGGCCACCTTCAACACCATTCGTCAGATCGCCAAGCAGGGTCCCTGCGTCATCATTGGCCGCTGTGCAGACTACGCCCTGTCCGAGGACCCAAATCACCTGAGCATTTTCATTCACGCCCCCATGGAGGACCGCATCCGCCGGGTGGCCCACCGGCTGGATCTGGCCCCGGACAAGGCCAGGTCCCTTATCAACAAGACCGATAAGCGCCGCGCCTCCTATTATGAGTATTACTCCTCCCAGCGCTGGGGAGCGGTGGACAGTTACGATTTTTGCCTGAACAGCAGTTTCCTGGGCCTGGGCGGCACCGTGGAGTTGATTCGCGCCATGGTAGAACACAAGGAAAATCCGGTTCCAAGCCCTACGGAAGAAGATCCTACCCGCAAATAAGCTTCGCCCGGCGGACAGATGTCCGCCGGGATTTATTTTTTCACAATTTTATGGGTAGAACGCGCTTTTTTTGATTAAAAAAATTTTCCAAATTCAGAAGTTAGTACTTCCTCTTTAAAAGAAAGTGTGATAAAATGACCCTTGAGCGAGGCTCGAAAAAGGCTTGCGGCGGCGAACCTGGCAGCGCGGGCATGTTTATAGCGTCAGCTATGATTAAGGAGTTTCAATATGGAGAGAATTTTAATTATTGATGACAGCGCGGTACAAGCACGGTTTTTAAAGTCGATTCTGGACCAGGATTACGACGTTACCGCGATCAATACGGCGGAAGAGGGCCTGGAACAGGCGAAAAACGGAGCCTATTCCCTGATCCTCCTGGATGTCATTATGCCAGGTATGGACGGCTTTGAGCTGCTCAAGCGGCTGCAAGAGGAGGTGCTGCTCCAGCGCACCCCCGTCATCCTGATCACCAGCCTCAGCGACATCGAGCACGAGGAGCAGGGTCTGACCCTGGGGGCGGTGGACTATATCACGAAGCCCTTCCACCCGGTTATCGTCCGGGCCAGGGTGAATACCCATATCAAACTCTATCAATACCGCACTCAGATCGAGCGGGAGGCCACTGTGGACCAGCTCACCGGTGTGCCAAACCGGCGGCGCTACGACGCCGTCAGCGGCAAGCGCTGGCAGGACGCCATCCGGCTAGGCGTGCCCTTTTCCATCTGCATGTTCGACATCGATAAATTCAAGGTTTACAACGACACCTTCGGCCACCCTGCGGGGGATAAGGTCATCTCCGCCGTGGCGGGGGCCGCCTCTTCCATGCTCCGGCGGGGAACGGATTTCTTTGCCCGTTACGGCGGGGAGGAGTTCGTGGCCCTTATCCTGGGCGGGGACGCAAAAAGCGACTTCGAGCACATGCAGCGGGTCCGCCAGGCGGTGGAGGACCTGCATATTCCCCATAACCCCGAGGTTTTTCAATGGGTCTCCATCAGCATCGGCGGCATCACCGTCCGCCCCAAGCTGGGAGACGTCTATAGCAACTACTTAAAAATGGCGGACACCATGCTTTATGACGCCAAGCGCTTCGGCCGGAACCAAGTGGTCTGGACCAGCGACAAAATGGAGCAATGGCGGGAAAAATAGGGTAGGCTCAGCGCCCCGAAGGTGGAGTTCCCGGCGCTGCCTCTATAGGGAAGCGGAGAACCGGTTTTTGCCGGTCCTCCGCTTTTTAGCTGGTTGCTGGTGGATTTTATTATTTGTACAGCTCCGGCTTCTCCATGGTCTCCACTTTCAGGAACTGGGAGGTGCCGCGGGAGGCGTTCAACGCGTCGCCCGCCACGCAGGCCACGTAGCCATCCCAGGAGGAGGGGCCGGTGAGCTTCCCGGCGTGGACAGACTCCACCCACTTGCAAAACTCAATGTCATACGCCTCAATAAAGCGCTCTTTCCAGTCGGTCATGATGGGCATGGACTCGGCGGGGTTCAGGCTGTCCCAGCCGGCGGGACGGGAGCGGCGGACCACCGCATAGGGGTCCGGCAGCTTCACGGTGCCGTTTTCGCAGACTACCTCGCACTGGATGTCATAGCCATAGCCGTCGGCCACCTGAACCTCCACGTCGATGAAGCAGCCCTTCTTGGTGCGCATCAGCATGACCTGGGGGTTGTCATAGCCTTTGTCGGAGTTGGCGGACTGGCGGACCTTGACGCACTGGACGTCCTCATACTCGTCGTCCAACAGCCAGCGGCAGATATCCAGCTCGTGGATTGCCACGTTGGTGACGCCGTTTTCGGTCTTGAAGCCCGGACCCTGGGAGACGTTGCGGTGGCAGGCCTTGATCACCAGGGGCGCGCCGATTTCGCCGGAGTCGATGATGCGCTTCATCTCTGCGTAGCCCCGGTCGTAGTGGCGCATAAAGCCCACCTGGACCAGCCGCTTGCCGATCTCCAGCTCCCGGTGGATGATCTCCTCGCAGTCCTTGGCGTTCTGGCTCAGGGGCTTCTCGCAGAAGCACCACTTCTCCTCCGCCAGGGTCTTCATCACATAATCGTGGTGAGTGGGATCGATGGAGGTGATGACCACGGCCTCTACCTCGGGGTCCTTGATCATGCCGTCGCAGTCGTTTCCGAAGGAGCGGATGCCGTATTTGGCGGCGGTCTCATCGGCCGCGGCCGCCACGTAGTCGCTGACGGCCACCACGGTGGCGCCGGGGACGGTCTCAATGATGCGGCGGCAGTGGTCCTTGCCGATGGCGCCGCAGCCGATGATGCCGATTTTCAGAACCTTATCCATGAGTATCAACCTTTCTTTTTAGTAGTAAAAGATCATTTTTCTACAGGTGGGACACCGTGATGTATGGGGGCTGAACGGGTCCGTTTGACTGCCCGAGGGCCTCGTTCCTGGCCTTGAAACGAAGCGGCACGCCGGTGAGGCAGGATTCTTGATAGTAGTGGATTCCGTGCGCGCTTTGCAGCACGCCGTTTTCCATTTCCGCTCAGCAAAAGGGACAGTCCATCCCTTCTCAGTATTTCCGGGCCTCGTCCCGGCCGGCTTTCACGCCTTCCCAGGCCTTGCGGACAGACTCCTTCTCGGACACGTCGGCAAGACCCACGTTCCACCAGGACTCATAGCCGTCGGTCATGGTCTTGGGGATGACCTTCAGATCGAACAGGCACGCAACCGTCTGCTTCTTCGCGTCGGCCAGGGCGGCCTCCAGCTCGGCAATGGTCTTGCAGGTGTAAGACTTCAGGCCGTAGCCCTCGGCGATCTTGGCGTAGTCCACCGGGATCAGGTCCCCGCAGGGCTTCTTCCCGTCGGTGTAGCGGAACTCGGTGGCCAGGCTCCCGATGCCGTGGTTCATTTCCAGATTGTTGATGCAGCCAAACCCGCAGTTATCAAAGACCAGGATGTTGACCTTCTGTTTCTCCTGCATGATGGTCATGATCTCGCTGTGGAGCATCTGGAAGCTGGAGTCGCCCACCACGCAGTAGACCTCGTTGTCCGGCTCGGCGAACTTCACACCCAGCGTCGCCGCCACTTCATAGCCCATGCAGGAATAGCCATACTCAGCGTGATACCCGCCCCGCTTGTCGGTGGTCCACATCCGCTGCATGCAGCTGGGCAGAGACCCTCCGGCGGTGATGTTGGGGGCGTCGGCGGCGATGCCGCGGCGGATGGCGGCCAGGGCGGCGGTGTGGGTGATCTTGCCGTCCGTCAGCTTCACGAACTCGGGGATCGTGCGGGGGTCCCGGGCCTTGATGATGGGGTCGAAGTCGTCGCCGGTGTACTCAATGGCCCCCAGACGCTTCATCTCCTCGTCCCACACGGCCTTGGCCTTGGTGATCTCATCCGTATAGGCGGAGACATAGTTCCTGGCCCGGAGCTTCTCCGCCAGAGCCTGAACCGTGGCCTTGGCGTCGCCCACGGCCTTCACCGCGTCCATTTTGTAGGCGTGGAAGCGGCAGTTGTTGATGGTGACGAACTTCACGGCCGGGTTCTGATACAGCCGCTTGGAGCTGGTGGTAAAGTCGCTGAGCCGGGAACCGATGGCAATGACCACGTCGGCGTCCTTGGCGATGTGGTTGGAAGCGTAGGTCCCCGTCACGCCGATTCCGCCCAGGCAGTAAGGATGGCTGGACTTGCAGGCGCTTTTACCCGCCTGGCTCTCGCCGAAGGGAATGTGGAACTCCTCGCAGAACCGCTCTACGATCTCCCCCGCACCGGAGTAGCGCACGCCGCCGCCCACGATGACCAGGGGCTTCTTGGCCTTGGAGATGATGCCGGCCAGGTCCTCCAGCTCCTCCTCCACAGCCACGGGCCGGGTGATGCGGTGGACCCGCTTTTCAAAGAAGTAGCCGGGAAAATCATAGCTCTCGCCCTCTACGTCCTGGGGCAGGGCGATGCAGCACGCGCCGGTCTCGGCGGGATCGGTAAGGACCCGCATGGCGCTGATGAGGGCAGTCATGACCTGCTCGGGCCGGGTGATCCGGTCCCAATACTTGCAGACAGGCTTAAAGGCGTCGTTGGTGGAAACGGCCAGGCTGCTGCTCTGCTCCAGCTGCTGGAGCACCGGGTCCGGCTGGCGGGAGGCGAAGGTGTCCGCCGGGAACACCAGCAGGGGGATGTTATTCACCGTGGCCGTGGCGCAGGCAGTGACCATATTGGCCGCGCCGGGACCCACGGAGGAGGCGCAGGCGATGATGCGCTTGCGGCAGTTCTGCTTGGCGAAGGCGATGGCCGTGTGGCACATACCCTGCTCGTTCCGGCCTTGCATGACCTTGAGGCCGCCGGGGTTCGTGTCCAGGGCCTCGCCCAGCCCCACGGCGATGCCGTGGCCGAAGATGGTGAAAAAGCCCTCCACAAATTTAGTCTCCACCCCGTCCATGGAGACATACTGGTTATCCAGAAATTTGACAATGGCCTGGGCCGTCGTTAAGCGAATCGTTTCCATTGGAAAGACCTCCTTTAAAGCTTATCCTTGATAGATGTGGTCGTTGGCGTCGGGTTTCCAGAGCCAGGCGTGTTCCTCGTCGTCGATGCGGGTCTTCAGCCAGGGGTCGCCCTCCAGATGCCGGATGCCCCAGGCGTAGCACATGGCATAGCCCGGAGCGGCGGTCTGAGAGTGGAAGCCGCTGGTGATAACGGCCAGGCCGTTCTGACCGGTCTGGTAGATCTCGCCGTTGGCAAAGCCCGCGCCGCAGCCGGGGGGGTCGGCGACGCGGTAGAAGTCGCCCGCCGGCTGGGGGTGGTGCTGGGGGGGGTAGGAGGACCACTTGCCGGGGTGGTTCAGCACCTCGCCCAGGTCCATGTTGGAAAAGGGCGCGTTGTCATGGTCGAAGAAAGTCTTGATTTCCCGCTCCATGCAGCCCAGCAGCTCGCCCTTGTTTCCGGCGTGCTGGGTCTGGACGGTGTCGGGGGTGTACAGCACCGCTTCAAAGGGCTTGCCGTTCCGGGTCTTTTGGATATACAGCTCGCTGTGGGTCCGGGCGGTGAGGGTGATCTTCTCCCCCCGGCCCGCCAGGAGGCAGTAGGCCTCGTGGTGGAAGCAGTCCGGGCGGTCCGCCTCCACGGACTTTCCGGCCCACTCGTAGCACACCTTCCCCTCGAAGAGGAGCACGGCCGTCTCCTTCTCCGGCTCCTCAATGGTAAAGGTATCGCCCTCCTCCAAAATGAGGAGGCCCACGTCCATCTGCGTGCCCATGTCGTCTGCGGCGGCGTCTATGTAGACATTGTAGCCCCGTTTGAGCTGACCGTTCTTGCTGAAATAAGTCATCGGAATCATCTCCAGATCAAAAATTCAATTCATGCCGCGGCGTTATACCGCCTAAATTCCCCGGTCCCAGCCGTGCCGGAAGCCGGGAGAGGCGCCCTGGCTTACAGCCCCGTGTGCTCGCGGATGTACTTCCTGCCTTTCATGGCATACTCCAGGGGATTCGCCTTGGCAGGGTCCTGCTCGGCCTCCACCAGCAGCCAGCCCTGGTAGCCCGCGTCGGAGAGCACCTTGAACACGGGATCGAAATCCACGCCGCCGTCGCCGGGAACCGTGAACGCGCCGTTGCGCACGGACTGGAGGAAGCTCCAGTTGTTCTTCCGGGCTTCTTCCACCACCGGCAGACGCATGTCCTTCAGATGCACATGGCCCACCCGGTTCACGTACTTCTTCAGCATGGTCAGGGGATCCTCCCCGGCGAAGGTGAAGTGGCCGGTGTCATAGCAAAGGAAGACATAGCGGGGGTCGGTGTTGGCCATCATGCGGTCCGTTTCCTCGCTGGTCTGGACCACGGTGCCCATGTGGTGGTGGAAGCAGAGCTTGAAGCCCCGGTCCGCCGCGATCTTGCCCAGCTTGTTTAGACCGTCGCAAAAGCGCTCCCACTCGGCGCCGTCCATCACGTGCTTGTGCCCGCCGGTGAGAATGGGGGTGTCCATCTTGCCCTGGATGGAATAGCTCTGCTCGCTGACGTTGATCCGGTTAGCCCCTACGGCGGCCAGGAAATCCAGGTTGGCCTGAAAGTCCTTCTCCTCCTCCTCAATGGGGCGGGTCAGGATAAAGGAGGAATACCAGCGGCTGGCGATGCGCATGCCGCGCAGGTCCAGAGCCCTTTTCAGCTCAGCAGGGTCCGAGGGGTATTTGTTGCCGATTTCACAGCCGGTAAAGCCCGCCAGCGCCATTTCGCTGACGATCTGCTGAAACGTATTCTCTCCGCCCAGCTCCGGCATATCGTCGTTGCACCAGCCGATGGGCGCGATGCCAAGGGATACAGTCTTAGGATCAAACATGGGAAGCGACCTCCTTGAAAAATTGCCGCCCGGGACCCTGCGCAGGGGCGCCGCGGGCGGAAGATGGAAAGCGGCGGGCATGGGACCCAGCCGGCCCCCTCCGCAATCGTTTTCGCTATGAACAAAGTAGCATTTTTCCGCTGAAAAATCAACGGGTATCCGCGCAGTTTTCGGAAATTTTCCGATTTCGCCAAAGCAACTTTGGCTTTTTTTACGCTTTGACGGAAGGGCTGTGCACTTTCGCGCAAACGTTCACAACTGCACGCAGAATTACCAGAGGTCTTTCCAGCCCACAGAGCTGCCGTCTGCCCGGAACGGCTCCGGAAAAGCGCTGGAAACCAGCATTTCCCCCCGGATGGCGGCGGAAAGATCCTCCACTGTGCCGGGACCATAGGCGGCGAAGGCCGCGTTGTCCATCAGGATCGCGCCGACGCGCTGCATATCCTCCAGGTTCACCCGCTGGATCTCCTCCGTCTGGGAAGAGCAGCAGTCCGTCAGCACTACGGTGTTGTACTCCAGGGCGATGGCGTCGTAGCAGGTGGTGCGGACGCAGTTGGGGGTGGTGGTCCCCGCCAGAAGGACGGTCCGCACATCCAGACGGCGGAGAATCAGGTCCAGCTCTGTCTGGAAAAACGCGCTCCAGCGGGGCTTGATGATGGTATAGTCTCCCGGCTGGGGCCGGAGGCACTCCGGGGCCTGGGCGCTGTTGGGGCCGGTGGAGGCAGGGGTACAGGCGTGACCGCCGGCCTTCCAGGCAGCATAGCGGGTCAGCTCCACGTCGCTGCCGTCCGCCCGGTAGATCCGCTTGACAAAGAAAACCGGGATGCCCTTGGCCCGGGCCAGGTCCAGGGCATGGGCACAGGCGGAAACCGTGGCCTGGGCGCCCCGGATGCAATGTCCGCCGCGACGGTCTACAAAGCCGTTTTCCATGTCGATGAGAATGAAGGCGGATCGGGTGGGATTGGGTTTCATGGAAAGTCTCCTCTCAGTGAAAATGTTTCGCCAGCTCGCTCTTCAGGCCGTCAGCCCCGGTCCTTCTCAAAAACGTGGACACGGAAGGATGTCCGGACCTCCAAACAGTCCAGGGCCGCCAGACGCTCTGCCCCCGCCTTGGGGGTCTTCCAAAAATAGGGCGTCATGCGGAAGAGGTTTTGAAGATCCTCCCGGCGCTCCAGCCGGATCGTCCCATCCACCGGGACAATCTCCCGGTAGGTAAAGCCTTCGTAGGGCGTCTGCCTGTCCTCGTTGGGATAGGGCCGGTCGTAGAGGACCTCCTTCAGCTCCCACAAATGCAGGGGGCCGGGGACCACATAGACAAACCGCCCGCCGGGTTTCAGCACCCGGCGGAACTCCTCCAGCGCCAGGGGGGAAAAGCAGTTCAGCAGCCCGTCGGCGCAGCTGTCCCTCACCGGCAGGCGGTAGGAGGACGCCACGGCAAACTCAATGCCCGGCTCCCGCCTCGCGGCGGTCCGGAGGGCCAGCTTGGAGATGTCCGTCCCCACCATGCGAGGGGATTTCCCGGCGGCACGGAGGGCCTGAAAAACCCCGGCGGTGTACCAGCCCTCGCCGCAGCCCGCATCCAAGACAACAGGAACTTCGCTGGGAAGGATTAGAAATTGATTGCAAATCGTATATAATAGCGATTGATAATACCCTTTGGATAGGAACGCCTGCCGGGCCAGCACCATATCCCGGTCATCGCCAGGGAGGGGCGAGTGCTTTTGGTTTGGCAGCAGCAGGTGGACATACCCCTCCCTGGCCACGTCGAAGCTGTGGCCAGCCGGGCAGCGGTAGGTCCCCTCCAGCCGCTCCAGCGGTCCGGCACAGAGGGGGCAGCGCAGCAAGCTCATGGCTCCCCGCCCCCCGTCACGTCATTGATCCACCGCCCGCTCCGGACCCGCCAGAGGCAGAGGGGGAATTTCACAATGCTCTCCAGCTGAATGGCAAAGGCAATGGGCCAGCAGCCCAGCCGGAAAACCAGGGCCGTTACCGCCGTCGCCGGCAAGCAGATGACCCACTGGGGAACTACGTCCAGCGCCGTGGACCAGAACACGTCCCCGCCGGCCCGGAGGACGCCGGTGACGGCGGAAATGGCGCAGGCGTGGAGGGGAATGGCGGCAAAGCCCATGACCGCCAGGGCCGCGGCAATCTCGGCCGACTCGCCAAAGAGCTTGAACATGGGAAAAATTACCGGGATGAACAGCAGCGGCACCAGTGCCAGGGAAAACAGCGCCAGCACGCCCCCCACCAACACGGAAAACCAAAGGAGGGTGCGGCTCAGCTCCATGACCCGAGCGCGGCTCTGCCCCTCGCCGATGGCCTTGCCCACCATCACCGCCGTAGCAGCCCCCAGGCCGAAGCACACCACCAGGAACAGCCGGTTCAGGTTGCCCATGACGGCGTTGGCCGCCAGCATCTCCACGGAATTCTCCGTGTAGCCCAGGATGACGGTGAGCAGGGAGTTCCCCAGTCCCCACACCGTCTCGTTGAGCACCACCGGGGAGGCGTACTTCACAAAGCGGCGGGTCATTTCCAGACCGGGGCGGAAGAAAAGCCCCAGGTCCAGGGGAATCCGCCGGCTCCGCAACGCGCAGACGGCGCAGATGACAAACTCGCTCATCCGGGCCAGCAGCGTAGCAATGGCCGCTCCGGCCACCCCCAGGGCGGGGAAGCCCCCGTTGCCGAAAATCAGCAGGTAGTTCAGCCCCGTGTTCAAAATGGTGGAAAAGCCGAAGAGCTTCATGCCAAAGCTGGGATTTTCCACGCTGCGCTGGGCACTGGCATAGATAGAGGAGAGCATGTTGAATACGTAGGAAAAGCCGATGACCCGGAGGTAGGGCGCCCCCAGGAGGCTCAGGTCATGGCGGTTGGACAAAAGATCCATCACGGGCACCGGGAAGCAGAAGAACACCAGCGCCAGGGTCAGGGTGATCGCCGACCCCAGGAGGGAGGCCACGCCCAGGGCACGGCTGACGCTTTTCGCGTCCCCCTTGCCCCAATACTGGCTCACCAGGATGCCCAGGCCGCTCTGCACGCCGAAGACAATGCTGATGAGAAGAAACACCGGGACGTTGGCGGTGGTCACCGCCGCCATTTCGGCATTCCCCAGGCGGGAGACCATAAAGGTGTCGATCAGGCCCAGGGAGAAGGTGATGAGGTTTTGCAGGATCATGGGAAGGGAGAGCCGGAATAGCCGCTTGTAAAAGCCCGGCTCACGGCGGAGAAAATTGAACATAGCGCACCTTTTGTCATACGGAATATAAAACAGGGAAACCAGGAGGGGAGGCCCCTCCCGGAGGAAAGCCGTTACAGCATGGGCAGCCGGCTGTCGTGATGCCGCCGAAGGGCCCCGGCGCAGGCGTCTACGTCCGCCCGGGTGGTCTCCGGCCCGAAGCTCAGGCGGATCACCCCGGCGGCCGTCCGCTTGGGCAGCTTCAGCGCCGCCACCACGTGGCTGGGCTTGCCCTGGTGGCAGGCAGAGCCGGCGGAGATGCAGATGCCTTGGCTGCCCAGGTCGTTGACGATGTTCTGGCTGGGCCAGCCCGCCAGGGACACGGCCAGGATATGAGGAGCCGTGCCCCGGCCCACCGGGACCATGTCCGCAATGGCCAGCAGCCGCTCCTGCGCGTAGGCCCGCAGCTCCGCCAGCCAGGCCCGGTCGGACTCCAGCCGCTCCATCCGCAGCTGCGCCGCCTTGGCAAAGCCCGCGATCTGGGCCGTGGCCTCGGTTCCAGAGCGGAGGCCGCCCTCCTGTCCGCCGCCCGCCAGCAGCGGGCGGGGATTGCGCAGGCGGGGACCAACATATACCGCGCCCACCCCCTTAGGGCCGCCGATCTTGTGGGCGGAGACGGAGACAAGATCCGCCCCCAGGTCTTTGGCGGAAAAGGCCGTAAAGCCCTGGACGGCGTCGGTGTGAAGCAGCGTCTTGGGGTTTCGGGCCGGAAGGCCCCAGGCGATCTCCTCAATGGGATAGATCGTGCCCAGCTCGTTGTTCACCAGCATGATAGAGACCGCCGCCGTGTCCGGCCGGACCGCCTCCAGCACCTGAGCGGCTGTGATCCGGCCGTCCTGGTCCGGCTCCAGGCGGGTGATCTCATAGCCCTCCTGCTCCAGCTGCCGGCAGGTCTCCAGCACCGCGCTGTGCTCCACCGCCGTGGTGACGATGTGACGGCCCAGATGCCGGTTTTGCCACGCGGCGGCCCGAAGGGACCAGTTGTCCCCCTCCGTGCCGCAGGAGGTGAAAAACAGCCGCTCCGCCGGGCAGCCCATGGCGGCGGCCACAGCGGCCCGCCAGCCCTCCACCCGCTTTTTCATCTCCGTCCCAAGGGAGTACTGGGAGCTGGGGTTGCCGTACTGCCCGGCAAGTACCTCGTACATGGCGTCCGCCACGGAGCGGGGAACCGGGGCCGTGGCGGCGTAGTCCAGATAAATCATCGGAAAACTCCTTTCGTTGGGGCTTGCCCAAAGGGGGGTGTCCACGGTATAATACATACCAAGCCATTATAAAGGCAAATCCCGGAAAGTGCAAGGAGAATCCATGAAAGTAGCATTCTACACACTCGGCTGCAAAGTAAACCAATACGAAACCCAGGCCATGGAGCAAGAACTCCAGGCCCGGGGCCACGAAATCGTGCCCTTTGACGGGGAGGCCGACGCCTATGTCGTCAACACCTGCTCCGTCACCGCCGCCAGCGACCAGAAATCCCGTCAGGCGGCCCACCGCCTCCGGCGGGAGCGGCCCGGGGCCGTCGTCGCCGTGTGCGGCTGCTGGTCTCAGACGCATCCCGCCGAGGCCCGGAGCCTGGAGGCCGACGTGCTGGGCGGCTCCGGGGACCGGATGGGCTTTTTGACGCTGCTGGAGCAGGCCGTCCGGGAGCGGATTCCCCGGGAGGCCATCGACCATCCCCTCCAGCGGCGGCATTTTGAGTGGCTCCCCGCGGGGGGGCTGGAGGGCCGGACCCGCGCCCTTTTAAAGGTGGAAGACGGCTGCGCCAACTTCTGCTCCTACTGTATCATCCCCCACGCCAGGGGGCCGGTGCGCTCCCTGCCCATGGGGGAGGCGGCGGTTCTGGCCGCCGAACTGAAGGCGGCGGGCTATCGGGAAATCGTCCTGACCGGCATTGAGATCTCCTCCTGGGGGCGGGACCTTCACGAGGGGCTGACCCTCATCGACCTTCTGGAGTCTGTCAGCGCCGCCGTGCCCGGCGTCCGGCTCCGCCTGGGCAGCCTGGAACCCCGGACCATCACCGAGGAGTTTTGCCAGCGTGCCGCGCTGCTGCCGGATCTCTGCCCCCAGTTCCACCTGTCCCTCCAGAGCGGCTGCGACGAGACGCTGCGCCGGATGCGCCGCAAGTACGACACCGCCCGTTACCTCCAGTCCGTGGAGCTGCTTAACCGCCATTTCCACCGCCCCGCCGTCACCACGGACCTGATCACCGGCTTTCCGGGGGAGACCGAGGAGGAGTTCGCCCAGACCCTGGCCTTTATCCGCCGGTGCGGCTTCGCCCGGATGCACATCTTCCCCTATTCCGCCCGCCCCGGCACCCCGGCGGCGGACATGGAGCAATTACCCAAGGCCGTCCGGGCGCAGCGCGCACTCCAGGCGGCAACCGCCGCCACGGACATGCGCCGGGCCTATCTGGACGGCTGCGTGGGGGAGCGGTATGATGTGCTCTTCGAGCAGCCCGGACCCGACGGGCGCTTCCTGGGACACGCCCCCAACTACGCCGAGGTCCTGGCGGAGGGCAGCGGCCTGCACAACCAAATCCGGCCCGTCCGGATCACCGGAACCGACGGGCAGTCCCTGTGGGGAGAACTGGAGGAGTGAACCCATGCACAGTCACTTTTTTGCCTACATTTCCCGGATGCGCTTCATCCAGCGCTGGGCGCTGATGCGCAACACCGCCCAGGAAAACGTCCAGGAACACAGCCATCAGGCCGCCGTGCTGGCCCACGCCCTGGCGGTGATCCGCAACGAAAAATTCGGCGGCGCGGTGGACCCCGGCCTGGTGGCCGCGGCGGCGCTGTACCACGACGCCAGCGAGATTCTGACGGGGGACATGCCCACGCCCATCAAATACGACAACCCCGCCATCCGCAGCGCCTATAAGGATGTGGAGGCCGTGGCGGAGCGGAAGCTCCTGGCCATGCTGCCGGAGGAGCTGCGGGGCGCCTACGCCCCCGTCCTCACCGACGTGGACCCGGAGGTCCATAAGCTGGTGAAGGCGGCGGACAAGCTCTCGGCGTACATCAAGTGCGTGGAGGAGCTGAAGGCCGGGAACCTGGAGTTCCGGGAGGCCGCCGGGCAGACCCGGAGGATCCTGGAGGGCTATGGCCTGCCGGAGGTGGCATATTTCCTGGACACCTTCATGGACAGCTTTTCCCTGACGCTGGATGAGCTGAAATGATTTGCCGGAGGCGGGAACCTTTTCCCGCTCCCCGCCGTCTAAACGGACAACACACGATTTGGAGGGACGATCTATGAAACGACTGCTTTCCCTGGCTCTGTCCGCTGCGCTGCTGGCGGCCCTGGCCCTGCCCGCCGCCGCCGCGGAGGAATCCGCGGATGCCCGGCTGGCCAAGGTCACCCAGGCGGTAAAGTCCGCTCTGTCCCTGAACACGGACGAGTATGAGTCCTTTCACGGCGGCGTGGAGCAGGACTTGGCTCCCGTCTGGAACCTGGAGTGGCAGGGGGAGAAGCGCTCCCTCTCCATCCAGGCCCTGGAGGACGGCACCGTTACCTATTTCTATCGCTGGGACTACGACCCCAGCCCCAACGACTACCGCTGGGATGATCTGCCCGCCTTCCCGGAAAGCGTCGGGACGGAGGACCGGGCCGCTGCGGAGGACTTTTTATCCCGCGTCCTCCGCAGCGGAGAGGTTGCGGAACTGAAGGACAAGGAGGCCGGGTTCACCGGCGGACAGTCCGGCAGCTCCTGGGAGGGCACGATCACCCTGAACGGCCTGCCCTCGCCCCTCCACTGGCATATCACCGTGAAAAACGGGCAGGTGACGCATTTCAGCCGGGACGTGCCGGAGACGGCCTTCGCCGGCTCCGTGCCCGCCCCGGACGCCCAGGCGGACCGGACCCAAGCGGACGGGAGCTTAAAGGACACCCTGGCCCTCCGCCTGGAATACGTGCTGGAAAAGCCCAGCGGCACCAGGGCCATCCTCCGCTACACGCCAAAGTCCACCCACGAGTTCCAGGTGGACGCCAAGACCGGGGAGGTCCTGGACGTGACGGAGCTGGAGAAAAAGCTGGACCAGGGCTATCATACCGCCGCCGGCGGGGCCGCGCCCACCGACCGCGCGGAGTCTGCCGCCGATGAAAACGGCTCCCTCACGGAGGCGGAGCAGGAGGGCGTGGCGCAAATGGAGGGCATCCTCTCCAAGGAGGAGCTGGACAAGGCCCTCCGGGCGGAGAGCGCCTATGGCCTGCGGGGCTATTCCCTGATCTCCGCCGCCTACGAGGGCGGGGAGGAGCAGGTCCTCTGCTCTTTGCGCTACGCCCGGACGGAAAACGGGAAGCGCCTCACCCGGAATTTCTCCGTGGACGCCAAGACCGGCGCGGTGGAGTCCGTCTGGTCCTCCGCCCCCAATGACCGGGAGAAAACATTCACAGACGAGGACGCCCTGAAAAAGGCGGAGGCGTTTTTAAAAGCCTGGCGTCCGGACCGGGACCTGGTTTTGTATCAGGCGGGCAGCGAGATCGCGCCCTGGCGGATGGACGCTCAGCCCTACTGGCACTTTACCTTTGCCCAGGAGGTGGGCGGCCTGCCCTTCCGGGGCAACGCCGTCCATGTGGGCATCGACGGCGCGGACGGGTCCATTTACTCCCTCTCTTACGCGTGGGACGACGCCGTGACTTTTGACAGCGCCAGCGGGCTGGTTTCCGAGGAGACAGCCCTGGCGGCCTGGGCGGGGACCTACGAGACGACCCTGGCGTACCGGCGGGTGCCCCAAAAGCTGGTGAAGTCCGACCCTGTTCAGGCCAGGCTGCTGGAACAGGGCATGGAGTATTCCTATGCCCTCCGGCTGACCTACGGCCTGGAGCGGGAGGGCGACTACGCGGGCGTGGACGCCAAAACCGGCGAGGTGATCCGGGACTGGGGGAACGCCCAACAGCCTCTGGCCTACACGGACCTGGCCGGAAGCGCGGCAAAGGCGGACATTGAAAAGCTGGCAGGCTACCATGTGGGCTTCGCCTCGGACAGCTTCCGCCCCGGGAAGGTCATCACCCAGTGGGAGCTGGTCTGCCTGGTCTACAGCGTCCAGGGAGGGGCGCTGGACCCGGACGCCAGGAGCTCGGACGGCCGGGAGAGCGAGTATTACGCCGCCTACCGCCTGGGCCTTCTGACCCCGGCGGAGCGGAACGACGGCGCGGTGCTAACCCGGGGCCAGGTGATCAAAATGCTGCTGAACGCCGCCGGGTACGGCCCTGCCGCCCGCCTGGGCGGGGGTATTTTCACCTGCGCGTATTCCGACAAGGGGAGCATTCCCGAGGAGGACTTGGGCTATGCCGCCATCGCCCAGGCCCTGGGCATGGCCTCGACGACCTACGCCGCCGCCCGCTCCGCCACCCGTGGCGAGGCCGCGTCTATGCTCTGCCGCGTGCTGGAGCGGCCGGCGTAACCATCGGCCCCGCCGCCTCACGGCCTTTCGCCGGCAGGGAGCCGCCCAGACGGGCGGCTCCCTGCCGGCTGTTGCATTTTTTTCTGGATGATGCTATGATATGGGCAGCAAAACCGGAGGAAAGCGGTGACAAAGCATGGCAATTATTGGAATTGATCTGGGCACCACCAACTCCCTGGCCGCCGTTTGGCGAGACGGGAGGAGCGAACTCATTCCCAACGCCGCCGGGGATTTTCTGACCCCCAGCGCCGTCAGCGTGGATGAGGACGGCGGCATTCTGGTGGGCCGCGCCGCCAGGGACCGCCTGATTTCCCACCCGGAACGGACCGCCGCCCGCTTCAAGCGTTTTCTGGGCACTTCCAGGACCTATACCCTGGGCGGCAGGACCTTTACGCCGGAGGAGCTGTCGTCTCTGGTGCTGCGCAGTTTGCGGGAGGACGCGGAGGCTTATCTGGGAGAGGCCGTGGAGGAGGCGGTGGTCAGCGTCCCCGCCTATTTCGCCGAGGCCCAGCGGGCCGCCACAAAGCGGGCCGCCGCCCTGGCGGGGCTGAAGGTGGAGCGGCTGGTAAATGAACCCTCCGCCGCCGCTGTGGCGGGCCATATCCGGGAGGGAGACGAGGACAAGGTCTGCCTGGTCTTTGATCTGGGGGGCGGGACTCTGGACGTATCCTTGGTGGAGCGGTTCGGCAGCGTGGTCAGCGTCACCGCCGTCAGCGGGGACAACCGCCTGGGCGGGTCCGACTTTGACCTGGCTATCGCCAGGGGCTTTTGCGACGACTGCGGCCTGGAGTTTGACGGCCTCGCCCCCCGCCAGCGGGAACTGCTGGCCCGCCAGGCTGAGCAGTGTAAAATGGCCCTGAGCCGGCAGGAGCTGGTGATGTTATCCGTAGATGACGGCACCATCTCCGCCTCCCTCACCCTGAGCAACGAGTGGCTGATCCGCAAGTGCAGCGCCCTCTTCCGGCGGATGACCGTCCCCATCCAGCGGGTCTTCCTGGACAGCGGCGTCTCCCCTCAGGAGCTGGACGATCTGGTGCTGGTGGGCGGGTCCAGCCACATGCCGGCAGTGCGGCGCTATATCTCCCGCTTTTTGCACAAAGAGCCTGTCCGGGACAGCCGCCCGGACACCGCCGTGGCTCTGGGGGCGGGCATCTGCGCGGGGATGAAGGCCCGGGCCGGGGATTTGAAGGAGCTGGTCCTCACCGACGTCTGCCCCTTCACCCTGGGGGTGGCCCGGTACAACGAGAGCGAGCAGGGCCGGGATCTGATGAGTCCCATCATCGAGCGCAACAGCGTCCTTCCCACCAGCAAAATGGGTGTCTACTACACCGTCCGGGATAACCAGGATAAGGTGGACGTGCAGATTTACCAGGGGGAAAACCGCTACTGTGCGGACAACACCCTCCTGGGAAAGCTCCTGGTCCCCGTACCTCCTGCGCCCCGGGGACGGCAGTCTGTGCGCATTCGCTTTACATACGACATTAACGGCCTTTTGGAGGTGGAGGTGGTCAACGAGGCCGGCCACGCGGAGCACCTGGTGCTCCAGAACCAGGGCATGTCCCCCCAAGAGGTTCAGCGGCGGCTTCAGGAGCTGTCCCGCCTGAAGCTTCACCCCCGGGAGCAGGAGGCGTGCCGTGCCATGGTGGCCCGGGGGGAGCGGCTCTATGCCGCAACGGTGGGGAGCCTGCGGGAGCAGGTGGCGGAGCATCTGGACTGGTATCAAAAGATTCTATCCAGTCAGGAGGCTCTGAAAATCGCCAAGGCCACCCGCCGCCTGGACCGTTTCTTCGACCGGGCGGAAGCCTATCTGGGCGACGCGGCCCTGCCGCCGGAGCCTTTGAATGAGGAGGACGCACCGTGAGCTGGCCTTGGAGCGAGCTGGGCCTGCCTGGACCCACGGAGCTGCCGGAAATCCGGCGGGCCTATGCCCAGCGGCTGAAAACCACCCATCCCGAGGACGACCCGGAGGGCTTCCAGCGCCTCCACGCCGCCTATCAGCAGGCCAGCCGTGACGCCCGCCGCCGGAGCCGGGGAACCCCGGAGCCGGACACAACGGTTTTTTCGGGCGGCGGGGCCTCCGGGCAGCCCTCCGCTACAATGGACCCGGGGGAATCCCTGGAGGATTCTGGACAGCCCCCCTGCCCCCCTGCCCCGGAGCCGCAAGCCCCGGTAGAAACCTCTGACTGGGACTATGAACGGCTCTTTGCCGAGGGGGAGGCGGAGGCCCGGGAGGCCAACCTCCGAAGGATGGAACAGCTCCGCCGGAAAAACCGCGCCCGTTATGCCGCCCAGCAGCGGCAGTCCCTGGACCGGGACGAGACGCGGGACGCAGTCCTGCTGGCAATCCGCGCCCTGGAGTTGCTTTATGCCTCCGGCGCGTCCCCGGCCCAATGGCAGCGGTTTCTGGACAGCCCCGCCTTCTTGAGCGTCCGGGCCAACCTCGATTTTATCTTCGCCCTGGAAGATTTTTTGGAGCGGCATCCGGATCTCTCCCTGGAGATTCGCAGAGCCATTTTTCGGGCCTATGAATTCCAGAACGGCTCTCGTTATCCGATATACCGCCGCCTTTATCAGCTTCTCGGTGTGCACCGCCAGGACCGCCGCCGCCTGGCCAGGGAACGCAGCGTCTGGCGAAACCGATGGCGGAGCTTTCCCGCCTGGCGGAAGACCGGCATCGCCGTCTGCTTTTCTATTCTCGCCGTGTTCATGGCGGTGGGGCTGTGGGTGAACCTCCGGGGCGCGTACCGGGACTTCACCCAGCGGCGCGAGGCAAAGCAATGGCAGGTCCAGTCCCTCCAGTGGCTGGAGGAGGATTTCGGCCAGGCTTTTGTCCATCCCCTGGAGGATCGTGAGGAAATCTGCGCCCCGGCGGCGGCCCCCTCCCTCTATTTTTGGATTCTCCCGGACGGGGAGCGCAGCGAACGCCGGGCCGGCTACCGGACCGATTACCCCCACATCCTGCTGAAGCGGAAGCTGGAGGAGTTCGCGGAGGCGTGGGGGCTGGGCCTGCGCTTCGACAGCGCCGGGGAGGGCTACCAGGGCAGCCTGGGAGAGGCCCCGGGGGCCTATCTCTTTGATTTGCCCCTTTTGGGGGCGGGGGAGGCCATTACCGCCCTGGGGGCGCTGCTGGACGATCTGAAAGCCGAGAGCTGGTACCGCGTCCTCCAGGACAAATACGGCGGGGCGATGACCTATCAGATTTTCCTCTGCCATGGGGAGCTGTCCTTTTACGACGCCGTCTCCACGGAGGGCGGCGGCTTCGACGCCGGCTACGCCCGGGCGCAGTATGAAGCCCACGCGGGCGGGGCCTTTTGCCGCTACATTCTGGAGCAAAGCGGCCTGGCCGCCCGGCATATGGGGGAGGACGCCTACATTCTCCAGGACCAGGGCACGGAAGAGATCAGCGGCGAGACATTCTTTCGGGTCACGGGACTTCAAAAGGACGGCGGCCAACCCCTGGTGCAGTATTTCCTGGCGTCCGGGGGACGGGTTCTCTTTTGCCTGCCGGAAGGCGCACAGGCGCGCATAACTCACGTCACGGACCTCTACCGGGGGACTTCCCTCCCCATAGAGCTGGAGGGCGTGGGCCTGGTGATGGCCTGGGATCAGATTCAGCCCGAATGAAGCGAAAAGCCGGGAGGCCGTCAGCGGCCCCCCGGCTCTTGTTATTTGCAGGCAAAAGCGTACCAGCCGCCGTCCTCCCAACGGTCCCGAATCTTCAGCCCGGCAGCGGTGAGCGCTGCCGCCGTCTCCTCCGCCCGGCCCTCGATGATGCCGGAGCAGAGGAAGGTCCCGCCCTCTTTCAGCAGCCCCCGAATTCGGGGAGCCAGGGCGATGATCACGTCTGCCACGATGTTGGCCAGCACCACGTCATAGCCTCCGCCGATTCGCTCCGCCACAGCCTCGTCCGTCAGGATGTTGCCGGTAAAGACGGTGAAGGACTCCGGCCCGATGCCGTTGAGGGCGGCGTTTTCCCCCGCCGCGTCCCGGCACTTGTCGTCGATGTCCACCGCCAGAGCCGACTCCGCGCCCAGACGCAGCGCCGCGATGGACAAGATGCCGCTGCCGCATCCCAGGTCCAGCACCCGCTCGCCGCCGTGGATCCGCTCCTCCAGGGCCGTCAGGCACAGGCGGGTCGTGGCGTGGGCGCCGGTGCCAAACGTCAGTCCCGGGTCCAGGTAGACGGGCACCCGGTCCCCCGGCTCCGCCTCCTCCCACTGGGGGACAATCAGCAGCCGCCGGCCAATCTCCATGGGCTTGTAGTACTGTTTCCAGCTATTCTCCCAGTCGGCGTCCTGCACCTCCTCCAGGGTCATCAGCAGTGTTCCCAGGTCCTGCCGCTCCGCCTTTAGAGCCGCCAGGGCTATGCGGACCTCCCCCAGCTTGGCGAAGCCCTCTTCCTTTGCCTCCAGATAAAAGGTGATTCGGGACCGGCCCGCCATATGGCGCTCCAGCTCCTCGTCCACGTAATCCCAGTAGTCCCGGTTGTTCTCCAGGAAGTTCTGGAACTCCTCCTCGTCCTCTACGGCCACGCCGTCCACCCCCAGGGCGGACAGCATGGCCTGGACCGTCTCCAATCCCGCGTGATTCGTGTCGATGCGTACTTCCAGCCAGCGCATGGATTCCCTCCTTTCTCAGCGGGGGGAACCCAGGAAAAACAGGGCCACCACTCCCGCGCCGGTATGGCTCCCAATGACCGGACCCACGTAGCTGATGCGGATGTCCCTGGTCCCGAAGCGGCGGCGAATCTCCTCCGCCACGAACTCCGCGTCCTCCAGGCAATCGCCGTGGCTGAGGAACACCGTTTGGTTTCCCGGGTCTACGGCGGCCTTCTCCATATGGTTCACCAGGGCCACTAGGGAGGCCCGCCGCCCCCGGCACTTCTCCATAGGAATCAACCGCCCCTGATCGTCTACATGGAGGACTGGCTTGACGGACAGCATGGTCCCGAACAGCGCCGCCGTGGTGCTGACCCGGCCGCCCCGCTTCAAGTGGTTCAAATCGTCCACGGTGAACCAGTGGCAGATCCGCCCCTTGGTCTGCTCGGCATAGTCCCGGAGGGCCTCCAGGCTTTTTCCCCGCTCCTTCTCCCGGCTGCACAGCCAGACCAGAAGCCCCTGCCCCATGGAGGCGCAGAGACTGTCCACCACGAAGACCTTTCGCTCCGGAAAAGCCTCCCCCAGCTCCTTGGCCGCGATGACGGCGGACTGATAGGTGGTGGAAAGGGCCGAGGAGAAGCACAGGCACAAAATGTCCCGCCCGGACTCCAGCACGGGCCGCATGGCGGCGTCAAACTCCCCCACGTTCACGGCAGAGGTGACGGGCATCTCCCCGGCCCGAACTCGGTTGTAGAACTCCGGAAAGCCAATCTCCCGTCCGTCCAGGAAATTCCGGTAGCTCTTCCCCTTCATCTCCAGCCGCAAAGGCAAAATTTCAAGGTTTTGCGCCATGTCCGCAGCAAGGTCACAGCAGCTGTCGGTCATAATTACGTAATCCGCCACGCTCAATCACGCTCCTTTTCTTTTTTCCCCTTGGCGGGAGGACCCTTCCGCTCCCGGAGCAGGGCCACGCAGCGGTTTCCCGCCACACCGGCGGCATAGCTCAGCAGGGCAAAGTGAATGGCGGCGTCCGCCAGGGCCGGATCGTCCAGCTCCCCGTCCCCGGCCCGGGAGGCCAGCTCCCCGGCGGTGATGTTCAACGCCTTGTCCAGGCTGGAGCGAAAGGCGGCGTAGCCGTCTTGCACCGGCCGGTCCCCCTGAAGCTCCTCCCGAATCAGCAGGTCCATGTCCCTGGTGGACATGACCCGCTTCAAAATGCAGATGACCGTGAAATAGGCCAGGTGCTCCCGGCCGTATTTTTTTCCCTCGGCCCGGGGGGCGAGGCCGCTTTTTGTATAGTTGTTTACCATGGCGGCGGTCAGCCCGTCGTCCCCGTCAAAGCGGATCACCTGCCGGTCCATATAGGAGAGAACCTGATCCATATAGAGGGAAAAATCCGGCAGCTGATCCCACTCCACAGGCCGCTGCTCCCGCAGGCGGGCTTGCAGATCGCTCAGATCGTTCATGAAATATCCTTTCTTTCCGCATTTTTGCACGTACAAGAGCTGCCCGGCAGGGCCGGACGGCTCGGCAATGGTTATTGTAACACCGCAACGCGGTTTTGTAAACCATATTTTGAGGGGTTAAAAAACATATTTTTTCGAGCCGAAACACGGCGGACCTCCTCCCACGTACCGGCAAGCAAATTCCCGGAGGGCTGCCGCCCTCCGGGAATCCGCTCTCCTCTGCAAGCCTTCTGTCCGCACAAGCCTGCCAGATTATTTTCCCACGCAAAACCGGGAGAAAATGCGCTCGACAATCTCCTCTCTGGCAGTCCGCCCAGTCAGCTCGCCGATGGCGTCCAGAGCCTCTTCCGCGTCGGTGAGCACTGCGTCGGGGGTCAGCCCGCTCTCCAGGGCCTCCAGCGCCCGGCGAACGGCGGCCCGGGCACGGCCCGCCGCCTCCTCCTGCCGCTGGTCCGTCAAAAGGCTCCCGGCCTCCCCCGGGTCCCCGGCAGGGAAGAGGGCCGCCACGGCCTCCTCCAGCCTGTCCAGGCCGTACCCGGTAACGGAAGAGACGCATAGGCAGGCGGCGGGATTGTTTGCGCCCTCTTTGATGGCCCCTACGGAAAATGCATGCGGAGTGGTGAGATCGCACTTGGACTCGATACAGAGCCAGGGCTTTCCGGTTTCCGCCACCTCATGAAGCAGGACATACTCCGCCTCCCAGTGGGCCTTGTTCTCCGGGCAGACCTCTACGGCCCCATCCTGAACCAGCAAAATCAGCTCCGCCTCTTCCATGGCCCGGCGGGACCGCTCCACACCCAGGCGTTCCACTTCGTCCCCCGTCTCCCGGAGGCCCGCCGTGTCGATGAGGCGCAGCAGTACTCCGCCGCATAGAACGGATTCCTCCACTGTGTCCCGGGTCGTCCCCGGCACACCGGTGACAATGGCCCGCTCATACCCCGCCAGCGCATTCAGCAGGGAGGACTTTCCGGCGTTGGGCAGCCCCACGATGGCCGTCCGCACGCCCCTTTTCAGCACCTGCCCCCGGCGGCAGGTGTCCAGCAGTGCCGCCAGCCTTTCCTCCGCCTCCCGGAGGGCGGCGGCAATCTCCTCCGGCCCCGCGTCGGCAATGTCCTCATCCGGGTAATCCACCACCGCGTAAAACCGGGAGGTAATCTCCAGCAGCGCCTCCTGCACCGGCTCCAGCCGGCGGCGAAGCCCCCCGTCCAACTGGGCGGCAGCGTTCCGGGCAGCGGCGGCCGTCTCGGCGTCGATGAGGTCAATGACCGCCTCCGCCTGGGTCAAATCCATCTGCCCATTCATAAACGCCCGCTTCGTAAACTCCCCCGGCCCGGCCTGCCGGGCGCCAGCGGCAAACAGCGCCGCCAGCACCTCCCGCAAAACCACCGGGGACCCGTGGCAGTGAAACTCCGCAGCATCCTCGCCGGTGTAGCTGTGAGGCGCCGGGAACCGTACTGCCAGCCCCCGGTCTATCACCCGCCCCTGGCTGTCCCAAAACTCCCCCAGCACCATCCGGCGGGCCTCCTGCTCCCCAAAGGGCCGCCGTCCCCGGAACACCTGCCCACATATGTCAAAGCATCCCGGCCCGGACACCCGCACCACTCCAATCGCCCCCGGGACATTTCCCCCGGCAGCAATCGCCGCAATCGTGTCCATACACCACCTCCATAAACCCAAGGGGCGGACCCAAGGCCCGCCCCCTCATCCTTCTCGTTTCAACCCGGCTCCCGTTGCCGCCGCTCCGGCCCGGACGCCCTCCGGACCCCCAGCGCGCGGGAAAGCTCTTTTGGATACTTTTCTCTCGAGAAAAGTATCACACCCGCTGGCCGAACCGATAGAGAATCACCGCAAACTGCGCCCGGGTGATGGTCTGATTCGGCTCCAGCCGCCCGTTGGACGTGCCTCCAATAATACCATTGGCCACGGCCCACTCCATCGCGTTTCGCGCAGAGGCAGGCACAGTCCGGCTGTCCGTATAACCCGCCAGGCTGGCGTAATTGTTATTCATGTTGCCCATCAGGCGGGCGCAACGGAACAGGGCCGTCACCATCTGATGGCGCGTAATCGCAGTGGTGGGGTTGGCGCCCTCGGCAAAGCCGCCTTCCACCGCCCAGCGTTTGGCGTCCTCCATACTGGACGGCCAATACCCGTTCACCCGGGCCAGCACCATCCACATCTGCTGGAAAGTCATGGTCCCGTCAGGATCAAAAGCGCCCCAGCGGTCTCCATTCATATAGCCCATCTGATTGGCCCAGCTAATCTCGCCGGCCGCCCAATGGCCAATGGGAACATCGTAAAACAGCTGCTGGCTGGCGCCGGGACGGGGCACGCCCTGAATGGCCGTCTGGCTGGGATCAGTCCAATGGGAGGACGCGCCGGAGGAAGAGTCAGACCAGTCGGGGAAGCTGCTGACGATCCGGCTGAAGGTGGCCCGGATCTCCACCTTTCCGGCAGGCATGGTAAAGGTCCGCCGGTTTCCGCTTCCAGTGGTATTGATAATGCCTCCGCCGGCCTGGGTAACCCGCACCTGGTCCAGTTCATAGCCGGAGTCTGGGCTGAAGCTCACTGACACCGTGGCGCCCCGCCTGGCGGAGCTGGGGGCGGAGATGCGGCCGTTGGTTGTCTGGATGCACTCAATGGCGTAATCGATGGCGTCAGGGTCGGTGGTCGTGCCGCCGCCTGTTGCATCGATTTTCTCGGTATCCTCGTGGCCGCAGACCTTGCAGACCCGCTTCCGCAGGCCGTCCTCCGTGGCGGTGGGTTTCTTCACGGTTTCCCATGCACCGTAGTCATGCACCTCGCATTCGCCCAAGGCGGGGATGGCCCTTTCGTCTATCTGATGGCAAACGGAGCATTCGCGCTTTTGCAGGCCCTCCTCGAAGGCGGTGGGTTCCTTCACGCGGTCCCACTCGCCCCACTCGTGCTGGCCCGTGGCGGGGATCTCAATGGTCTGGTCCTCCACAGCGAGGCAAACCGAGCATGTCACCGTCACGTAAGCGGTGCCAGGATCGCCGCAGGTGGGAGCCTTATCATCCTTGCCCTCATTGATAGACACGGGGTCGCCCCAATCGTGGCCCTTCCGGGGGATGACGACCTCCTCGCCGTCTTTTTTCTCCTTGCAGCGCTTGCACTCCTCGGTACCGATCAGCTTCAGCCCCTCTTCTACGCAGGTGGCCTCTTTTACTGTCACTTCCCCAACGCTGACCCACTCGTGGCCCTTCGCCAAGATGGCTTCCTCTCCCCCCTTTACGAGTTTATGGCAAATGGTGCACTCGTAGTCATCGTAAACCTTGAGTCCTTCTTCCGTACAAGAGGGTTCTTTTACATTGGTACTCCCCGTACCGGCAGGAGGCTTATGCTCCGCCGCCGCTTCCCTTATCTCTTCTTCACCTGTTAGTTCTGTTTTCTGGCAGACTTTACAAGTATGCTGCAATGGCACACGCTTGAATTCACCCGACCCGCACTCCGGGACCTCTATAGGCTTGCCATCCGCGTCTGTCTCCGGAAACTCGGGGTCGCCCCATTCATGCTCCGGCACATCGATGGTCTTCCCACTGACGGCGTCGGAAACATCCTTGGGTTTGTGGGCATCCGGATCGGCCTGGTGTTCTGCATATGCCGTTTCAGCCGCGGCTTTCTCGGTGTCGTTTTGCGCCGCAGCAATTGCCTTGATCAGTTCACTGCACTTGGCGCATTCCTCATGTTTTTGGCCATCTTCCAGGTGCTTCCGCAGCGCGGCCTGCGCGGCGCTGAGCGTTGTGTCCTGATCGAGCTTCTCCTGCACCTCCTCCCGCTTCTGCTCCGCCGCATCAGCGGCTGCCTGTGCGTCAGTCACCGCCTTCTCCGCCTTCTCCAGCGCAAGCTCCGCCTTGGCCTTGGCCAGTTCGGCCGCCTTCACCGCCTTCTCCGCCGCATCCTTTTCCTCTTGGGTGGCGTCCGCTCCAAGCTCGCCCAGCGTTTTCTTCGCCTCATCCAGCTCCTCCTGCGCCTTGGTAAGGTCGGCGTCGGCCGCTCCCTTGGCCGCCTTCGCCGCTTCCAGGGCCTTTTGGGCGGCCTCCGCTTTGGCGGCCGCGTCCGCCAGCTCCTGCCTGACCGACTCCAGCCCGGCGTTGGCGTCCTTCAGACCCATTTCAAGAAATTCACAGATAAAGCACGACGGCATATGGCCGCAGACCTCGCATTTTTTGCTCACCAACGTCAGTCCCGTCTCACCGGCGGGGCTGTCGCAGCGCACCGCAAAGAGGTTGCGCTCTTCGGTTTCGCTGGCGGCGGTGTAGGTATGGACTCCGGTTGCCGGCGTGATCTCCTGGGGTTCAAGCACCTCTCCGCAGATGATGCACTTGGTTCCGTCCTTGCGGCCCTCAGCCGAGCAGGTCGCTTCGACCACCTCGGTTATCGCCACTTCGTTGTGATACACGGCGGAGACATCGAGGGTGCGGCTATAGGAGTCCTTGCCGTTGTAACAGGTGCAGTCCCTGTGCTCGGGCTTGGTTACCGGCTTGCCGTCGGCATCTGTCGCCGGACTCCCGTCTTCATTATACACCGGGACATTCACGCTATAGCCCGTGCAGGCAAACGCCAGCGTCACCTTTCCGTTTGTTCCCGTACTGCGGCACAGGGGTTCCGTACGGCCCGACACACTCAGCCCGTCGCTCTGCACGGTCACGGTATGAATTCTGGCCTTATACTCCCCGACCTCTTTTCCTGGTATTCCCAGGCTGTCAAGAATCTTTCCAATATTGGTAATTGTATCTGAATAAGCACAGTGAAAATATGCGCCAGGCTTTGCATCCTGGGTTTTAAATACATCCCTCCATTCAAAGGATGTTTTGTCAAACTCCACATTCGCGCCCAATACCGTAACGTTCAGCAGGTTGCGGCACTCCGCAAAGGCACCGGAAGCAACCTTATTCACACTGTACGGGAGGATGAGGTCGATCAGTCCCGCGCAGCCTTTAAACGCGCTGTCGCTGATCGTCGACACGCTGTTTGGGATATCCAGGGATTTAATGTATTTACAGCCTTCAAACGCATGGGCCGCAATCGTGGTGTGGCCCGGATGGATGTTCCCCTCGTTATCCGCATAGTCCAGGAGCTTGATATCCACCAGCGCAGAACAATTTGCAAAGGCATAGGTTTCGATGGTCTCCACGGACCCGGGGATCACGATTTCGGTCACCCGGGCGTAGGCAAACGCGCCGCTGTTGATGACCGTAACGCTGTTGGGGATGCTTACTTCGCTGTCCAGTTTGGAGTCCGCAAAAACAGAAGCATTTTTCAGGGCGGCTTCGTCCGGCGTGGCGAGAGCCGTCGTGTTCACCCCGATCTCCGTGACGGGTTTGCCGTGAAAACGGTCCGGAATGGTGGCCTCCCGCTCATCTCCTATATATTTTTTTACCCTATAGGCTTTGATATTGGCTTTGGAATTGTCCGTACCGCTTACATAGATCGCTTCATATTGAAAATTCTCATCTTCCATCACAGACCAGTCGATTGGCTCCGCCGCCAGCACCGTCCCAGCCAGCGCCGCGGACACCATCGCCGCCAGAAGAATCCTCCAAATCCAATGCCTCATCTTCCGCTCCTCCTGTCTCACGCGCCTCACGCGCCATTTTACATATATAGGATAGCACAAACCCCTCCGGCTTTCAACGCTTTCCCGAAATTTTTCCCGCCTGGAAAAAACAGGGCGGACCTTCCGGTCCGCCCCGCTTGGTCGCGCAATTCCACGTTGCCGCCGCTCCGGCCCGGATAACCTCCGGACAGTCGGAGCGAGATAAAGTTCTTTGGATACTTTCTTTCAAGAAAGTATCACTTTATCCGCTCGCCCGCGGCCTCCTTGGCCTTCATCTCCCGGACGGCGTCCTTGTGGCTGAGGTTCACGCGGCCCTTCTCATCGATGTCCGTTACCTTCACCCACATCATGTCGCCAATCTTGCAGGCGTCCTCCACCTTCTCGATCCGATGCTCCGCCAGCTTGGAAATGTGGACCAGCCCGTCCTTGCCCGGGGCCAGCTCCACAAACGCGCCGAAGGTCATCAGCCGCACCACGCGGCCATAATACAGCGCGCCGATCTCCGGGACAAATACGATGTCGTCGATGCATTTCTTGGCAGCGTCGCAGCTGGCGGCGTCCATGCCGGCGATGAAGATGGAGCCGTCGTCATTGATGTCGATCTTCGCGCCGGTATCGGCGACGATCTTCTGGATCACCTTGCCGCCGGAGCCGATGACCTCCCGGATCTTGGACGGGTCGATGTGCATGGTTAGCATCTTGGGCGCGTACATGCTCACATCCTTGCGGGGCTCGGCGATAGCCGGGAGCATGATCTGGTCCAGAATCTGGCAGCGGCCGTCGTAGGTGATCTCCAGGGCATTTTTGATGATCTCCATCGTGAGGCCGTCGTTTTTCAGATCCATCTGAATGGCGGTGATGC